>NZ_JBSFLQ010000033.1:0-93496 GCF_053599115.1 Streptomyces sp. NPDC001020 | reverse complement strand
TTCCCTTCGGTGTTTCCGACTCTATCAGATCTTTTCTCGACCCGATTTCCTCGGTGCTTTCCAGGTTCCCGCTCTCGCGTTTCCCTTTCCGGCGGATCCGACTTTATCAGTGTTTTTCCGTCTCCATGACCACTGTTCTGCGGACATGCAGAACGGCCCTGAGATCAGGAACTGGCAAGTTGGATGCTGCCGAGCCAGGACGCTTAACCGCGTCACTCAGCCCCAGGCAGGGGTACGACTATACACGGGCCCTGGAGCACACGCAAATCACTTGGGCTGCCGCTACAGGGCCATCAACCCCTACGTCTCATGCGGAACCGGCACTTCATATGACATACGCTGCTTCACAGTGCGCCGTCCGGGACAGGTAGTGACGGCGCGTTTGAATCTCCACCCCTGGGAGGCTTCCCATGACCACCGTGACGTCCCCTATCGCAGGACGTGCGATCGGACTGGCCGCAGTGCCCGACCCCGTCTTCTCTGGAGCGATGGTCGGGCCCGGTATGGCGGTCGACCCCGTGCGTGAGCTCTCGGAGGCCGTCTCTCCCGTGGACGGGGTCATCGTCTCGCTCCATCCGCACGCCTTTGTCGTTGTGGACGCCGAAGGTCACGGTGTGCTGACCCACCTGGGCATCGACACGGTGCAGCTCAACGGTGAGGGCTTCGAAGTACTGGTCAACAAGGGCGACACCGTCACGCGTGGTCAGGCGGTCGTGCGCTGGAACCCGGCGGCCGTCGAACAGGCCGGGAAGTCTCCGGTGTGCCCGGTGGTGGCACTCGAGGCCACGGCCGACTCCCTTTCCGGTCTCCGTGAGGACGGCGATGTGAAGGCCGGCGACGAACTCTTCACCTGGCAGTGACGCCGACGCCGTGCTGAACGGCAGTACAGAGGCAACGATCGCGGTGGCGGGGCCCACCGCATGATTCGGAGACGGGTGAGATGGAAACAACGCTGCGAGGCGTCGGTGTGAGCCACGGCGTGGCGATCGGCGAAGTTCGGCACATGGGGACGGCGGTGCTCGAACCGCCGGCCAAGCAGATTCCGACGGAGGACGCGGAGCGCGAACAGGGGCGCGCACGCCAGGCCGTGGACGCTGTGGCCGCCGACCTCATTGCGCGCGGCAACCTGGCGGGCGGCGAGGCCCAGGCGGTACTGGAGGCCCAGGCCCTGATGGCCCAGGACCCCGAGCTGCTGGCGGACGTGGAGCGTCGCATCGCCGTCGGCAGCACCGCGGAGCGTGCGGTGTACGACGCCTTCGCCGCGTACCGCGAGCTGCTGGCCGCCGCCGGTGAGTACCTCGCCGGTCGCGTGGCCGACCTCGACGATGTGCGGAATCGTATCGTCGCCCGTCTGCTCGGGGTACCGATGCCGGGTGTCCCGGACAGTGACGAGCCGTACGTCCTCGTCGCCCGTGATCTCGCGCCTGCCGACACGGCCCTCCTGGACCCCACCCTGGTCCTCGGCTTCGTCACCGAGGAAGGCGGGCCGACCAGCCACAGCGCGATCCTGGCCCGGGCGCTCGGTGTTCCTGCCGTGGTGGCGCTGCCGGGTGCCGGTGAGCTCACCGAGGGCACGGTGATCGCCGTGGACGGCAGCACCGGCGAGATCTTCGTGAATCCCAGCGCCGAGAAGAAGGCACAACTGGAGGCGGCGGCCGCCGAGCGCAAGGCCGCCCTGGCTGCTTCGACGGGTCCGGGTGCCACGGCTGATGGTCACAAGGTGCCGCTGCTGGCGAACGTGGGTGGCCCCGCGGATGTGCCGGCCGCAGTCGAGGCCGGGGCCGAGGGCGTCGGCCTGTTCCGTACGGAGTTCCTCTTCCTGGACGACAACAAGAAGGCGCCGTCGCAGGAGAAGCAGGTCGAGGCGTACCGGCAGGTACTCGAGGCCTTCCCGGAGGGCCGTGTCGTCGTGCGGGTGCTGGATGCCGGCGCGGACAAGCCGCTGGACTTCCTGACTCCGGCGGACGAGCCGAACCCGGCGCTGGGCGTGCGCGGCCTGCGAACGCTGCTCGACCACCCCGAGGTGCTGCGTACGCAACTGACCGCGCTCGCGACGGCCGCGGAGGGGCTGCCGGTCTACCTCGAGGTCATGGCGCCGATGGTCGCCGACCGCACCGATGCGAAAGCTTTCGCGGACGCGTGCCGTGAGGCCGGGCTGCACGCGAAGTTCGGTGCCATGGTGGAGATCCCGTCGGCCGCGCTGCGGGCGCGCTCGATTCTTCAGGAGGTCGAGTTCCTGTCACTGGGGACCAACGATCTCGCGCAGTACACGTTCGCCGCTGACCGTCAGGTGGGTGCGCTCTCCCGCCTGCAGGATCCGTGGCAACCCGCGCTGCTCGACCTGGTCGCGGTGTCCGCGGAGGCGGCGAAGGCCGAGGGCAAGAGCTGCGGTGTCTGCGGTGAGGCCGCGTCGGACCCGCTGTTGGCCTGCGTGCTGACGGGCCTGGGTGTCACGTCCCTGTCCATGGGTGCGGCGTCGCTTCCGTATGTTCGAGCGACGCTGGCGAAGTACACGCTGGCGCAGTGCGAGCGTGCCGCGGCCGCCGCGCGGGCCGCCGACACGGCCGAGGAGGCGCGACGAGCGGCGCAGGCGGTGCTGTCCGGCGAGTAGCCGGAACGTCGCTTCCGTCATCGGGCAGCCAGGGGCGCTTCACCCGCGGGTGGAGCGCCCCTCACTTACTCGGGCGCCTGTCGGTTGCTCAGCGTGTCCGGATCATGCGTGCAGTGGTGGCTCCGGCTCGTCCGTGCCATGGGTATGGCCCATCGGTCCGCTGTCCCCGAGATCGGGTGGTGCGCAGTAGTCGACGCCGGACTCCGGGGAGACGAGGTCGCCGGATTCGATGTCGGTGCAGTAGGCGTCGAAGACCTCTCCCGCGGTGAGGGGTACCAGGCGTTCCCCGCGCAGGCGCCAGCCATAGACGCGGTCCGCCGTGTCCGGTGCGATGGTGCGCATGACGAGTCCGCCCACGCGGTGGGTGGCGAGGCCCAGGGCGAGGACGGAGGTGAATTCAAGGACCTCGGTCTCGTCGATGCTGATCGTGCCGTCGGCGTCCTCGTCGGCGTGCAGCACCGCGACGAGCGTCTCGGGCGCCGTCGAGACGCTGCACACGAGATGGTGGTGGCCGGGGCTCGCGGTTTCGAGGATGCGGGTGAGGAGCCGGGAGGCATGCGCGAAGGTGGCGTGCCCGATGTTCTCGCCGCAGGAGGCGCAGGGGCCGAGGTGGGCCAGCACGGTGGTCGCGTACTGCCAGGTGGCCTGTCGTACGGCCTCGTCGACCAGGTCCGGGACGAGTTCGTCCAGTGGCTGTCCCTCGTACGGGATGGTCGGCCCCATGGTGGCCAGTTCCGCCGTGAAGCGGGTGCGGCTGGAGGGGGCGTCGGGTTCCAGGCCGCTGTCGGCGCAGAACTCCGCGTACTCCTGCGGGTCGAAGAGGGCGACCGTGGTGTGGCTGCCCTGGTCGGCGAGACTCCTGAGCAGGGCTTCCACCTGCTGGAGGTAGGTCGTGTGGTCGTCGAAGGCGAAGGTGCGGTAGCGCCGCATCGCGGTGAAGTCGTCCTCATCGGCCAACAAGCCGATGGTGCCCACGATTTCGCGGCGCAGCGCACGTCGCATGGAGTGTTGTTCGGTGTACGGCACGCTTCCCCCTACTTACGGTCGATCAGTGCTCACTCACAGTAATGAGTGGCACTGACAACGCGTACCGACCGCGGTGGCCGCGGCAATGGCGAGGGAGTTGACCGGGTGTGCTGCGGCGAGCGTCAGCCCCGTTTGTGAGCCAGGTCGACGTAGAACTGCAGCAGGTCGAGCTTGTCGATGGAGCCCGGGTTCACGGCCTTCTCCAAGGGGGTGCCCTGAAGGAGGCGTTTGACCGGGACTTCGATGCGCTTGCCTGTGAGGGTGTGCGGGATGCCCGGGACCTCGATGACCTCGTCGGGGACGTGGCGCGGTGAGAGCTGTTCGCGGATGACCTGTTTGATGCGGTTCCGGAGGGTGTCGTCGAGTACGGCCCCGGGTGCCAGGTGGACGAAGAGAGGCATCCAGTAGCCACCGTCGGGCTGTTCGACACCGATGACGAGGGACTCTTTGATCTCGGGGAGTCGTTCGACGGCCTCGTAGATGTCGGCCGAACCCATGCGGACGCCCTGGCGGTTGAGCGTGGAGTCCGAGCGGCCATGGATGATCACGGAGTCACGGGAGGTGAGGGTGATCCAGTCTCCGTGGCGCCACACTCCTGGATACATGTCGAAGTAGCTGTCGTGGTAGCGGCTTCCGTCGGGGTCGTTCCAGAAGCGGATCGGCATGGAGGGCATCGGGTTGGTGACGACCAGCTCGCCGACCTCGTCGATCAGGGGTTTGCCGCTGGGGTCCCAGGACTGCAGGTCGGTGCCCAGGCAAGGTGCCTGGAGTTCGCCGATGTACACCGGGAGGGTCGGGACGGCACCCGCGAAGCAGGAGCACACGTCGGTGCCGCCGCTGACGGAGGCGATCCACAGGTCGTCACTGACCTCGTCGTGCAGCCAGCCGAAGCCGTCGGGCGGCAGCGGCGAGCCGGTCGTCGCCACACACCGCACGCGCGCGAGGTCGTGGTCGCGCGCCGGGTGCACCCCGGACTTGCGGCAGGCCATGACGTACGCGGCGGACGTGCCGTAGAGGGTGGCGCCGGTGCGTGCGGCGATGCGCCACTGGGCGCCCGTGTCGGGGTAGCCGGGGCTGCCGTCGTACAGGACGATCGTGGTGCCGGTCAGCAGGCCGGAGACGAGGAAGTTCCACATCATCCAGCCGGTGGACGTGTACCAGAAGAAGCGGTCCTCCGGACCGAGGTCGCAGTGCAGGCCGAGCTGCTTGAGGTGTTCGACCAGGATGCCGCCCTGGGACTGGACGATGGCCTTGGGCAGGCCGGTCGTACCCGAGGAGTACAGCACCCACAGGGGGTGGTCGAACGGGACCTGCTCGAAGACCGGCTCCACGTCCGCCGAGGTCAGGGCCGCCCATTCCAAAGCGCCTTCGGGGGCGTCGGTGCCGAGCAGCGGGATGTGGACGACGGCACGCAGGGTGGGCAGTTCGCGGCGCAGCTCGGCGACGACGTCGCGGCGGTCGTGCTCCTTGCCGCCGTAGCGGTAGCCGTCGACCGTGAACAGCACGACGGGCTCGACCTGCTGGAAGCGGTCCAGGACACTGCGGGCGCCGAAGTCGGGGGCGCAGGAGGTCCACACCCCACCGACGGCGGCCGTGGCGAGGAGGGCGACGACGGCCTGCGGGATGTTGGGGAGGTAGCCGCTGACGCGGTCTCCGGGACGGACGCCGAGGGCGCGCAGCTCGGCGGCGAGGGAGCCGACCTGGCGGCGCAGCTCGGACCAGGTGACCGGGCGGAGGTCGTGGGTCTCGTCGACGGCCAGGATGGCGGGTTCGTCGGCGCGGGTGCCGGCCGCGCGCAGGGCGTGTTCGGCGTAGTTCAGGGTCGCCTCGGGGAACCATGTGGCCCCGGGCATGGAGCGGCTGCCGAGCACGCGCGCGTAGGGGGTGGTGAACCGTACGTCGAACCACTCCGTGACGGCCTTCCAGAAGGTCTCCAGCTCGTCCACGGACCAGCGGTGCAGGGCGGCGTAGCCGCCCTCGGAGGGGGCGCCGTGGTGTTCGGCCGCCCAGGCCTGGAACCTGGTGATCTGTGCCCGAGTGATGCGGTCGGCGTCGGGCTGCCAGAGCGGCATGGGGTTCGCTGAGGTCATGGGGCGGCTCCCGGACTGTGCGCGTGGTGTGCGTGGTCCGCGCACGGGCTGAGGTGTGCGCGTCACGCGGCTGACACGGACGATGCCATGTGATCGACTTCTGCACCAGGGTGCGCCGCACATAGTTGGCATCGTGAAGATGTGCTCTTGCCCTGGGTGAACGACAGTTGAACGGCGCCTCCGTAGGGGGATGTCAATGGCAGGGTGAGCAGCATGGACGGTCGTGACCTGGTGCGTTCGGTGAAGACGGTCGGTTCGGGAGGTGTGGCGCAGGGCCTGCGCATGGTACGGGCCGCGTGGCGCAGGAGGCGTGCCGACGCAGCCGGATTGCCGCGGCGCGGAGCGGAGCGGGCACGGGTGCCCGGCACCTTGCAGGAGGTGCGGCCCGAGCCCGGCGGCGGTGTCGTCCGGTTCGCCCGCTCCGAGCTGCGGATCACGGTCGCCGTGAACGGGGCGGTGTTCTGGGGCTGGGACGGGGCCGGCGCGGAGCCGTCGTACGCGCTCGCGGGCAACAGTCCCGAGCCGGATCGGCGGGCGGTACTGGAGCCGGACAAGGACGGGGGCTGGCGCGTCGTGGCGAAACGCGTCACGGTCGTGGTGTCGCGGCACGGCGCGATCGAGGTGCGCACGCCGGGCGGGGTGACCCTGCGCCGGGATCTGCCGCCCCGCTGGTGGGAGCCGGTTGACGGGGGTGACGGGCGGTGGATGCAGCGGTCCGAAGTGGCACCGGACGCGCGGTTCTTCGGGCTCGGCGGGCGGGCCACCGGACCACGGCTGGTCGATGGAACCTACCGGCTGTGGAACACGGACCCCGGCCGGCCTTTCGGGCCCGGCGACGACCCGCTGTACCTCACCATGCCGGTGCAGATGGTGGTCGCCGACGCGGGCACGCACCTGGTGTTCCACGACACGTCGTGGGACGGCACAGTGACGCTGCGTGAGGGCGGGGAGGGTGCGGGGTCGGGTCACGACCGGGCGGGAAGCTGCGAGCTGCGGGTGGACGGTGGGCCGCTGCGGTGCTGGGTGACGGTGGGCACCCCCGCGCGCGTGCTTCGTGTCTGGGCGTCGTTGACCGGTGCACCCGCCCTGCCGCCGGCCTGGGCGCTGGGCCACCACCACGCACGGTGGGGCTTCGGCAGCGAGCGGGAGGTGCGGCGGATCGTGGCGGGCTACCAGGCACGCGGTCTTCCCCTGGACGCCGTCCATCTGGACATCGACCACTACGACGGTCACCGGGTGTTCACGGTCGACCGGGACCGCTTCCCGAAACTGCCGGTGCTCGCCGAAGAGCTGCGCCGGGACGGGATCCGCCTGGTGTCGATCGTCGACCCCGCGGTGAAGGCCGAACCGGGCAACTCCGTGTACGACAGCGGCAGTGGCGAGGACGCGTTCGTACGTGACGCGTCGGGTCGGGTGGTCGAAGGCGTCGTATGGCCCGGTGAGTCCGTCTATCCGGACTTCACGCATGCGCGCGTGAGGCAGTGGTGGGGCCGGCGCTACGAGGAGCGCCTCGCTCAGGGCTTCGCGGGTTTCTGGCACGACATGAACGAGCCGGTGTCGTTCACGGCCTTCGGGGAGAACACACTCCCCCGCTCGGCCCGGCACGCGTTGGAGGGGCGTGGCGGTGACCATCGCGAGGCCCACAACGTGTACGGGCTGTGCATGGCCCGGGCCGCGTACGAGGGCCTGCGCGCTCTCGCCCCCCGGGAAAGGCCGTTTCTCTTCTCGCGTTCCGGTTGGGTGGGAATGCAACGCTATGGGGGGACCTGGTCCGGGGATGTGGCCACGGGGTGGCCCGGGCTGCGCGCCTCGCTGTCGCTGGTGATGGGGCTCGGACTGTGCGGGGTGCCGTACTCCGGGCCGGACGTGGGCGGCTTCGACGGGAGTCCGTCTCCGGAGCTTTACCTGCGCTGGTTCCAACTCGCCTCCTACCTGCCGCTGTTCCGTACCCACGCGAGCGTGCGGGCCGGGCGCCGGGAGCCCTGGGAGTTCGGCGACGACGTTCTCAAGTACGCGCGCGTGGCGCTCACCGAACGGCGGCGCCTGCTGCCGTACTTCGTCACGCTGTCGCATCTGGCGCGCCGCACGGGTGCGCCCTATGTGCGGCCTTTGTGGTGGGGCGCGCCGGAAGACCGGGCGCTGAGGGACTGCGGGGACGCGTTTCTGCTCGGAGACGGTCTCCTGGTGGCGCCGGTGCTGGAGCCCGGGGTGGACCGGCGGACGGTGCCGCTGCCGCCGGGGCGGTGGTACGACACGGTGACCGGGAAGGCGTTCCAGGGGCCCGGCACGGTGGTGGTCGACGCCCCGTTGTCACGGATTCCGGTGCTCGTGCGCGCGGGTGCCGTCCTACCCGTGCGGGGTGAGGACGGCGGTCTGGAGCTGGAGGCCTGGGCGCCGGCCCGGGGGCTGTCCGGGGGCGGCCTGGTGGTGCGGGACGCGGGCGACGGCTGGGACGAGCCGGAGATCGAGCGGTATGTGAGCCGGTGGTCGGGCCGGCGGGTGGTCGTCCGGCGGGACGGGGACGAAGACCGGGGAGAGACCGTGCATCCGATACGGGTACGCGGCCTCGCCCAGGGGTGACGAGGTGGGGCGGCCCGCGGGTACGTCGGGCGGAGGCCGCGGGGGCCCTGGACATGACGAGGGCGGGACGAGCGCAAGCACCGTCCCGCCCGAAGGCTCACCCGTACCGGCCCTCGAACCAGCCCCGCACCGCCAGTGTGTGCAGCGGGAAGGCGAGTTCGGCCGGCCGGCGCAGCAGGTGCCAGCCCTCCGTCTCGTCCGTGCCGACGGACGGCAGCAGGTCGGCGGCCGCACGTTCGGGCAGGAGTCCGAACAGCAGCAGATAGCCGTCGGGTGAGCTCATCGCATCGACGAGCCGCACATCGCGCCCGGCCGCGTCGATGCCGGTCTCCTCCTTCAGCTCACGGACGACGGCATGCCGCCAGTCCTCCCGCTGTTCGATGAACCCTCCTGGCAGGGCGATGCCCCCGCGTGCGGGATGGATGGTGCGGGTGATGACGAGCAGGGCCGTGCCCTCGAGGTCGTGCACGGGCTGGAGGGCCACTGCTACGGGCAGCGGATTGCGGTAGGCGATCGTGCCGCAGTCAGCGCAGGTGCGTGGCCAGCCGGAGACGCCCTCTCCGTAGAGTGCCCCACAGCTCGAACAGTGGGAGTCCGGCACGGAGCCGGTGGACGGGAACCGGGATTCGGACACGTGGCGGACTGTATCCGATCGCGTCGAGGGCGTCTTCCGGGACGACTCAGTCAGAAGAGGCGAGCGACGCCCGGGACACCGGGAAGTCGAAATAGGTGTTCGGGTACGGCTCCGGCTTGTAGGTGAAGTGCCACCACTCCTCAGCGAGGTTGACGAATCCGAGGCCCTCCAGAGTGCTCTTCAGCAGTTGCCGGTTGGCACGCCGCTCGCCGGTGATCCGGGGGTCGTCGGTGTGGGCCAGGGTGTCGAAGCAGTCGAAGCCCGTCCCCATGTCGATGGAGTTGTCCGGGAAGCGCTGGTCCCGGGAGGTGTAGCACGGCACGAGCGGCTGGCCCGGAACGTACGGCCGGGTCGGCCTGGCCGGAAGCCGTACGATCGTCAGGTCCATGGTGGAGCCGCGGCTGTGCCCGGACTTCTCCGCGATGTAACCGTCCGCGAACAGGCGGGTCTTGTCGACCTGCGGGTAGAACTCGGCCTTCATCTTCTGGTCGTCGAGGTCCTTCGCCCAGCGCACGAAATGGTCGACTGCGCGCTGCGGCCGGTAGCAGTCGTACACCTTGAGCGAGTAGCCCTGGCTCAGCAGCTTCACCTGTGCCTTGTGGAGGGCCTCGGCGGCCGGGCGGGTGAGGATGCACAGGGGCTGCCGGTAGCCGTCTATGCGCTCGCCGACGAAGTTGTGCGGGGTGAAGTACCGGATCTCCTCGAGGATGGTCCGGTCCACCGATCTCAGCGCCACGAAGTCCGCGGGCGCCTTGGGCGCCATGGCGGCGTGGGCGGTGGCGGAGGCGGGCGCGACGGACAGCAGGGCGGCGAGCGCGGTGACGATTCCTCGTACCGCGGCGGAGAGTCGTGTCATGTCCCTTGCATTTATCAGGCATGGGTCGGTCGGGGGAAGCGAGTGGCGCGATCCGCGTTCGCCCGGTGGGACGACTGCGGGCGCTGCTCACGGTTCCGACGGTCGATCTCGGGCTCTACGGGCATGCCCTGCACGTCGACCGGCCGGCCGTGAAAGCCGCGGAGCCGGAGGTGCGACGTCCGCCTTCAACCGTTGCTGTCGGCATCCTTGACGCTCTGTGGGTGCCGGTGAAAACTTCCGGGTGTCAGTCGGCATCGCCGCCATTCGGGCGTCTTCAAGTGCTGCGCCCCGGGCCCACGCCAGTACGACCGGGCCGTTCCCCCCACGGGCGATTCCGCCGGACGAGCACGCTCGTCACGGACGCCGGGCGGGGACGGGGAACCTCCCCTCCCTGCCTTCGGCTGAAGTCGCCAAGGGAAACGCACCCTGCACCAAGGACGGACACGGGGCGGAACCGCCCCGGGCGAGGGCCTAGGAGCCGCCATGACCCATGGAAGCATCTTCGTCGGCGAGTTGATCGGTACGGCCATCCTGATCCTGTTCGGCGCCGGTGTCTGCGCCGCCGTCACCCTCAACCATTCCAAAGCCAAGGGCGCGGGCTGGGTCGTCATCGCCTTCGGCTGGGGCTTCGGTGTCCTGGCGGGTGCGTACACCGCCGCCCCGAAGTCCGGCGGACACCTCAACCCGGCGGTGACCCTCGGCCTCGCCATCGCCGACCTCACCAAGTGGGGGGACGTCCCGTACTATCTGCTGGGTCAGATGGCGGGCGCGATCCTCGGCGCCGTCCTGACCTGGCTTCTCTACTTCGCGCAGTTCCAGGCCAACGCCGACGAGGACACAGCCCTGCCCACGCTCGGGATCTTCTCCACAGCCCCGGAGATCCGCCGTCCGGTCGCCAACCTGATCACCGAGATCATCGCGACCGTCGGTCTGGTGCTGCCCATCCTGTTCTTCGGCAAGAACCCCGGCACGGGCATCGGTCCCGTCCCCGGCATGCAGGCGGCCTACGGTTCGGGCATCGGGCCCCTGCTCGTCGCCCTGCTCGTCGTCGGCATCGGTCTGTCCCTGGGCGGGCCCACCGGCTATGCGATCAACCCCGCCCGTGACCTCGGCCCGCGCATCACGCACTCCCTGCTCCCGATCCCCAACAAGGGCGGCTCGGACTGGGGTTACGCATGGATACCGGTGGCGGGACCGCTGATCGGCGGGGCGCTGTCGGCCCTCGTGTTCAAAGCAGCCTTCTGACCCTCGGACGAAGGGGACGTCATGACGGACAACGCCCAGAAGTACGTCGCCGCGATCGATCAGGGCACCACGTCGAGCCGCTGCATCATCTTCGACCAGGGCGGTGCGATCGTCGCTGTCGACCAGCGCGAACACCGCCAGATCTTCCCCAAGCCGGGTTGGGTGGAGCACGACGCCATGGAGATCTGGTCCAAAGTTCAGGCGGTGGTCGCGGGAGCGATCGCCAAGGCCGGGCTGCGGGCCGACCGGATCAGCGCGCTCGGCATCACCAACCAGCGCGAGACGACGGTGCTGTGGGACCGCGCCACCGGCAAGCCCGTACACAACGCGATCGTCTGGCAGGACACCCGGACGGCCGCACTGTGCAACGAACTCGGCGGCACCGACGGGCAGGACCGTTTCCGCGAGCAGACGGGACTCCCGCTCGCGAGTTACTTCTCCGGTCCCAAGGCGGCCTGGCTGCTCGACCACGTGCCCGGTCTCAGGGCCCGCGCCGAGCGCGGCGAGATCGCCTTCGGCACCATCGACTCCTGGCTGATCTGGAACCTGACCGGTGGCACGGACGGCGGGCGGCACGTCACCGACGTCACCAACGCCGGGCGCACCATGCTGATGAATCTGGAGACGCTCCAGTGGGACTCCTCCATCTTGTCCGCCATGAACGTCCCGGAGGCCGTCCTGCCGGAGATCAGGTCCTCCTCCGAGGTGTACGGAACGGCCGTGGGCCAACTCGCCGGCGTCCCCGTCGCCTCGGCGCTGGGCGACCAGCAGGCGGCCGTGTTCGGGCAGGCCTGCTACGACGTGGGCACAGCGAAGAACACCTACGGCACAGGCAGCTTCCTGCTGCTCAACACGGGGAACCGGCCGGTGCCGTCGAAGAGCGGGCTGCTGACGACCATGGGCTACAAGATCGGCGGTGAGGCACCGGTCTACTGCCTGGAGGGGTCGATCGCGATCACGGGTGCCCTGGTGCAGTGGTTCCGTGACCAGCTCGGCATCATCCGTACCGCGGACGAGATCGAGACCCTGGCGGCGGGGGTCGAGGACAACGGCGGGGCGTACATCGTGCCGGCGTTCTCGGGACTCTTCGCCCCCTACTGGCGCTCCGACGCCCGCGGCGTGATCACCGGCCTGACACGGTACGTCACCAAGGCACACCTCGCGCGGGCGGTGCTGGAGGCGACGAGCTGGCAGACGCGTGAGGTCGTGGACGCCATGTACCAGGACTCCGGGGTGCGGATCACCACCCTGAAGGTCGACGGGGGCATGACGAAGAACAACCTGCTGATGCAGCACCAGGCCGACGTGCTGGGTGTGCCCGTGATCCGTCCGAAGGTCTCCGAGACGACCTGTCTGGGCGCCGCGTACGCGGCCGGCCTCGCGACCGGAGTGTGGAGCGACCTCGACGAGCTCAAGTCCCACTGGCAGAAGGACGTCGAGTGGGCGCCCGCCATGGAGGCGACGACACGCGAGCGCGAGTACGACAACTGGCGCAAGGCAGTGGAGAAGAGCTTCGGCTGGCAGGAGGACGGGGTGGACTGAGGATCACCCTTCACGCACGCGTGCGTCTCGAGTGAACCACGCGCGCATGCACGACTGCGGTCCGTAACCCCGGTCGGCGGGGGTACGGGCCGTATGTGCTCGGCCACCGGGTCAGGTGGTGGCGCTCCGGCGGCGGTCGGCCCGGGGTGCCCCGGCGTGCCGGACGGCCTCGATCAGGACCTCCTTGGCCGACTCGCGCTCCCGGGCGTCGCAGAGGACGACCGGCACGTCGTCGTCGAGAGCGAGGGCTTGCCGTACGTTCTCGACGGGGTGACGGACGGCGCCCTCGAAGCAGTTGACGCCGACGACGAAGGGGACGGAGCGGCGCTCGAAGTAGTCGACCGCGGCGAAGCAGTCCTCCAGGCGGCGGGTGTCGGCGAGGACGACGGCGCCCAGGGCTCCAGCGGCCAGATCGTCCCACAGGAACCAGAACCGGTCCTGGCCCGGCGTGCCGAACAGGTAGAGCACCAGGTCCTCGCGGAGGGTGATGCGGCCGAAGTCCATGGCCACGGTGGTGGTGTGCTTGCCCTCCACGCCGCTGGTGTCGTCGACCGGGCGGCCGGCCTCGGTGAGCGCTTCCTCGGTGCGCAGCGGTCTGATTTCGCTGACCGTGCCGACGAGAGTGGTCTTGCCCACGCCGAGACCGCCGGCCACGAGGATCTTGAGTGTGACGGGCTCGACCGGAGGCCTGCCGCGCTCACCGCGCCCGAAGATCATCGTTTTCCTCTCCTGCTTGCCGGGAGTCGGGCGACGGCGGTCCGTACCCTCCGCCGCCGGGGGTCTCGACCACCAGCACGTCGCCGGGGCCGACGTCCGCCGTATCGCTGCCCTTGAGGCGCACCACGGTCCCGTCCGCGCGCTCCACCCGGTTGGCGCCGAGTGCGCCGGGCTCGCCTCCCGCCATGCCGTAGGGCGGGACCCTGCGGTGCTGGGAGAGCGTGGAGACGGTCATGGGCTCCTGGAAGCGGATGCGGCGCACGGCACCGTCCCCGCCGCGCCAGCGGCCGGCGCCACCGCTGCCGTGCCGTACGGCGAACTCGTCGAGCAGGACCGGCAGCCTCCATTCGAGGACTTCGGGATCGGTCAGACGCGAGTTGGTCATATGGGTCTGCACGACGGGGGCGCCCGGGAAGCCGTCGCCCGCGCCGGAACCGGAGGCCACGGTCTCGTAGTACTGGTACCGGTCATTGCCGAAGGTGACGTTGTTCATGGTGCCGGAGCCTTCGGCCTGCACACCGAGGGCGGCGTACAGGGCACCGGTGATGGCCTGGGACGTTTCGACATTGCCGGCGACGACGGCGGCCGGCGGCTCCGGCGCGAGCATCGAGCCGCGCGGCACGATGATGTCGAGGGGCCGCAGACAACCGTCGTTGAGCGGGATGTCGTCGGCGACGAGAGTGCGGAAGACGTACAGAACGGCCGCGTTGACGACGGAGAAGGGCGCGTTGAAGTTCGTCGCCGACTGAGGGGACGTGCCGGTGAAGTCGACGGTCGCGGAACGGTCGGCGCGGTCCACGCGCACACGGACACGGATGACGGCGCCGGAGTCGGTCTCGTAGGCGTACTCGCCGTCGTCCAGGGCCTCGATGACGCGGCGGACGGCTTCCTCCGCATTGTCCTGGACGTGCTTCATGTAGGCCTGGACGACGTCGAGTCCGAAGTCGTCGATCATGCGACCGACCTCGTCGACGCCTTTCTGGTTGGCCGCGATCTGGGCGCGCAGGTCGGCGAGGTTGGTCTGCGGGTTGCGTGAGGGGTGGCGCGCCCCGGTGAGCAGGCGAAGCGTCTCCTCCTCACGGAGGCTGCCCTGCTCGGCGAGCAGCCAGTTGTCGAAGAGGACGCCCTCCTCCTCGATGGTGCGGCTGCGCGCGGGCATGGACCCGGGCGCGATGCCGCCGATCTCGGCGTGGTGGCCGCGCGAGGCGACGTGGAACAGGACCCGCTCACCCTCCGTGTCGAAGACCGGGGTGATGACAGTGACATCGGGCAGATGGGTGCCGCCGTGGTACGGGTCGTTGACCGCATAGGTGTCGCCGGGGCGCATGCCACCCGCGCGCCGGCGAACGACCTCCTTGACGCTGGTGCCCATCGAGCCCAGGTGCACGGGAATGTGCGGGGCGTTGGCGACCAGGTTGCCCTCGGGGTCGAAGAGGGCGCAGGAGAAGTCCAGGCGCTCCTTGATGTTGACGGACTGGGCGGTGGACTCCAGGCGAGCACCCATCTGTTCGGCGATGGACATGAAGAGGTTGTTGAAGACCTCGAGCAGAACCGGATCGACTTTCGTATCGAGATCGGAACTCTCCGTAATCGCCACCCGTTCCATGACCAGATGGCCCTCGTCGATCGCCGTGGCCCGCCAGCCGTCGTCGACGACGGTCGTCGCACTGGCCTCGGTGATGATCGCGGGGCCGGTGACGGCTTCGCCGGGAGGCAGGTGCTCCCGGCGGTGAAGGGGTACGTCGCGCCAGGCGCCGCCGGTGTGAAGGCGGACGGTCTCGGGGGCGGCGGAGTGGCCTTCGTACGGGGCGAGGGCGGAGAGATCGGGGGGTTCGGTGAGGCCGGTGGCTTCCACGGAGAGGGCTTCGACGACGATCGGGCGGTCGAGCGTGAAGGAGTACGTGGCTCGATGACGTGCTTCGAAGGCGTGCCTCATCGTGTCGGGCTCGGTCAGCTCGACGACGAGGACGGTGTCCGTGCCGTCGTAGCGCAGTTGGGCCCGTCGGGTGACCCGGATGCGGTCCTCGGGCACGTTCTCCGCGAGGAGTTCGGCGCGGGCGGCGCCCTCCAGGTCCTCGGCGGTCCTGAGGACGGCGGGCATCGAGGTGGGCGTCAGGGGTGCCTCGACGGACTGCTCGCGCATGGCCGTGGTGTCGGCGAGCCCGATGCCGAGCGCGGAGAGCACCCCGGCCATGGGGGGTACGAGGACGGTGCGGATGCCCAGGGAGTCCGCGACCATGCACGCGTGCTGGCCGCCGGCTCCTCCGAAGGTGGTGAGCGCGTAGCGGGTGACGTCGTGGCCCTTCTGGACGGAGATCCGCTTGACGGCGCCCGCGATGTTGGCGACGGCGATCTGCAGGTAGCCCTCGGCGACCTGTTCGGGGGTGCGCCGGTCGCCGGTGCGCTCACGGATCTCGTGCGCCAGCTCTGCGAAGCGTTCACGCACGAGCTCGTCGTCGAGGGGCTGGTCGCCGTCCGGGCCGAACACCCGGGGGAAGTGGGCGGGCTGGATGCGGCCGAGCATGACGTTGGCGTCGGTGACGGTGAGCGGGCCGCCGCCCCGGTAGCAGGCGGGTCCCGGATCCGCGCCTGCCGAGTCCGGCCCCACCCGGTAGCGGGAGCCGTCGAAGTGGAGGATCGAGCCGCCGCCCGCCGCGACCGTGTGGATGTCGAGCATGGGCGCCCGCAGCCGCACGCCGGCGATCCGGGTGGTGAAGACGCGTTCGTACTCGCCGGCGAAGTGCGAGACATCGGTGGACGTGCCGCCCATGTCGAAGCCGATCACACGGTCGAAGCCGGCGAGCTGCGACATCCTGGCCATACCGACGATGCCGCCCGCGGGTCCGGACAGGACGGCGTCCTTGCCGCGGAACTGTCCGGCCTCGGCAAGGCCGCCGTTGGACTGCATGAACATCAGTCGCACGCCTTCGAGTTCGTCGGCCACGCGCTGGACGTAGCGGCGCAGTCCGGGCGAGAGATAGGCGTCGACGACCGCCGTGTCACCGCGCGGGACCAGCTTCATCAGGGGGCTGACCTCGCTGGAGAGCGAGATCTGCGGGAAGCCGGTGCGGGCGGCGAGCTCGCCTACGGCCCGCTCGTGGGCGGGGTGCAGATGGCTGTGCATGCAGACCACGGCGACGGCGCGGATCCCGTCGTCGTACGCCTCCTGAAGCGGTCCGGCGAGGGCGTCCAGGTCGGGGGCGCGCAGTACGGTGCCGTCGGCGGCGAGGCGTTCGTCGACCTCGACGACCCGCTCGTACAGCAGCTCGGGCAGGTCGATCGCGCGGGCGAAGATGCTGGGGCGGTTCTGGTAGGCGATGCGCAGGGCGTCACGGAAGCCACGGGTGACGACGAGGAGGGTGCGTTCGCCCTCGCGTTCCAGGAGGGCGTTGGTGGCGACGGTGGTGCCCATCCGGACCGCGTCGATGGGACCCTCGTCATCCAGGAGCGCCCGCACGCCCGCGACGGCGGCGTCGGAGTAGCGGCGGGGGTTGTCCGAGAGCAGCTTGTGGGTGAGGACCCGGCCGTCCGGGCGGCGCGCGACGATGTCGGTGAAGGTGCCGCCGCGGTCGACCCAGAACTGCCAGCCCGTGGTCACGTCCGTCTCTCCGATCGCACTGCTCGGAACGGTGGCCGCAGCTGGGCGGGGACGCGCTGCGGCTGGTTGACGCTCGATCGGATCATAACGGCCGAGTGGTCCCGGCGTCCGTTCGTGCCTGGCGGGTTCGTCGGGGGGTCGGTACCCGCCCACGCTCGGCAATGCGCCAGGCCGCCGCTCCGGCTCCTCGGTGTGCGCCCCAGGACGCTCGCGGGGGCCGCCTTGGCGGGCGGGGAGGCGGCCGAACTGTGGCTCACAGTGCTCGCAGGCCGTTGATGACGTCACGCAGGATGTTTTCGTCCACCATCTCGGCGGGCGGCACGGGACGCGTCACATGCACCAGTTCCCCGTCCACGAGGTCGCCGACGAGGACGCGCACCACGCCGACCGGTAGATCGAGTTCGGCGGCGAGTTCGGCGACCGACTGCGGGGTGTCACGGCACAGCTCGACGATGTCCACGTGTTCCGGGGACAGCGACGGGTCCGTCTCGGAGCCATCCAGGTGCGACTCCGAGACGACCACCGCGATCAGGTCGAGGCGGTGCTGGGCCGCGTGGCTGGTGCGGCCGCGCGTCATGGCGTACGGACGGACCACCGGTCCGGCCTCGTCGTCGAACCAGTGGCTGCTTCCCTGGCGGTCTCCGCTCATGCCATCCCACTACCCGCCGGAGGGCAGATCGGTACGCGGAGCAGACCCCAGATGTACTCCGACCCGCTTGACCAGCAAGGTCATTTCGTAGGCCACCTGCCCGACGTCGGAGTCGGCGTCCGACAGGACCGCGAGGCAGCCGCCGTCGCCGGCGGCTGTCACGAAGAGGAAGGCCTCGTCGAGTTCGACGACGGTCTGACGGACGCCGCCGGCGTCGAAGTGCCGGCCGACTCCCTTGGCGAGGCTGTGGAATCCGGAGGCGACCGCGGCGAGGTGCTCGCTGTCCTCCCGGCTCAGTTCCCCGGAGACCCCTGTGGGCAGGCCGTCGCTGGAGAGCACGAGCGCCTTGCGAATGCTGGCGACCCGCTCCACCAGGTCGTCGAGCAGCCAGTTCAGCTCTCCCGGCGGCGTGCTGGTCGCGGTGGGCCCTGCGGCCTTCGGTGCGGTCATCGACCGTCTCCCTTTGTCGTTCCTGGTGCTGAGTCGTCCCGGGTGTCGTCACCCGCGGCCTTCTCCTCGCGGCCGCGCTGCCAGCCCCGCTGGAGCGAGGCGAAACGGCTGCGGACCTCGTCGGCGTCGCGTTCGGCGGGTCCCGCACCGGGCGCGGTGCGGGACTGCTCGGGCTCGTCGCGCGCGATGGGGTCTTGCTTCAACTGCGGGGCAAGGCTGGCCTGCCGTACTCGGCGGGGCAACGCGCCCGTGCCCGCTTCTGCTGATTCTGCCTGCGGATCCTGGCGCTGGTCGGTTCGATCCGAACCGGCCGGTGGCCGGGTGCGGCGCCGCTGGGGCAGGGCGGGAATCCGCGGACGGTCACCGTGGGCGCGCGTGTCGCCGCCGGTGGCCTCCTCCGAGCCGCCAGAGTGCCGTTCGGCCTCCTGAAGCTCCGTCGTGTCCCGCTCGGGCCGCTCCGGTTCCCCGCCGTCCCCCGGTCCCGCTTCCTTCACGGGGCGGCCGTGGGAGCTGACCAGCTTGGGGGTCCGGCGGCGCGGCAGCGGGACGGGGGTGCCCGGATGGCCGAAGTCGCCGGGGCGAGCCGCCTCACCCCGCCTGTCGCGCGCCTGCTGGTGCTGCTCGCTCGGGGCCTTGGCGAGGGAGGGGCGGGGCCGGAACAAGCCGCCGCGGTCACTGTCCCCTTCATCGAGGTCGTCCGGGAAGCCGTCGAGCGCGTCCAGGTCGACCGGTGCCTCCAGCTCTACCGGCCCGTCCAGGATCGACGCCGGAATACCGGGGAGCTTGACGGGGCTCTGGGGCAGCGCCGTCGGGCGGTCCTCCTCGGCCCCGGCCTTCTTGTCGGGCCGAGCGCGGTCGAGGCGGAAGCCGTGGCCGTTGGTGTCCGGGACGTCGTCGGTGAGCAGCGCGTCGGGAATGAAGACGACGGCCGTGATGCCGCCGTACGGGGAGGGCTGGAGGGAGACGCGGATGTTCTGCCGCTGGGCGAGCCGGCTGACCACGAAAAGGCCGAGCCGGTCGGTGTCGGAGAGTTCGAACTCGGGGGTCTCGGCGAGCCGCAGGTTGGCGTCCAAAAGCGCCTCGGCCGACATACCGAGGCCGCGGTCGTGGATCTCCAGGGTGAAGCCGTTGGCGACGCGCTCGCCGACGACCTGCACGGCGGTGTGCGGCGGGGAGAACACTGTGGCGTTCTCCAGGAGTTCCGCCACCAGGTGGGTGAGGTCGGCGACCGCGGGTCCGGTGACGGCCACCCGGGGCAGTCGGCGCACCTCGATGCGCTCGTAGTCCTCGACCTCGGCTACGGCGGCGCGCACCACGTCCATGAGCTGGATGGGTTTGCGCCACTGCCGGGAGGGGGCCGCGCCGGAGAGGATGACGAGGCCCTCGGCATGGCGGCGCATGCGTGTGGTGAGGTGGTCGAGGCGGAACAGCTCGGCGAGTTCGTCGGTGTCCTCGGTCCTGCGCTCCATGGTGTCGAGCAAGGTGAGCTGCTTGTGCAACAGGACCTGGCTGCGGCGGGCGAGGTTGACGAAGACCTCGGAGACCCCGGCACGCAACTCGGCCTGTTTGACGGCGGCCTCGACGGCGGCGCGCTGGAGGGTGTTGAGGGCCTTTCCGACCTCGCCTATCTCGTTCTTGTCGTACTGCAGGCGTGGCACCTCGGTCTCGACGTCGACCTGTTCGCCCGCCGAGAGGCGGCGCATCACGCTGGGCAGCCGCACTCCGGAGGCCTCATGCGCCTCCAGGCGCAGCCTGCGCAGATCACGGATGAGGCCACGGCCGATGCGGACGGACATGATCAGTGAGATCAGCAGTGCGACGAGGCCCAGGACGCCGGCGACCGCCGCCTTGACGATGACGTGGACGGCGCGCGGACGGACCCGGTCCTGGTAACTGTCGCCCGCCTGCGCGCTCATGGTGTCGAGCCGGTCGAGGACCTGGCCCGCGGCCGCGTCCCAGCTCTTCGCCGTCACGCCCTGCGGAGTGCCGGGGGTGGCGTCGATGACGGCCCGTTCGGCCACGCGCAGTGGTGCTGTGCCGGCGTTCTTCCAGTAACGCTGGAAGCGTGCGCTCTCCGAGCCCGGCAGCATCGGCAGGCCGATGTCGTACATCACGGCGCGCTGGGCGACGAGGTCGGAGACGCCGTGGATGTCGTCACGGGTGAGCCGGCCGGAGACGAGTGCGGAGCCCAGGAGAGCATCCTCACGGGAGAGCAGTTCGCGGGCACGGGAGACGTTGACGAGCGCACGGCCCTGCTTGTCCATCTCCACGTTGTCCAGGACGCGCAGGTCGGTCAGGAGCGCGAAGCAGGGGTCGACCAGGCGGTTGTAGAGGTCGAGGGTCTGGGGCCGGTCGACGGTGCCGTCCTCGACGCCGCGGCGCAGCGAACCGATGCCGTCGAGGGCGTCCAGGAGCGAGGTGAGGCGCTCGGTGGTGCCCTGTCCCATGCCGTCGTGCAGGTCCTCGTCCTTGCTGTTGACGCGGAGCTTCGTCACGACCTCGTCGGTGGCGGCGCGGCTGCGGCGGAGCGCGGCGAGGGCGTCCGAGGCGCGCGGGTCCGCGAGGTAGACCAGGGACTGGCGGCGTTCCTGCTGAAGCACCCGGACGGTGTCCTCGGTGGGGTAGCCGACCTTTTCGACGACGTACGAGACGTTGAACAGCGACTGCGCCGCACGGCCGGTGAGCAGCGTCGCGAAGGCCCAGATGGCGGTCAGGGACAGCAGTGGCACGAGAAGCAGCGCCACGATCTTCCGGCGGATCGACTTCCCGCGAAAGCGCATGGCCTCCCCCAGCTCGCCCCCCTCCGGCCCGGGGGTACACATGTGCGACAACAAACGGCGTGAGCCTACTACCGACTCACAGGGATCTCGAAGGGCCGACCTGGCGCGTCATCCCCTGAACGCTCAACGGAACATGGGCAGTTGTCCCGTCATTACGGGAGATTGCCGCTCCGGAACCGGCAAAGTGCGCGAGAGCGATTCCGGCCGGGAGGTGGGGCGGGTTTGGCTGGAATTCTTCCTCCGGTGGGAATCTTCACGGAACGCCGATCGTCTTCCTGTACAGGAATGGGGGCAGAATCAGCCCCAGGCGCCTCATGCCGCACTCAGGCGGCGTAAAGCAGCGCAAGCCGGGCAACCACTGGGAGCCGGGGTCGGTTGACACCGGGACGGGCGGTCTGCGGGCGGTGGGGAGTGACGAGTTGATGGGCACGGCGGAGCGGCGCGAGACGCCCGCGAGGGGCAGCGCGAGGCCCGCGGCGGCGCGACGGGACGCGCAGGGACCGGATCTCGCCGTTCTGGCAGGCGAGCGGGCCACCACCACGGGTGAGGAGCGGTACGAAGCGACGTACCGCCGTCCGCTGTGGGTCGAGGAGCCCGCGCGCAGACGGCGGTTGCCGGATCCGGTGCGTACGGCGGCGGTGCGGGCGGTGCTCATCATCGCGGTGACACTGATCCAGGCGGTGATCGCCTTCCTGTGCACACTGGCCGAGTCCTGGCTGGCCTTCCCCATGGTGCTGAGCAGCGTGGTCAGCACGGTGGTGGCGACATGGGGTGTGCTCGACGTCTGGGTGACGCGCCAGGTGTGGAACCAGCGCCATGGGGTGGTGTCGGTTCCGAGCAGCACGGCCCGGGCGCTGCGCCGTGAGCGCCGCACGGCCCGTCGGCAGGCGCGGGCCGTGGAGCGGAAGCAGAAACGGATACGCGGGCAGAGCGGGGCGGGTCGGCTGTCGCACCCGTGAGGCCAGGCCATCGGGTGCGTGCGCGTACCCCGTGCCCCCGTGGATGCGGGGGCACCCGCGCCCTGGCCAAGTGACCGTGGGGCAGGGCGCGGAGCCGCGCTGGCGCGGCGACGGATCGTGGAGAACCGCGGGTGGTCCATGACTGGTCAGACCCACCCGGCGGAGCCGCATGATGCGGCAGCCCCGCGCCCCTTACGGTCGCTTGAACATCCGTGTCGCCGTGATCTCGCTGTGCACCGCCTCCTCGGCCTGGGGCTGCTGCGGCAGCCCGGGCCTCAGATGTTCCTCCACACGGATGTACTTCAGTCCGGCCCGCAGGTCCGCGTCGTTGCGCAGCCGGATGACCAGCGGGAACTCCGCGAGCGCGGTGGTGTCGAACAGGCCGGTGGTGTACAGGAGCTGGACGCCGAGCGCGTCCGAGACGGCCCGCTGGAGTTCCAGCAGATAGGTCGCGTTGGCGCGCCCGATGGGGTTGTCCAGGAACAGCGTGCCCGCGTGACGGTGCTTGTCGCGGCCCCGGTCGTTGGAGCGCAGCGCGGCCATCGTGCAGTACAACGCGATCGCCGCGGTGAGCAGTTGACCGCCCGAGAACACGTCCCCCATCTGCCCGACCGGCACGCGCTCGGCGCGCAGCACGGCGTCCGGCTTGAGGATCTCCACGGCGACGCCCTTGGGCTGGAGCGCCGCGCCAACCCCCCTCAGCAGGAGGGACATGCCGTCGCGCCTCAGGTCGGAGTTCTTCTTCACGGCCGCGCGGGTCGCCTCGTCGATGACCTCGCCGAGCCGTTCGGTGAGCGTGGCCTGGTCGGGTTCCTCGAAGCGGATGCGCAGGAACTCCTGCCCTGACCATTCGCCCAGCCCCTCGGGAAGGCGGGAGAGCCGCTGGGCCGACCGCAGGGTGGTCAGGGCCGACTCGACCAGCCCCCGCAGCCGGTCCACGATCGAGTCCCGGTTGCGCTCCAGTTGCGCCAGTTCGTCGGTGAGGACCCGGAGCCGGGGTGCGAAGGCCGCCGCCCACCGTCCCGCGTGCTCCGGCAGCGCGGACGCCGGCAGTTCGCGGATCTGCTGCCGGGCGGGCGTACGAACCTGCTCGTACCGAGTGGAGTTGGCGTGTCGTACGAGCACGTCGCTCGCCTCACGCACGGCCGCCTCGGCGGCGGACAGGTCAGCGGCGCAGCCGCGCAGCGACCGGCGGGCCTCCGCGGCGGAACGCCGGGCCTCCTCGAGCGTGCCCGGGTACGGCTCCGGCTCCTCCTGCTCATCGTCCGCGGCGTTCTCACGCAGCAGATCGCGGAGCATCGCGGCGATCTCGTCGAAGCCGCTCGCCGCGTCCTCGGCAGCCCGGTGGGCGTCGAGGAGTTCGGTGTGGGCCTCGCGGGCCTGGCCAAGTGCCTCGGTGCGGGTGGCCAGTTCACCGGTGGTCCGGCGCAGTAGGGCCTGGGCGTGCTCGGTGTCCCCCGGGACCAGTTCCTCAGGCAGCTCGGTGTGCGCCTCGCCGTTCTCGGGCGCGTGCCGCTCGGCCTCGCCGCGAAGCCGGCCGAGTTGCTCGCTCGCCGTGGACATACGGGTCTCCAGAAGCTGCACCAGCTCCTCGGCGCGCGCGGCGGCGGCCTGTCGGGAGGGGCCGTCGGAGCCGTCCGGGGACTGCAGGAGCTGCTCGGCGCGCGTGCGTACCTTGTTGCTGAGCCGGTCCAGCTCGGCGAGCGCGGCGGACTCGTCGCTCTCCGCCCGCGCCTGTTCGGCCCGCAGATCGGCACCGACGCCGACCTTCTCGTACACCTGGGAAGCGGCCCGGTAGGCCTCACGGAGGGCGGGCAGGGACGCCTTCGGCGCGTTTTCGTCGTCCTCGGGCACGTCGTCCGGGGCGCCCGCGATCTCGGCGCGTTCGGCGCGCAGGGAGCGGGCCGTGCGGCGGGCGTCGTCGGCGGCGCGCTGAGCGGCACGCCGGTCCTCGTCGGCGGCGCGGGCGCGATCCAGACAGGACTGGGCACGGGCCTCCGCCTCGACCGCCTCGTCGGCGAGCTCACGCAACGTGACCTGCCAGCCGGCGCGTTCACGCAACCGGAAGGCGAGTCCGGCGAGCGCGTCGGCGGCGCGCCGGGCCTTCTGGGCGGCCTCCTGCCGCTCGTCGCGGATCTGCGCGGTCTCGGCAGCGGCTTCCTCGGCCTCGGCTCGGACACTTCGCGCCTCGGCCAGTTCGGCCTCGGTCTCCTCGGCGAACGCACGCGCCTCCTGGGCGGCCGCGGCGAGTTCGGTGAGCCGGCCGGCCGGGCAGCCGGCGCGCCAGGACGCCAGCCGGGCCGCCAGCTCGCGGTCCTTCCCCAGCCGGGACGCGAGCGCGCGGATCTCCTCGTCCCGATCGGTGGCTCGCGCGCGCAGCGCCTGCCGTTCCTCGTCGGCGGCGTGCTCGTCGTGCATGGCCGGGTTCGGCGGTACCAGGAAGACACCGCCGGTGTCCTCGCTCGGGGCCGGGGCGAGCAACGCGGCGGCTGTGCCGACGGCGACGGCGGAGCGCGGCAGGAGCGCGGCGTCGCCGAGCGCCTCGCGGGCCCTGGTGTGCGAGTCCGGGTCCGTGATGATCACGCCGTCGACCAGTTCGGGCCGGGTGGACAGCACACGCGCGTGGTCGGCGGGGTCGACGGCCTGCGCGAGGTAGCGCCAGCCTGGCAGTGCCGGAATGCCGTGCTCACCGAGGAATTCGACGGTCGCCAGCACGTCCGGCCCGGGCGGCAGCAGTCCGCCGTCACCGAGGGCGCCGAGGATGCGTGCGTCGTCGGCGGCAGCGGTCCGCAGCTCGAAGAGCTGCCGTTCGGCGGAGGAGACGGAGGTGTCGAGCAGTTCGCGCAGCTCGTCGGCGAAGCCGTCCAGTTCCTCGGGGGCGAGCGGGCCTTCTCCCGTTGCCGGGGCCTCGGCCGCGCTCGGGTCTTCCGCACGGCGGGGTCCGGAAACGCGGGTGCGTACGCCGGTGCCGGACATGCCCAGCAGTTCCGCCAGCCGTTCCTCCGTCGCCAGCGCCTGCGCCGTCCGGCGCTCCGCCTCGTACGCCCGCTCGGCGGCCGTGGCCGCGTCCGCCGAGCGGGCCGCCGTCAGTTCCGCGCGGGACTCGGCGGACGCCGCCTCGCGCGCGTGCTCGGACGCCCGGCGGGCGGCCTCGCGTGCGGTGTCCCAGGCCGCGACTGCCGTCTTCTCGGCGTCACTCGCGGCAAGCGCGGCCCGCGCCGGGTCGGCGTCGGGCGCGCTGTCGTCCAGCCAGCCGGCCCGTACGGCTTCGGCGGTCTCCTGCTCGACCTCGCTCAGACGCTGGCGCAGATGCCCGGCCTCACTGCGCGCGCGCTGCGCCTGGGTGGCGGCGGCGGTCGAGTCCCGGTACGCGCCGTCACCGGCCTGCTGGAGCGTGGCGGAGCGCTCCTCCTCCTCGTTGGCGAGCGTCTCGGCGCTTTCGGCGGCCGCGTGCAACGCCCGTACGAGATCGACGGCGGCCTTGGCGCGGGCGGCGAGCGCCGGCGCGGCGTCCCGCTCCGCCTCGCGGATCGCGACGGCCACGCGTGCGGAGCGGTCGGCCGCGGCACGGTGGCGCAGCACGGCCTCCGCGGCCTGCCACGCGCTGTACAGCTGGCGCGCGTCGGCCAGCTCGCGCTTCTGCGCGGCGGCGGACTTCTCCGCCCCGGTCAGCGCCAAGGAGGCGTGCCGGTAAGCGAGTTCGGCGGCGATCAGGGCACTGCGCGCCCGAGCGCCCTCGGCATGCGTGACGGCGTACGCGGCCGCGGTCACCCGCTGAGCAAGGTCGGCGGCCCGCACCCGCTCCTGCACCCCGCGCGCGGACAGCCGTCGGGCCAGTGTGCGCGTCCGCCGCTCGGCACCCGTGTGGACGTCCCGGGCCCGCGACCGCGCCTCGGCCGCCTCGACGATACGCCCGAGCAAGTCCACGGAACCGGCGGTGAAGTCGCGTTCGGCGATCAGCTCGGCGCGCCGCCCCAGCTTGTTGCCGAACCCGCTGACCAGGTCGGCGAGTCCGTCGGTGTCCCGGGTATCGGTGACGGCACGCAGCAGCAGGTCGGTGAAGTCGGAGTCCTTCTTGACCGCGAAGAGGCCGGCGGCCTCACCCTCGTCGGCGTTCATCTCCCGCTGGTAGCGGAAGAGTTCGGGGTCGAGACCGAGGTCCGTCAGGTGCTCGTTCCAGCGGTCGTGGATCTCCTCCCAGTGCACCTCCAGATGCGGGTACGCCTTGCCCGACTCCGTGAGGGCGTCCCGGAAGCCCTTCATCGTGCGGCGCCGCCCCTGCGCCCCGGACGCGCCCTCGGCAGGGGGTCGTACCGCGGTGGACTCGGCGACCGGGAGGCTGTCGAGGCTGAGCCCGGGGCCCGGCCGGAAGGAGTACCAGGCCTCGGCGAACTTCCGCGGGTCATTGGAGACCTGGCGTCCGCGCCACTCGCTCACCTTGCCGACCACGACGCACTCGCCGGTCAGAGTGTGCTGCCACTCCAGCGCCACGTGCCCGCAGTCGTCGGCGAGCAGGAACTTGCGCAGCACACCTGAACTCGCGCCGCCGAGCGTGTTGCGGTGGCCCGGCAGCATCACCGAGAAGATCAGCTTGAGCAGGACGGACTTGCCGCCGCCGTTCTCCAGGAAGAGCACGCCGGCGGGCGCGGGGCGACGGGGCGGCCCCGCGGCCTCCTCCTCGAAGAACTCCGCCTGGATGGGCGCGGGGTCGGGTACCGGATCACCCACACCCCGCAGGTTCAGCACGGTGTCGGCATAGCGCGCACCGGCCGGACCGATGGAGTAGAGGCGGACCCGGGACAGCTCGTACATGGCGGCGGACTCTCGTCGTAATTCGTGCTAAGTCTTCGGAAACGTGCGGAAGTTCGGGGGCCTTGACGGCTTGCGGAACTTCAGGAGTGGAACGGCAGTCCGGCGTCGGCCACCAGTTCCAGGTCGTCGGTGTCCTCGGCGGGCAGCAGGGTCGCCGTACCGTCGGTGACCGGGACGACGCCCAGTTCGAGCAACTCGGTCATGGCGGCTCCGGCCGCCATGTCGCGTACCTGGAGCTGGTAGCGGGCCGTCGTACGGAATGTGCCGCCGTGGTCGTCGCCCGTGCGCTGCAGGAACCCGGAGTCGGTGAGGAAGGCGACGGCCTTGGCGATGATGCCCGTGGTCGAACCTGCCAGTCTGCGCGCGTCCTTGGTGGCCCCGGCCGCGCTGCGCCTGGCCCAGATCCGCCAGGCCGCCTCCAGTCCTGGCGCGTCCGTCGCGGGGTCGGTGTTCTCGCCCTGTTCTTCGGCCCGCTCTTCCAGCCGACGGCAGGCCTGGCGTACGAAGGCGTCGACTCCGTTGACCGTGACGCGCCCGATGTAGCCGTCGTCGGCGAGGTCCTCGGGGCGTGGGAAGGCCAGGGCGGCGACGGCGAGATGGGCGAGCCCGTGCAGGAAGCGGTCCCCGGAGTCGGCCGACGTGCGACGCGCGTAGTCGCCCATCCGGACGGCGAACACGGAGTCCTCGGCCGCGGTCACAGCCATGCCGGCGCGCGGGGACACCTCCAGAACGACCAGCCCGAGCCCGGTGGCGACGGCGTCGGCGAGCCGCGCGAACGGCGGGTCCTCACGGTAGCGACGCAGCAGTTCCGCGTACTCCTGGTCACGCGCGGGCTGCAGCTTGGGTTGCAGCCCGAAGGCGACGAGCCGCGCCGCGTCGGCGGCGTCGGCGGGGGTGACGGCGGCACTCACCGGCGCGGCGGCCTCCGGCTCGCTCGGGTCGACGTGCTCGGTCACGGTCGGTGCTCCTTGTTGCGCTGGTACTCGTTCTTACTCATGCCGCTTCCGTCCGGTCCGCCGCCATGCCGGCCGCGTCCAGCAGGGCCGTCCCGACGATGAGGTCTGCGCCTCCGAACTCGGGGTCGTCCAGCTCCGTACCGTCGTCCACGGCGAACAGCAGCTTCTCCTCGCCCTGCCGGTACGCCGTGCCGACCGGCGGGCTGGCCGCGTGCACGGCCAGCAGCGCCACCAGATACGGCAGATCCGGATCCTGGCGGCGGGCCTCGGCCAGCAGCCCGGACAGCCGCCTGGGCGCGTCCGCCGGAAGGTCGAGCAACTGCGTCGCGGCGGCCAACTGCTCCTCGCTGAAACGGCTGTCGTCCGGCGTGGCGATCAGATCCGGTTCCGGCATCTCGGCCCCGAGGTGCTCGCGCTCCACGGGAGGCGTCAGCAGCAGGTCGACGAGGTCCCCGACCCGCACGGAAGCGGGCGTGCGCAGACCCGTCCCGTGCGCGAAGAAGGCGTCCGTGACGCGTATCGCCTGTTCCAGCGGCAGCGGCAGCACCGGCGCGAGGAGATGTCCGTAGAGGTCCGTGCCCGAGGTCGACATCGGCGTGGCGAACGCCTGCCGGTCCTGTTCGGCACGGAACAGCGGGCCCGCTTCCAGGAGCCGCGACTGCAGCTGTGTGTGCCTGCGGATGCAGTCCTTGACGATGTCGACGAGCTCGGCGGCGCGCCGCTTCTGCTCGGGATCCTCCGACTCGTCGCGGGCTTTGCGGATGTTGGTGAGGATCGCGTTCTCGTGGCGGTAGCGGTCGGCGACGTGGTCGAGCGCCTCGGCGATCATGTCCGGTACCGCGTTCAGCCAGTCCACCGCGCGGACGTTGCGCCGGGTCGCCTCCAGTGCCCTGCGCAGCGACTCGGAGTACTGCACGGTCCGGTAGCGCGCCTGCTCGGCGGCGAGCTGGGCGTCGGCGAGGCGGCCACGGCTGATCAGCACCTCAAGCTTGACCTCGGCGGCGATCTGGGCGCTGGTGACGTCGGTGTCGAGGGCGCCGACGAGGACGTTGACCGCCTCGTCCGTCGTCCGGAGGTAGACAATGCCACCGGATCCCGGCACTTCTTCGATCAGCTTGAAGTCGTAGTCACGGCGGACGTACGTGCCGTCAGGGGCGAAGGTGCCGTACACGGCCCGGAAGCCGCGGTCGACGCTGCCGACGTTGATCAGGTTCTCCAGCACCCAGCGGGCCACCCGCTCGTGCTCGGCAGCCGGGCGCCGGGCGGCCTGGGCGGCGACGCGCGGGACGAGCCGGGCCACTATCTGCTCGTGGTCCGCGCCGGTGTCGAAGTCCATGTTCAGCGTGACGAGGTCGATGGCGGCGAGGGCGATCTCCGCCATCCCGTACACCGAGTACTCACCCGCGAGGTTCGCCTTGCGCGCGTCCAGGTCGTGGATCGGCGCGGTGCAGGCGAGCGCGCGCAACCGCCGCGCCAGCCCCTCGTCGGCGGCCGGACCCTGAGCGGGGCGCGGCCCCGCGCTGAGCTGGGGCGGAACACTGTCCGTCGGTGCAGGCGAAGTCACGGTGCACAGATTAGGTCCTCGGTCCGACAACGACCCAAACGGCGCAGACGCGCCCAGGTGTCTGCGATGTCACAACCGGTTCCGGATCGCCTGCCCCCCGGCCGGAGAACGCCCCCATGAGCGGGTGCTGCCCGGCAGAGCACGTCAGCCCGTATCCGTGCGCTCATGCGTCCCCGGCCGCCGAACGTTCATGCGGCCGGCCTGTCTGGCCCGATCCGGCTGCGTACGGCCGTCTGGACCTCGGCCTCCTCGGCCGGGTCCGCGGCGAGCCGGCGCAACTGCTCCACGACGCGCGTGTCCCCGGTCTCGGCGTGCCGCGCGGCGATCTCACGGGTGGACTCCTCGCAGTCCCAGAGGCATTCGACGGCGAATCCGGCGGCGAAGGAGGGGTCGGTGGCGGCCAGGGCGCGGGCGGCACGGCCACGGAGATGGGACGAGGCGGTCTCTCGGTAGACATGGCGCAGAACGGGAGCCGCGCAGGCGATGCCGAGCCGTCCGGCGCCGTCGACGAGGGTCCACAGGGTCGGCGCGTCGGGGCCCTCGCCGCGTACCGCCTCCCGTAGCGCCGCGAGCACCAGGTCGCTGTCCTGGGCGCCGCCCCGGCAGGCGAGCACGCGCCCGGCGGCGGCCCCCAGGACGTCCGGCCGGTGGACCCAGCCGCGTGCCCGGTCGACGGCGGCGACGCTGCGCATGCGCTCGAAGGCGTCCACGGCCGCGTCGACGACCAGCGCGGAGCCGGCGGACACGGCGGCCTCGACCAGGTCGAGGGCGTCAGGATCGTTGCTGTCGGCGAGGTAGCGCAGGGCGGTGCAACGCGCCCCGTCACCACCCGAGCGGGCGGCCTCGACGATCTCGTCCCGGTCCTCGGGGCCCGCGACGGCGGTGAGACAGCGGGCGGCCGGCACATGGAGCGCCGCTCCGCGTTCGATGCCCTGCTGGGCCCAGTCGAAGACGGCCTGGACGCTCCACCCGGGCCGGGGCCCGTTCGGCCGCAACTGCCGCTGCCACCGGTCGAAGCAGCCCGCTTCCTGGGCGGCACGCACGCGCGTGGCGATGGATGCGCGGGGGTCCTCCGCCCACAGTCGCCAGGGTCGCGGCTCGAAGGCGTCCCGGACCGCGACGGCGAGTTCCGCCTCGCCCTCGGCGTCGGCCGGGAAGCGCGCCAGGACGGGTCCGGCGAGGGCACGCAGGCCCGCGTCGTCGTCACGCAGCGCCAGTTCGTCCAGGGCCCAGGCCCAGTTGCTGCCCGAGGCCGCGTATCTGCGCAGCAGTGCCAGCGCGTCACGTCTGCCGTACGAGGCGAGATGCCCGAGGACCGCCAGGGCCAGCCCGGTGCGGCACTCGTCGGTGTCCAGGACATCCTCGGCGCCGAACAGGTGCGCCTCGATCTCGTCCAGCTCGCCGTGCAGATCGAGGTAGAGCCGGGCGTAGTACAGGGAGCGGTTCTCCACCTGCCAGTCGTGGCGGGGGTCGCGCAGCACACAGTGGTTGAGAGCAGCGAGGGCCTCGGCCCGCGGTGCGGTGAGCGCGTGCAGCGTCCCGTCGCCGCGGCCCCTCTGGAGGAGGCCGAGCAGGGTTCCGCTGGGCGCTATGACCGGTTCGAACATGGGAAACAGCCTCACATCAAGCGTCGACGCGACCGGGGACCACCACTACCTGGCCACGTGACAACACGTCGGGGCGCCCGCCGTCTCTTGCTTGCTGTAGACCATTTTCCTCTGCCTCTCGTCGGTGGCCCATGCGGACCGCATCACGGTCCACGCGGTGCGGCAACACGTGCCCAGCCATCGCGTCCGTGAATCACGACGTCATGATGACCCGGCGTCTCTTCCTGCCGCGACCTTATTTCGGGCGGCCCCGCACCGCCTCCCCCGTTGTCCTCGTTTTCGCTGGTCAGGGCATTCGGATCAGTGTGCGCCGAACAGTTCGAGCAGCTCCGTCTTGCCGAACATCCGCGCGGTGTCGACGGCCGAGGGAGTACCCGCGGCGGGGTCGGCTCCGCCGTCCAGCAAGGCCCGGACGACCGCCACCTCACCCTTGAAAACCGCACCGGCGAGCGGGGTCTGGCCTCGGTCGTTGACCCGGTCGACCTCGGCGCCGCGCTCCAGCAGGGCACGGACGGCGTCGGCGTGACCGTGGTAGGCGGCGAGCATCAGGAGGGAGTCGCCGCGGTCGTTGGTGAGGTTGGCCGGAACGCCCGCGTCGACGTATGCCACGAGTGTCCGGGTCTCACCTCGGCGCGCCAGATCGAAGATCTTGGTCGCCAGCTCCACGACCTCGGGGTCGGGGGCTTCACTCATCGCCGGACCGCCTCTCACTACGACTGCTGGGGACTGCGGGAGCGTACGGCAGCGAGCGGAGCGGCCGTACACGGGCTCGTACAGCGCCGAGCGGTGACGCCATACAGGTGAATCGCCAGCGTACTGGCTTCCGTGACACATGACCGGCCCCGTGCTCGGCAATGACCGCTGTGGCACCGAGCGGGCGCGACAGCCCTGCCCGGGACCGTCGATGGCTCCACCAGTCGGATTAATTCAGAGGGATTCCACCCAGTTGCACCTTTTGTCGTATGGATACATTCTGTGAGCCTGGAAGTACTCATGGTGACTTCACCCCATGAATCAGGAGAGCGCAATGATTCTGAACATGTCAGGCGTCGTACTGCTCGGCGTCATCGTCTTCCTCTTCTGCCGCAAGGACGGACTCAAGGGCTCGCACGCGACGGTCTGCGGGCTCTTCGGGTTCTACCTCTCGAGCACCGCCATCGCCCCGAGCATCAAGGCCGGTGGTTCGAGCCTCGCGAGCCTCATCGGCGGGATCAACTTCTGACCCCGCCCCCGTCCACCCGCACTTCCAGGAGAACGACGTGGCCCGGCGCCCACTCCCCCCCATCCTGAGGAACGGCAGCGCACAGATCGCCCGCAGCCGGGAGCTGGCCCGGACGGCGGCCGACAGCGCCACCGACGTCCTCCACCCACTGATCACCATCACGCGTGGACTGCGCCGGCTGGCCGGAGCCGGGCGCCGCAAGTGGGCGGACACTCCGAAAGACCGGCGAGGGCCGCTCCTCTTCCTGGCCGCGACGGCGATCCTGATCGTGGCCCTGGTGCCGTACGGGCCGGTGCTCGCCGCCATCACCCTGATGGCGGCGGCCGGCTGGACGGGCCGCGAACGCCGGTCGTCACAGCCGACGGGCCCGGACCTGTCACAGACCAAGCGCCTGCGGTCGCTGTACGAGGCGCTGGTGCCGTACTTCTCGACGGCCGAGGATCCTGCGCCCCTGTACGCGCACGGCGGGGACTGGACCCGGGCGTTCCCCTCATACGACTTCGAGGAGAGCGGGCGCGTCTCCCGCCTGCTCATCCGTTACCCCGCCTACTTCACGGACGGCGAGGCCGACTCCCGGGCCCGGATCGAGCACCTCCTGCACGCCAAGGCGGGACGAGGCCGCGAGTACCACTTCGCGTGGGACGAGGAGGGCAACGAGCTGACCGTGACCGTGCTGCCGCCGCTGCCCACCGACATCACGGCGCAGCGTTTCGTGACCGCTCCGGGCGAGGTGGTCCTCGGCTTCACCGACCCGACCGCAGTCCAGCGCACTCTTCCCCTCACCCACGGCGAGCAGCAGCGCGACGTACCTCCGGTGGTGTGGCGCACGGGCACGCGCTCCACCGAGCCGCACCTCCTGATCATCGGCGGACCAGGCAGCGGTACGACGACACTGGTGCGCTCCGTCGCCCTCCAGGCACTGCAGCGCGGCGACGTCCTGGTCGTCGAGGGCGGCGGCACCGGCGAGTACGCGTGCCTGACAGGCCGGGACGGTGTGCTGGCCGTGGAGTCCGGGCTCGCCGGGGCGTTGGCGAGCCTGGAGTGGGCGACCCACGAGACGGAGCGAAGGCTGATCGCAGCGAACCGTGCCCGGCAGGCCGGACATCCCCCGCCGGAGGACGTCAAGCGACCGCTGTGGATCCTCCTGGACCGGCCGAGCGTACTGGGACACCTCGCCGCGGCCGAGGGGCACCGAGATCCCCAGGCGCTGCTGGAGGTACCACTCCGCCACGGTCGCGCGGCGAACGTCACTGTCGTGGTCGCCGAGCAGTTCGACGGTCTGGACGGCCTCTCCGACGCGGTCCGGCAGCACACCCGCGCGCGCGTGGTGCTCGGACCCGCGGCCCCCGACGAGCTGGAGGCGGTCCTCGGCGCGCCGCCGCGTACCACGCCGGTCAAGGACGTTCCGCCCGGCCGCGGCTACGCCCGCCTGGGCTCGGGCCCGGTCCACCGTCTCCAGGTACCGGCCACCCCGGACCCGTACGACGACGCGACGAGCGAGAACCACCGGCAGGCGGTCATGGAGCTGCTGCCGCGACGGAGCGAACCCGCGGAGGCGGTGGCGGTGCCGGCGGTGGCCATGGAAGCCGTACCGGTGGAGGCACTGGCCGCGGAGGGGTGAGTGAACGGGTGCCCGCTGCTCAGTGGGGCAACACCGCGTTCGGCGCCGGTCGCGGACGTCCGGTCAGGCGACGAAGGTGCGCGGGGCCTCCGCCGGCCCCGACGCGCCTGTCTCCACCAGGCGCGCCGCGGCCGCCAGGCGCACCGCCGCCTCCTCGGCCACCGCCCCGCCCACCGTGAACGGCAGCCGCACATACCCCTCGAAGGCGCCGTCCACGCCGAAGCGCGGCCCCGACGGCACCCGGACGCCGACCCGCTCGCCGACCTCGGCGAGACGGGACCCCGACAGACCGCCCGTGCGTACCCACAGCGTCAGACCACCCTGCGGCACCGAGAACTCCCACGACGGCAGCTCCCTGCGCACGGCGGCGACCAGTGCGTCCCGGTTCTCCCGGGCCTGCTCGCGGCGCAGGCCCACCGCCTGCTCCCAGCCCCCGGCGCTGAGCAGCCAGTTCACGGCCAACTGCTCCAGTACCGGCGTCCCCAGGTCCGCGTACGCGCGAGCAGCGACCAGGCTGCGGATCACATCGGGAGCCGCCCGCACCCAGCCGATGCGCATGCCCGCCCAGAACGCCTTGCTCGCCGAGCCGACCGTGATGACCGTGGAGCCGGCGGGGTCGAACCCGCACACCCGGCGCGGCATCTCCAGACCGTCCTCCAGATACAGCTCGCTCATCGTCTCGTCGACGACCAGCACCGTCCCGGCCGAGCGGGCGGCGTCCACCAGCCGCCGCCGCTGGTCCTCGTCGGCCAGCGCGCCGGTCGGGTTGTGGAAGTCCGCGACCACGTAGGCGAGTCGCGGCGCGGCTTCCCGCAGCACCTGACGCCAGCGGTCCAGGTCCCAGCCGCCGAGCCCCTCGGACATGGCGACGGGGACCAGGCGGGCTCCCGCCTCCCGCATCAACTGGAGGATGTTGGCGTAGGACGGCGACTCCACCGCGATGCGTTCGCCGCGCCCGGCGAAGAGGTGGCAGATCGCGTCCATCGCGCCCATGGCGCCCGTGGTCACCATGATCTGCTCGGGCATGGTCGGGATGCCACGGGCCGTATAGCGGTCGGCGAGCATGGAGCGCAGGGCGGGCAGGCCCGCCGGGTAGTCGCCGTGCGTGTGCGCGTACGGCGTCAACTCCTCGAGGGCGCCCTGCACGGCGCGGGTGAGCCAGGGCTCCGGCGCGGGAAGCGCGGCACAGCCGAGGTCGATCATCGAGCCGAGCGCCTCCGGCGGCAGCGGCTCCAGACCGCGCGCGGGCAGTGGATTGCCGGCGGGTACCGCCGTCCAGCTGCCCGCGCCTCGGCGCGACTCCAGGAAGCCCTCGGTGCGCAGTGCCTCGTACGCGGCGGCGACCGTCGTACGGCTCACGGACAACGAGAGTGCCAGTTCCCGCTCGGCGGGCAGCCGGGCCGCGACCGGCACACGACCCTCCAGGACGAGCAGCCGGATGCCGTCGGCGAGCGCGCGGTAGGCGGGCGGACGGCGGCTGCCGGGGCCCGCGGGACGGTTCTGCTGGGATTTGAGCAGCCGGGCAAGCTGTGCTGCCCCCACCGCCGAGGTCCACTGCGCCACGATCCCCAGTCCACCTTCCCTGAATTGGCCATGGATGGCTTTGCTTTCCAAGCCACAGAGTGACATGCATCGGTCCACAACCACCACAGGGGGGTACGTCTTGTTCGCTGACTCGTCCACGAGGAGCCGCCTCGGGCGGCGATTGATCCAGCTGTACGCAGGGCTCACGCTGTACGGCGCGAGTGCCGCCCTCCTCGTGAAGGCGGGTCTCGGCCTGGAACCCTGGAATGTCCTGCACCAAGGCCTCGCGGCACTCACCGGACTCAGCATGGGCGTGGTGCTGACGATCGTGGGCGCTGCCGTCCTGCTGCTGTGGGTCCCGCTGCGTCAACGCCCCGGTCTCGGCACCGTGTCCAACGTCCTCGTGATCGGTTTCGCCATGGACGCCACCCTGTCCGCCTTCCCCGACGCGCACTCCCTCGCCGTACGGGTGCCCCTCCTTGTCGCAGGTGTCGTGCTCAACGGCGCGGCGACCGGCCTCTACATATCCGCGAACTTCGGCCCAGGCCCGCGCGACGGCCTGATGACCGGGCTGCACCAGCGCACGGGCCGCTCGGTCCGACTGATCCGCACCGCCGTGGAACTCGCCGTCGTGGCGACCGGCTTCGCCCTCGGCGGCACCGTCGGGATCGGCACCGTCCTGTACGCGCTGTCCATCGGCCCGCTCGCCCAGTTCTTCCTGCGCGTGTTCGCTCTCCCCTCGGCACCGGGTCACGACACGGTCGTTGTCACCGGGCAACCCGAGGGAGCGATACTGCCCCGGTGACCACCCTCGTACGCCACCCCTACCTCGACCACCCCGGCCCGATCGCCTTCGCCCACCGGGGCGGGGCGGCGGACGGCCTGGAGAACACCGCGGCCCAGTTCCGGCGCGCGGTGGCAGCGGGTTACCGCTACATCGAGACGGACGTGCACGCCACCGCCGACGGGAAACTGGTGGCGTTCCACGACGCGACGCTGGACCGGGTGACGGACGGGGCGGGCCGTATCGCCGACCTGCCCTGGGAGGACGTACGGCACGCGCGCGTGGCGGGCAGCGAACCGGTGCCCCTCTTCGAGGATCTGCTGGCGGAGTTCCCCGGGGTCCGCTGGAACGTGGACGTCAAGGCGGAGCCCGCGCTGCACCCCCTGCTCGACCTGATCGAGCGCACGGATTCCTGGGGCCGCATCTGCGTGGGCTCGTTCTCCGAGGCACGCGTGGCCCGGGCCCAGCGTCTGGCCGGGCCACGTCTGGCGACCTCGTACGGCACCCGCGGCGTACTGGGCCTGCGACTGCGCTCCTGGGGTATACCGGCGACGCTGCGCCGCTCGGCGGTCGCCGCCCAGGTCCCGGAGTCCCAGTCCGGCATCCCCGTCGTCGACCACCGCTTCGTGCGCACCGCGCACGCGCGCGGTTTGCAGGTCCATGTGTGGACGGTCAACGAACCCGATCGCATGCACCGGCTCCTGGATCTCGGAGTGGATGGCATCATGACCGATCACATCGACACACTGCGCAAGGTTCTCGAGGACCGGGGCACCTGGGCCTGAACGCCCGCGCACGATCACCTTCCACGGGGAAGCGAGGGCACGCGTGGGCAACGACACCGTGTTGGCGGCGGTGGCCGACGAGGCCAGTGAGCGGCGGCGGGAACAGAGTGGCTGGTACTTCTACGACTGGGCGATCGCCGTCTACTCCTCGAGCGTACTGACCGTGTTCCTCGGCCCCTATCTCACCTCGGTGGCCAAGTCGGCGGCGGACGCCAACGGTTATGTGCACCCGCTGGGCCTCGCGGTGCGCGCGGGCTCCTTCTTCGCGTACTGCGTCTCCATCTCCGTCGTTCTGGCGATCCTCGTGATGCCGATCGCGGGCGCGGCCGCCGACCGCAGCGGCCGCAAGAAGCCCTTGCTCGCCTGCTGCGCGTACGTGGGCGCCGCGGCCACCACCGGCATGTTCTTCCTGGAGGGCGACCGCTATCTGCTCGGCGGGTTCCTGCTGATCGTCGCGAACGCGGCGGTGGCCGTCTCGATGGTCGTCTACAACTCCTACCTGCCGCAGATCGCTCCGCCCGAGGAACGCGACGCGGTCTCCTCACGCGGCTGGGCCTTCGGCTACGGGGCCGGCGCGCTGGTCCTGATCGCGAACCTGATCCTCTTCACGGCACACGACTCCTTCGGCCTCTCCGAGGCCACGGCCGTCCGCATCTGCCTGGCCTCGGCGGGTATCTGGTGGGGCGCCTTCACACTCGTGCCGCTCAGACGGCTGCGCGACCGCCGTACGACGCCCACGGCACCCGCGGTGCACGGCTGGCGACAGTTGGCGGCCACGGTCCGGGACATGCGCGCCAAGCCGCTCACCCTCGCCTTCCTGCTGGCCTACCTCGTCTACAACGACGGCATCCAGACGGTGATCTCACAGGCATCGGTGTACGGCTCCGAGGAGTTGCACCTGAGCCAGTCCACGCTGATCGTCTCCGTGCTCCTGGTGCAGTTGCTGGCGGTGGGCGGCGCCCTGGGCATGGGGCGGCTGGCCCGTTCGTACGGCGCCAAGCGCACGATCCTCGGGGCACTCGTCGCATGGACGGTGACACTGGGCGCCGGCTACTTCCTGCCGGCGAACGCGCCGGTGGGGTTCTTCGCGCTGGCGGTCTGCATCGGACTGGTCCTCGGCGGCAGCCAGGCCCTGTCCCGGTCGCTGTTCTCACATCTGGTCCCACCCGGCAAGGAGGCCGAGTACTTCTCGGCGTACCAGATGACCGACCGCGGGATGAGCTGGCTGGGCCCGCTTCTGTTCGGAATCACCTACCAACTGACCGGAAGCTATCGAGACGCGATCATCTCGCTGGTGGCCTTCTTCGCCATCGGTTTCGTGCTGCTCGCACGGGTTCCTGTGCGCCAGGCCGTGCGCGACGCGGGCAATCCGGTTCCCGCGAAGATTTAGCACCTGGCCTGAAAGGCCTGTAATGTACGCGGTTGGCCTGCCAGGCGTACCGTTACTGCGCGTCAACGGCGACGAAACGCTGGGTGACATCTGTTAGCAGATGTGACAAACCGGGCGCTGGTGGGTACAACAAGGGGCGGCTACGACGGCGACGCATGACCCAGAACGGGAATCTTTACCGCCGACCGGACGTTGACCGGATGACGACGACAGCGACACCTGTCCTGTGGGCGACAAGCCCGGGAGGCACGATTCATGAGTGAGCGAGCTCTTCGCGGCACGCGCCTCGTGGTGACCAGCTACGAGACGGACCGCGGCATCGACCTGGCCCCGCGCCAGGCCGTGGAGTACGCATGTGAGAAGGGGCACCGGTTCGAGATGCCCTTCTCGGTCGAGGCGGAGATCCCGCCGGAGTGGGAGTGCAAGGTCTGCGGGGCCCAGGCACTCCTGGTGGACGGCGATGGCCCGGAAGAGAAGAAGGCCAAGCCCGCGCGTACGCATTGGGACATGCTGATGGAGCGGCGCACCCGAGAGGAGCTCGAAGAGGTCCTCGAGGAGCGCCTTGCCGTTCTCCGCTCCGGCGCGATGAACATCGCGGTCCATCCGCGAGACAGCCGCAAGTCCGCGTAGTCCCTGCGGGGGTTGAGCGGGGTACAGCACGCCATGAACAGCGGGCGCCATACGTCGGTGTGACGTATGGCGCCCGCTGTTCGGTGTGCTCGACCTTCGGTGTGCTCAGCGGCTGAGCCGGGGGTGCGGGCCCTGCGGCGCCTCGTCCTTCCCGTACTCGTCGTCCCTGATGACCTCACCCTGGACGATCTTTCCGTCGTAACGGTGAATACGAGCCTTCTGGAAGGCGTCGCCGAGGCTGCCGGTGGGCGCCTCGCCGAGCTTGCGATTGATGACGCGCTCCGCCGAGCGGCTCACCAGCTTCTGGACCGGCGGGATCAGGAGCAGCAGACCCATCGCGTCGGAGATCATGCCCGGCAGCATCAGGAGCAGGCCGCCGAGCATCATCAGCCCGTTGCCGCCCCCGCCCGTCAGAGCCGCACCGGTCTGCCGGACATGCAGCGTCTCTCCGAGGTTACGGAAGGCACGGCGCCCGGCCCTCTTGATGATCACGGTTCCCAGCACGAAACCGGCGACCAGCAGCAGGAGCACGGTGAACCCGCCGGCCGCGCCCGCCACCAGCGTGAGCAGCCAGATCTCCAGTACCAGCCACGCGGCGATACCCAGCGGCAGGAACGTGCGGAGCCGGGAACGCCGCGGCCGAGCGGTGGGGTGAGAGGAGGTCGGTGCGCCAGTCGTCATGCCCCCAGTGTGCATCGACCCGGCTCAGCACGGGATAAGGGGCTGATCAACAGCCCGGTCGAGCCCGTGTCGGCGAGCGCGGCGCCCTACCGCACCTCTCACCGGCCACTCAGGAGGACTTGTCGCGGCCCGTGACCTTGGCGACACGTTCCCCCACACCCCACGCCGTGACGCGCCACAGCGCCTCGACGAGGATGTCGCGGCTCATCTTGGAGTCACCCAGCTCCCGCTCGACGAAGGTGATGGGCACCTCGATCACGTGGTAGCCGGCCTTCACCGCGCGGCGGGCCAGGTCGACCTGGAAGCAGTACCCCTGCGACGCGACCTCGTCGAGACCGAGGCCCTCCAGGGTCTCGCGCCGGAAGGCGCGGTAGCCGCCTGTGATGTCACGCAACGGCAGGCCGAGGGCGAGACGCGAGTAGAGGCTGCCGCCACGGGAGATGAACTGCCGGGACTTGGGCCAGTTCACGGTCCGGCCACCCGGCACCCAGCGGGAGCCGAGCACAAGGTCGGCACCCGTGAGCGCGGTCAGCAGACGCGGCAGTTCCTCGGGCTGGTGCGAGCCGTCGGCGTCCATCTCGATCAGGACGCCGTAGTCGCGCTCCAGGCCCCAGCGGAAGCCGGCGATGTAGGCGGCGCCGAGCCCCTCCTTGCCCTTGCGGTGCATGACATGAACGTGATCGTCCTCGGCCGCCAGCTCGTCCGCGAGCTTGCCCGTGCCGTCGGGGCTGTGGTCGTCGGCCACGAGGACATGCGCCTCGGGCACGGCCGACCGCACCCGGCCGACGATCGCCTTGATGTTCTCCGCCTCGTTGTAGGTCGGGATGATCACCAAGGCGGTGCCGAGCGGACCGAACTGCCTCCCCTGGGCTCCCGCCCCGCGGGTCCCGTCGCCGTCGTTCACTACTGCCCCTTCATGTCCGTACGCAGGGGACCACCATAGTGGCCTCCGACATGCGCCGAAGTGGCGGCAGGTTCGTACGGGGGTGTCGATTCCACAAGAGTCGGGTAAGACCTTGATTTTGCCCGCGTACGCGTAGGGATCGGGGCCCGGCGTCCTTCGGGCCGACCTGGGACCCGCTGGCTGCGGGTCGACCGAAAGCCGTTGTCTACTGAACGTCCGGGCCCCCACCCGGGTCACACCCTGCCGACCGGCCGGAACGTTCCTCGCCGTGGCACGGGCGCTGAGCCTGGCTCCCAGTGGTGATGCGCCGGTGCGGCACACCCCTGACCCAGCGGCGCTCCGGCGACTGCGCGGAGGTTCCCCGATCGGACGTCCGGTGGTGGACCCGGCAGAACCTACCGGCCCCCCGCGCCCGGCTGTCAACAGCCATTCGACCTGCGGATCTTCCATCAAACCCCTGGTCAGTGAGGAGGATGCGCAGGTCGCGCGACGGGGCCCCGGCGGACGAATCCCGTCGCGGCGCCCCGTGAGATCACTCGCCCGGCCGTACGAACACCGTCCAACCGCCCACAACGGTGCGCAGGCAGACGGGCAGGTCGGCGCCCGGGGTCAGATCGGGCAGTCCGGGGGTGCCCGAACGGGGGTCCGTGGACCAGCGGGCCACCCGGTCGTCGGGGGCCTGGACCACCAGTGCGTCGGTGCGCCACACCGCGTAGTCCGCGGGCGCGCCCGGCATCAGAACGCCCGCGTCGTCCCGTCCGACCGCCCGCCAGCCGCCGCGCGTGTGCGCGGTGAACGCGGCCCGCACGGAGACCCGGTGCTCGGCGGTGTGGTGGAAGGCCGCGGCGCGGACCGTGCCCCACGGGTCGAGCGGGGTGACGGGGCTGTCGGAACCGAAGGCGAGCGGGACACCGGTGCGCAGCAGGGCCGCGAACGGGTTCAGGGTGCGGGCCCGCTCGACGCCCAGGCGCTGGGCGTACATGCCGTTCTCGCCGCCCCACAGCGCGTCGAAGGCGGGCTGGACGGACGCGGTCAGGCCGAGTTCGGCGAAGGCCGCGATGGTGTCGGGGGTGAGCATCTCGGCGTGCTCGACGCGGTGGCGGGCGGCGCGCACACGGGCGAGGCCGACCTTCTCGGCGGCGGCGCGCACGCCCTCGACGACCGCGCTCACGGCGGCGTCCCCGATCGCGTGGAAGCCCGCCTGGAGCCCTGCCTCGGTGCAGGCGACAACGTGGGCGGCGACGGCGGCAGAATCGAGGTAGGCGGTGCCGGTGTGGGCTTCGTCGGCGTACGGCTCGTGCAGGCAGGCGGAGTGCGAGCCGATGGAACCGTCGACGAACAGGTCTCCGGCCGCCCCGATCGCGCCCAGCTCCCGTGCCTTGTCGACATCCTGCTCGGCCCAGTAGCCGACGACCCGGGGACCCGCTTCCTCGGCGGCCAGGCGCAGCAGTCCGGTGAAGTCGTCCTCGGAGGAGATCTCCGGGCCCGCGCACTCGTGGACCGAACCGATGCCGAGGGAGGCGGCGTGTGCGAGGGCGGCGCGCTGGGCCTCGGTGCGCTGGGCGGGGGTGACCGCCGCGAACGCGGCGGCGCGCACCGCGTGGTGGGCGTCGCGGGTGAGCGGTTCCCCGTCCATGAAGCCGTCCTTGTCCCGTACGCCCGGTGTCAGCTCCAGCAGGGCGGTGGTGACGACGGCCGAGTGGACGTCGATGCGGCTCAGATAGAGCGGACGGCCACCGGTAGCCTCGTCGAGTTCGTCCCGCCGGGGCGCCCGGCGTTCGGGCCAGCGGGCCGCGTCCCAGCCGTGGCCGAGCAGCACCCGGTCGTCCGGGCGGGCCGCGACGAAGTCACGAATGCGGGCGAGGGCGTCCGCCAGGGAGGGCGCGGTGGACAGGTCGAGGCCGGTGAGCGCGAGGCCGGTGGAGGTGGTGTGCACGTGCGCGTCGGTGAACGCCGGAGTGACGAGAGCGCCGTCCAGGTCGACGACCTCGTCCACACCTTCCGCGAAGGCGTCGGCGGCGCCCTCGGAGCCGACCCAGGCGATCTGTCCACGCTCGACGACCATGGCGGTCGCGAAGGGGTCGGCGGGGCTGTGGACTTCTCCTCGGCGCAGCAGAACAGTCCGCGGCGGGATGGTGCGCTCATTCATGGGACCAGTCTCGCGCCTCACGCGAGCCGTCCGGCACGCAGGTCCCTCAGATCTGGGGCGGCCTCGCCTCGTACGGCGTCGACAGCACCACCGTCGTGCGCGTCGACACCCCCGCGAGCGTCCGCAGGCGCGCCAGCAGTTCCTCCAGCTCATGGGGCGTGGCCACCCGGACCTTGAGGATGTAGTTCTCGTCTCCCGCGACGCTGTGGCACGCCTCGATCTCCGGGACGCCGGCGAGGCGTTCGGCGATGTCGTCGGGGGCGCTGGGGTCGAACGGCTTCACCGAGATGAAGGCGGTCATCGGGAGCCCGACCGCCTCCGGGTCGACGACCGCGGCGTAACCGCGGATGACGCCGCGCTGTTCCAGCCGGCGCACCCGCTGGTGCACGGCCGACGTGGACAGGCCCGTGGCCTTGCCCAGGTCGGTGTAGCTCATCCGCCCGTCCATGACGAGCAGCCGCACGATCTGTCGGTCCAGCTCCTCCATGGCGCCAGAACCTACAGTGCACCTGATCCCCGCGGATACCGAGGGGTACAGGTCATGCCCGATTTGCGGGGCGGCCGAGAGCGGCTCCGGGGGCCGTGTCTGGGACAAAAACACCGCGCCGGACACTCACAAACAGCATGTGACGAACGACACAGCATCCGAACGGGCTTCGTGATGGTCTCGTGATTACCGCCGAGACGGGACGGGAAGTGCTTGCTGTGGTCGAGGCCGCAGCGCCTTGTCGGCCCAGCCCGAGGGGGAGAATCCCATGCAGAGTCTGAAGCGCCCTGGTCGTGGCGCGTCCAAGCGACACCAGCCGTCCGTCGAACCCGAACCGGAGGGCGTCGAAGCCGACGACGAGCTCGGCACTTACGACACCTTTGAGATGTACCGGGTGATCTGCCCGGACTGCGCACAGCCCATCGCGCTCCTGGCGGGCGAGGAGGTCCTGCCCGAGCACGCGCTGTGCGTCTCGCCGTGGAACCCGTTCGGCCTCACGGTCTGCGCCGGTACGGGCCGCGTGGCGGCCGACGCCCAGCCCGCGGACGAGTCCGCGGAGCCCCAGGAGCAGGACGCGGCCCTGCTGTTGACGCTCCCTCAGGGGCTCGACTGGCGGATGCAGCCGTTCTCGCACGTCGGCGGGCCGGGCTCGCGCCCGATCCGGATGCCGGTGATGCGGCGCCAGGCCGCCTGACGCCAGCCCCGCGCATCGGGTACACCCCGCCCCCGCGACGTCATGCCCCGTACGACCCCACGGGGAACTCACGCCCGATTAGCCGGGGCGGTGACCTGTGCGCACGCCCCGGCGTTCCCCATGCATGACCGCCACAGACACCGGACGTCGGCGACGGGTGTTCGTTCCGGCACCGGCAGCATCGCTTCCGCCACCTCAGTACCAGGACCCGCCCATCTACCGCGCGCTGATGCGGGCCTGGGCCGATCGCGGGCGCACGCTGCCAGGGCGCCACGACCCGGAGTGGGTACGGCTCGCAGCGCCCCCGGTCGGCCGGCTCACGGCGGGCCTGGGTCCGTTCAGCGCGACTCGGGACCAGCGAGGTGACGGGCGATGACCATGCGCTGGATCTGATTCGTACCCTCGACGATCTGCAGGGCCTTGGCCTCGCGCATATAGCGCTCGACCGGGAAGTCCGCGGTGTAGCCGTATCCGCCGAGCACCTGGACGGCGTCGGTGGTGACCTTCATCACCGTGTCGGTGCAGTGCAGCTTGGCCATGGCCGCCAACTTGGAGAACGGTCGGCCGGCGTCGCGCAGCCGTGCCGCCGCCAGGTACAGCGCCCGTCCCGCCTCGATCTGGGTCGCCATGTCGGCGAGCAGGAACCGCAGCCCCTCGAAGTCGGAGATCGGCCGCCCGAACTGCTGTCGCCCCGAGGCGTAGGCGACCGCCTCGTCGAGCGCCGCCTGGGCCACGCCGATGGCACACGCGGCGATGCCGAGCCGCCCGGAATCGAGTGCGGACAGGGCGATCCCGAAGCCCTGCCCCTCCTCGCCGAGACGGCGCTCGTCACCGACGCGTACGCCGTCGAAGTGGACCTGCGCGGTGGGCGAGCCCTTCATGCCCATCTTCTTCTCCGGTACCGCGCTGCTGAGCCCCTCGGCGTCGCCGGGCACCAGGAAGGCGGTGATCCCTCGCGGACCCTCCTCACCGGTACGCGCCATCACGGTGTAGAAGTCCGCGATCCCGCCATGAGTGATCCACGATTTGGTGCCGTTGATCGTCCAGCTTCCGCCGTCGTCCCGGACGGCTTTCGTCCGCAGGGACGCCGCGTCCGACCCGGACGACGCCTCCGACAGGCAGTACGCGCCCAGCAGGCCGCCGCCGAGCATCGCGGGCAGGTGCTCGGCCCGCTGCTCCTTGGTGCCGTAGTGCGCGAGGGCATGACAGGCCAGGGTGTGGACGCTGACACCGAGGCCGACGGTGAGGCGGGTGGCGGCCAACTCCTCGAGGACCTGGAGGTAGACCTCGTAGGGCTGGTCCCCGCCGCCGTACTCGGGGTCGTACGGCAGGCCGAGCAGGCCGGACTCGGAGAGCAGTCGGAAGACCTCACGCGGGAAGATTCCGGCGTCCTCCTCCTCGGCCGCCTTCGGGGCGATCTCGTGCCGCGCGATGTCGCGGACGAGCGAGATCAGTTCCCGGGCCTCGTCCGTGGGCAGTTGACGGTCCACCGGCTGCGGGGCGCGGTCGGGCATGGCGACGCTCTCCTCCCTCTCGGGCACATCGGCGGATGTGCGCCTTGGTGGGGCGGCTCCGCCGGGTCTCACTGGGCCCAGCCGATGCTCGCCGCTCCGGGTCTCGGAAGCGGCTGACCAGCGGCTGTGGCGCTTGGAGTATGCCCGATCAGGGGCACTGAGTCACCAGTTAACGACCGCTTACTTCAAGAAAAGTCCAGCCCGTCGAAATGGTCCGAACCATTAGCCCTGTTGGTCCAGTGGGCACGCCCGGGAGCGATCGGATCCGCGCGACCCGCTCGAGGGGCACCGTTCGACCTCGGTACGCACCGCGGCCCCCGGTCTCCCGGGGGCCGCGGTGCGTACCAGGTCCGAGGCGTCAGCGGATGCCGACCGCCGCCAGCGCCTTGCGCTGCGGCGCGGTGAGCTTGGCCGGGAAGTACAGGTAGCAGACGCCGCCGGTGCCGGAGACGACCTTGCCGGAGGCGTTGTGCCGCTTGGTGCGCAGCCAGATGTTCTCCCACTCGTGCCGCTTGTAGACGCGGCGCACCGCCTCGTCGCTCGGCGAGGCGGGATCGTTGGCGACCACGTCACCGTCGGCGGTGAAGCCGATCACGGTCATCAGATGGCCCGAGGTGCCGTACCCGGCCCCTGTCAGCTCCTCCTTCAGGAACGACTGGGACGTTATGGCCGGGATGCCCGCCGCGATCAGTGTCTCCAGGTCGCTGAGCGAGGACAGCCGCGTGACCACGCCCTGGAGGTCCTTGAAGGTCGCCGCGTAGGCCGCGTTGAAGGGCCAGTTGCCGCAGCCCTGGTACTGGTAGTCGTAGGTGGAGCGGGCCGCGTGGCAGACCTGCGGGTCGGCGTACGAGGAGTCGACCCAGGACAGCTGCTCCGGGGTGAGCTTCCGGCCCCAGTACTCGATGATCATCTGCGAGGAGGTGGGGCTGCACCAGGCCTCGCCGCCGTTGTCGTACTCGGGGTACTGGCCCTTGTGGATCTCCTGTGAGTAGCGCGGGACGGTCAGCTCCCGGGCGAGGCCGGGGGTGGAGGCCGGGACGGTGAAGCGGTCGGGGATGTCGGAGCCCATGGCGCCGAGTCGCCACACGGTCGGAGTGATCTTGGTGCCGGGCGTGCGGTAGAGGGTCAGGCGCAGCCGGTACGAGACCAGGCGCAGACCCGAGGCGGCGTCGGCGATGGCAAAGGTGTCGGTCCAGATGTTGCTCTTGCCGTCGCTCTGGTCGTCGACCGAGGTCCGCCTGATGTCCTGGTCGCCGGCCGCCCAGCGACCCATCACGTACCAGGGCGTGTCCGTGCCGTCGGAGTAGGTGCCCTTCAGTTCGACCTGGATCCAGGTGCCGGCCGGGGTGTGCGCGTTCCAGGAGGCGATGGCTTCGGTGGAGGGGACGGCGAGCCGGTGCACAGGGGAGGTCCAGGTGGCGTACTCCCAGGCGGCGGACTTGCCGGTGTGCGGGTCGGTGTAGTCGACACGGCCGGCGGGGGCGGCGATCACCACACCGGGGCGGGCTCCGGACACGGCGCGGACACCCTGCGCGGCGCCGGAGCGCCAGTCGGTGTACGAGGTCCAGGCGCGGTTGTCCACGAGGCTCGGGGCTGGTTTCGTCGGCTGGGCGGCCGGGGTGGCCGCGGCCGCCGGGCTCGCGGCGCCGGCCAGGGTGGCCACGGCGACCGCCGCGGCGAGGACGGTTCTGCGGGACGGCTCAGAAGCTCTGGTCATCGGTGGTGACCCCCAGGTATCCGGAATCGGCGGCTCAGACGCACAGTGTGCGCCAACTATGGCCGCCACACCGGGACTTCTGCCAGCACTTCGTCACTCGGCGCGTCCACCAATATTGGTCCCGACCACTGGTATGACCCGAGGTGTCGGGAAAGCCGGGGAGACCCCGCCGTTCCGGTGAACCGGGGCGCCGGCGCGGCGCTGCCCTCGGCTTCAGCAAGATCGGCCCTGCGGGGTCGGGCAGGCGGGAATGGCTCCCGCGTAAAATTCACCCGACATCCAAACCCGTGCACGCTCACCCCAGGACTTCACCATTCACTCCCTCGCGTCCCGCCTTCGGCAACGGCCCCCGTCCTGCGGCCCGGTCCGCCTCATCGGCGTCGACGGGCACGCGGGCTCCGGGAAGTCCACCTTCACCGGGCAGTTGGCGACGGCGCTCGGCGGTGCGCCCGTGCTGCACCTGGACGACATCGCCACCCACGAGGAGTTGTTCGCCTGGACGGAGCGGCTGCTGCATGAGGTGATCGAGCCACTCGGCCGCGACGAGGCCGCGCGATACCACCCCTATGACTGGCGTGCACGGCGCTTCGGCCCCACCCGCACGCTCGCACCTGCCCCCGTGATCCTGATCGAGGGGGTCGGCGCCGGACGCCGGGCTCTGCGTCCGTATCTGGCGCGGCTGCTGTGGATGGAAGTGCCGCAGGAGGAGGCCTGGAGGCGCGGCCGGGCCCGCGACGGCGAGGCGCAACACGCGTTTTGGGCCGGATGGGTCGAGGCGGAGCGCCGACACTTCACCGAGGACCCGTCCCGGCCCTTCGCCGATCTTCTGGTGCGACAGGGGCTCAAGGGCTACGAGGTGCTGTCAGGACCCAACGGGACGCCTGAATCGAATCAGAATTTCACCGACAGTAATGGGCCATCGCCAGTGTGCTGAACTTGTGAAGGCCCTTGCGGGACAAGTTTCTTGAGTACTTCAACTCGGCTTGACCCGGGAGCCGTACAGGACTTACGTTCTCAATATGCGGTTTTCGAAGCCGCCCATAGTCACGAAGCCCCCGGTTGTTCCCCCGTGATCGGGGGCTTCGTTCTGCGCCGGACACCTTTCGCAGGCGCCGACCGACCCGATTTGCTCACCCTTGGTCACCATGCATGGCGCACGCCGTCTGCTCTACTTCCCCGAACAGCCCGTGCGGCACCCTACGGCCCGCCGCTCTCCCGCAGGTACGATGCCTCTCGGTGCGACCTTGGGACGACTGCTCTGCGCACCGTAGCAACTCCGTTCCACAGCACGGCGGTTCGAAAAATCCGGCCGACGGGTGAGGACCTGGCGGTGAACCAACGGGGGCACGGTTTGTGGGGGACGTGATGGACTTCGGCACGCAGGGCCCCGAGGCCCCGGCCGACCTTGCCTGGCTGCGAGGGGTCGACGCCTACACGATGGGTGCCTATCCACAGGCGGAGGAGGAGTTCCGCGCGGCGGTCCGGATAGACCCGGGGATGGCCGACGGCTGGCTCGGGCTGCACGCGCTGCGCGTCGACACGACGACCGCGCTACTGCGGATGTTCCGCCACCGGGACCGCTTCGGGGAACAGCGGGCCCGCCATCGGCGCACCTTCAACTCCTGGTACTGGCTGGGCTGGTGGGTACAGCCGGTGCTGGAGAACCCGCGCGATCTGCTGCTCGCACACGCCTCGCACTGGCTGGACGGCCGCCACGTCCCCGAACTGGACCGGGCGCTCGCCGGGCTGCCGCCCGTGGACACCGACTCCCAGGTCCGTTTTCTGCACGCCTGCCGGGCCTACCTGGTCAAGGACTGGGAGCAGTTGGTCCGGCACACCGATCCGCTGATCGACGACCCCATGCTGGGCATCGAGGTCGGGCTCTTCGGGGGCATGGCCCGAGTGCGCCTGGAGATGTACGGGCAGGCCGAGCCGCTGCTCTCCGCCGCCCTGATGCGCTGTCGCAGCGAGCAGCCGCAACGCAAGGAGCTGCGGTACTGGCTGGCACGGGCCCACGAGGGCACGGGCCGCTCGGCCGCCGCCCTCCCCCTCTACCGTGCGGTGCACCGCATCGACCCGGCGTTCATGGACACCTCCGCACGGCTCGCGGCGATCGCCGAGGGCGACGGGTACGACGAGTCGGCCGACCTCACGGCGATGGCGTTCGCCGGCGGCGGGGACGTACTGGACGGGCCCGACGGTCTCGACCCGCTCTTCGGCATCGAGGGGCGGGAGGTGAAGCTCTCCGAGCCCGAGCCACCGCCGCCTCCGGGCACGCTGCCGGCACAGAGCGACGCCGTGCGTGAGAAGGCCTCGCCGCCGGCGCAACCGCTGCCGGCCGGACCGACCGATCCGGCTCTGCTGAAGGAGGCGCTGGCGGAGCTGGAGCGCATGGTCGGCCTGGAGCCGGTGAAGCGTCAGGTCAGGGCGCTGTCGGCACAGCTGAACATGGCCCGGTTGCGCGCGGACCAGGGGTTGCCCGTACAGCCGCCCAAGCGCCATTTCGTCTTCTCCGGTCCCTCGGGTACCGGCAAGACCACGGTGGCACGCATTCTGGGCCGGGTCTTCTACGCGCTCGGCCTGCTCGGCGGCGACCACCTCGTGGAGGCCCAGCGGGCCGACCTGGTCGGCGAGTACCTGGGCCAGACCGCGGTGAAGGCGAACGAACTGATCGACTCGGCGATCGGTGGCGTGCTGTTCGTGGACGAGGCCTACTCGCTGTCCAACTCCGGCTATGGCAAGGGAGACGCGTACGGCGACGAGGCACTGCAGGTGCTGCTGAAGCGTGCGGAGGACAACCGCGACCATCTGGTGGTGATCCTCGCGGGCTATCCCGAGGGAATGGACCGGCTGCTGGCTGCCAACCCCGGGCTGTCCTCACGCTTCACCACCAGGGTGGACTTCCCCTCGTACCGTCCTTTGGAACTGACCGCGATCGGCGAGGTGCTGGCCGCGGAGAACGGGGACGTCTGGGACGAGGAAGCCCTGGAGGAGCTCCGCTCGATCGCCGGTCATGTGGTGGACCAGGGCTGGATCGACGAGCTGGGCAACGGGCGATTCCTGCGGACGCTGTACGAGAAGAGCTGCGCGTACCGGGATCTGCGGCTCACCGGCTATCCCAGGACTCCGTCCCGGGACGACTTGTCGACTCTGAGGCTGCCAGATCTGATGCAGGCCTATGGCGAGGTGCTTTCCGGGCGAGGGCCACAGGATCCCTCGGGGTGGTGAGCGCGCCCACGAACTCGGGCGGATACCCGCGTCACTCGGTCGACGGTTCCTGACTGCTCGTCGCACCCACGTGCCGGGCCGCGTACAGGGGTCCGCATACGCGCTGGAGGGTCCTCCCGCCCCGCATGGGGGGCGGGAGGACCCTCGTCGGTCAGCCCAGTACCGCTTCCTTCTGTTCCGGCATGCGCGGCTGCGGCGGGGCATCCCGGTGTGCCGGATCCCTGACCTCGCCCACCAGGAGTTCCAGAACGTCCTCCAGGGCGACCAGGCCGAGCACCCGCCCGGAGGAGTCCGCGACCTGCGCCAGGTGCGTGGCCGCCCGGCGCATCACGGTCAGCGCGTCGTCCAGCGGCAACTCCGCGGCGAGCGTCGTCATCGGCCGCCAGAGCTGCTGCGGCACCGCCCGCTCGGAGTCCTCCATGTCGAGGACGTCCTTCACGTGGAGGTAGCCCATGAAGGCTCCGTTCTGGGCGACCACGGGGAAACGCGAGTACCCGGTGCGCGCGGTGAGCGCCACCACCTGGCCCGGCGTCACCGTGGGCTCCACCGTCACCAGCAGGTCCGGGTCCAGGAGGACGTCCGTCACCGGGTGCGATCCCAGCTCCAGCGCGTCCTCCAGCCGTTCCTGCTCCTCGGGGTCGAGCAGCCCCGCCTGGCCGGAGTCCTCCACCAGTTGGTTGAGCTGTTCGCTGGTGAAGACCGCCTCGACCTCGTCCCTCAGCTCCACCCGGAACAGTTTGAGAATCACCTGGGCACAGGCGCTCAGCGCGACCGTCACAGGCCGGCACAGCCGCGCGAACGCCACCAGCCCCGGGCTCAGCCACAGGGCGACCTTCTCCGGCGCCGCCATCGCCAGGTTCTTCGGCATCATCTCGCCGATCACCAGATGGAGGAACACGACCACGGCGAGCGCGATCACATACCCGAGCGGGTGAACCATCTTGTCAGGGATGTGCGCCGCCGCGAAGACCGGCTCCAGCAGATGCGCCACCGTCGGCTCGGCGACCGCACCCAGCGTCAGCGAACACAAGGTGATGCCGAACTGGGCCGCGGCCATCATCTGGGGCAGCCGCTCCAGGCCGTACAGCACCTGCCGCGCCCGTGCGGTGCCGAGCGGCTCGATCTGGCTGCGCCGTACGGACACCAGCGCGAACTCGGCGCCGACGAAGAACCCGTTGACGAGGACCAGCAGCGCGGCGAACAGAAGTTGCAGCAGGCTCATCGCGCCGCCTCCGCGGCCGGCACGGCGACATCCGCGGCCTTCACGAGCCTCACCCGTTCGGCGCGATAGTGCCCGACCTCGCGCACCGTGAGGCGCCAGCCCGGCAGTTCGGCGCGGTCCCCGAGTGCGGGGATCCGGCCGAGCAGATCGGCCACGAGTCCGGCCACGGTCTCGTACGGCCCCTCCGGCACGTCCAGGCCTATCCGTTGCAGGACGTCGACCCGGCAGCTGCCGTCGGCGTCCCACACGGGCCGCCCGTCCTCGGGCGGCCCGGCGACGAGTTCGGGCAGGTCCAGTCCGTCGTGCTCGTCGCGTACCTCGCCCACCAGTTCCTCGACGATGTCCTCCAGGGTGACGACGCCCGCCGTGCCGCCGTACTCGTCGACCACGACCGCGATGGGCTGCTCGCTGCGCAGCCGCTCCAGCAGGGGCTGCACAGGCAGCGTCTCCGGGACGAGCAGCGGCGTCTGGGCGATACGGACGACAGGCGTGCGCAGCCGTTCGTGCGAGGGCACGGCGAGGGCGTTCTTCAGGTGCACCATGCCGATGACCTCGTCGATCTTCTCCCGGTAGACGGGGAAACGGGACAGGCCGGTGGCCCTGGTGAGATTGACCACGTCCTCCGCGGTGGCGGAGGACTGCAGCGCGCTCACCTTCACCCGCGGGGTCATCACATGCTGGGCGGTGAGCTCACCCAGGGACATCGTCCGGACGAACAGGTCGGCCGTGTCCTGTTCCAATGTGCCGGCCCGCGCCGAGTGCCGGGCGAGCGAGACGAGCTCGCCGGGGGTGCGGGCGGAAGCCAGCTCCTCGGCGGGCTCCACGCCCAGGGCGCGCACCAGCCGGTTGGCGACCGCGTTGAGTGCCGCGATCACCGGCCGGAACAGCCGCGAGAACAGGCGCTGCGGACCCGCGACGAAGCGCGCGACCTGCAGTGGACGGGACACCGCCCAGTTCTTGGGTACGAGTTCGCCGATCACCATCTGCGCGGCCGACGCGAGCAGCATGCCGACGACCACGGCGACACCCGAGACGGCACCCTCGGGGATGCCTATCGCGGTGAACGGGCCGTGCAGCAACTGCTCGAGCGCCGGTTCGGCGAGCATGCCGACGACCAGCGAGGTGATGGTGATGCCGAGCTGGGTGCCGGAGAGCTGAAAGGACAGTTCCTTGAGTGACGCGACGACCGTACGGGCCCGTCGGTCGCCCTCGGCCGCGGCCTTCTCGGCGTCTGGCCGCTCGACCGTGACGAGTCCGAATTCGGCTGCGACGAAGAAGCCATTGGCCAGGATCAGCAGGAACGCTGCCCCAAGGAGCAGCAGGGGGGTAGTCATGATGCCGCCGCCTCCGCGTGGCCGCGGACCAGGTCCGCGGTATGTCGGCAGGGGGCGGCGCAGGTACTACAGGACGATCCGTCCATCGCCGGAGGGAGTCACTCCTCGGGTAGCAGGAGCCCCTGAGCACCGGGCGGAGCATCAGGGGCGGAGGCCGATGAACGTGCCTCCTTCTCCAGATTAATCAAGAAATCGTCATGTGCGGCAGGGTGGAGGGCCCTGAGTCAACCCTGATGCCGCTCGGGTTCGGCCACGGAGCGGGCCTCGGCGAGTGCCCGGAGGGTGCGTGCGTCCTCGATCGCGCGCTGTTTGGCGATGCCCGGCTGGATGCCCAGGACGGGCAGGCTGGTGCCGTCGCTGAGGTTGAGGAACACCCAGGGGTCACCCGGACGCAGGTTCACCTGGACGATTTCCGCCCAGTCCAGGCGGCGACTGCTGGCGAAGTTGACGACGGTGACCCCGGTCTCATCGGCAACGACCTTGGGCCGGGACAGCAGGAGCAGCACTCCGAAGAAAAGGGCAGCCGTGAAGACGAAGCTGAGGCGCTCCCCGGTGGTGAGGTCCTCCAACAGCATCCCGACTGTGGTTATGGCCACAAAGGTCGCCGCGCCGACGGTGAACAGCACGGCACGGGTACGTCCCGGCCGGAAGGTGACCGGGAGGCTGGGCAGATCGGACATCGGTACGGGTCCCTCAGAGGCGGCAGGCGTGGATGGCAGTGGTCAGGATGGCCCGAGCGCCGATCTCGTACAGATCGTCCATGATCCGCTGGGCCTCCTTGGCCGGGACCATCGCCCGGACGGCCACCCAGCCCTCGTTGTGCAGCGGCGAGACGGTCGGGGACTCCAGGCCCGGGGTGAGCGCGACGGCCTTCTCCAACTGCTCGACGCGGCAGTCGTAGTCCATCATCACGTACGTCCGGGCCACCAGGACGCCCTGGAGACGGCGCAGGAACTGCTGCACCTTGGGGTCCTCGGTGTCGGCGCCGGTGCGGCGGACGACGATCGCCTCGGACTTCATGATCGGCTCGCCGATGACCTCCAGGCCCGCGTTTCGCAGCGAGGTGCCGGTCTGGACAACGTCCGCGATGACCTCGGCGACGCCCAGCTCGATGGCCGTCTCCACGGCGCCGTCGAGGTGGACGACGGAGGCGTCGATGCCCTTGTCGGCGAGGTGCTTGGCGACGATGCCCTCGTAGGAGGTCGCGACCGTCTTGCCGACGAGGTCGTCGGCACTCCGCGCCGTCCCGGGCTTGGTGGCGAAGCGGAAGGTGGAGCGGGCGAAGCCGAGCGCGAGGATCTCCTCGGCGCTCGCGCCGGAGTCGATCAGCAGGTCACGGCCGGTGATACCGATGTCGAGGCGGCCGGAGGAGACGTAGATCGCGATGTCACGGGGGCGAAGGTAGAAGAACTCGACCTCGTTCTCGGGGTCGACGATCCTCAGTTCCTTGGACTCCCGGCGCTGCTGGTAGCCCGCCTCATGCAGCATCTCCGCCGCAGGGCCGGACAGTGAACCCTTGTTGGGGACGGCGATGCGCAGCATGAGGGGGGCTTCCTTCGTTCGATTCGTGCTGTCTGCGGTGTGCGTGGGGTGTCTCAGAGGTGGGCGTAGACGTCGTCGAGGGAGATACCACGGGCGACCATCATCACCTGAACGTGGTACAGCAGCTGCGAGATCTCCTCAGCGGCGGCTTCCTTGCCCTCGTGCTCGGCAGCCATCCAGACCTCGGCGGCTTCCTCGACGATCTTCTTGCCGATGGCATGGACGCCCTTGCCCACCAGCTCTGCGGTGCGGGAGGTGGCGGGGTCGCCATGGTCGGCCTTGTGCTGGAGCTCGGTGAACAGCTCCTCGAACGTCTTATTCGACATGGTGGTGCTAACCCTACGCGCTCCGGGCTCTGCCTCAGTGCCAGGGTTCGGCTACCGAGCGGAGCGTGACGGCGGTCGCCACCGCCGCGGTCACCGCCTCGTGTCCCTTGTCCTCGTTGGATCCTTCCAGGCCCGCTCGGTCGAGGGCCTGCTCCTCCGTGTCGCAGGTCAGCACCCCGAAGCCGACGGGAACGCCGGTCTCGACGGACACCTGGGTCAGGCCCTGGGTGACGCCCTGGCACACGTAATCGAAGTGGGGGGTGCCGCCGCGGATGACGACCCCGAGGGCGACGATCGCGTCGTAGCCACGACCCGCGAGGGCCTTGGCGGCGACCGGGAGCTCGAAGCTGCCGGGGACTCGCAGCAGAGTCGGCTCGTCGATCCCCAGCTCGCCCAGGGCGCGCAGCGCGCCGTTCACCAGACCGTCCATCACCTTGTCGTGCCACTGTGCCGCGATGACGGCGACCCGCAGGTCGCTCGCGTTGCGTACGGACAGCTCCGGTGCGCCCTTGCCGCTCACGTCTCTCCTCCGTGTTCTCTTACTGGTTGCCGCAGGCGGACACGGCGGTCGTGTCCAGCCAGGGCAGGTCATGCCCCATCCGGTCCCGCTTGGTACGCAGGTAGCGGAGGTTGTGTTCGCCCGCCTGCACGGGCATCGACTCCCGGCCGGTGATCTTGAGGCCGTACCGGCGCAGGGCGTCGGTCTTGTCGGGGTTGTTGGTCATCAGGCGCACGCCGCGCACGCCGAGGTCCTGAAGGATCCGGGCACCGGCGACGTAGTCGCGGGCGTCGGCGGGCAGGCCGAGTTCCAGGTTGGCGTCCAGCGTGTCGTGGCCTCGCTCCTGGAGTTCGTACGCGCGCAGCTTGGACAACAGCCCGATGCCGCGTCCCTCGTGGCCGCGCAGGTAGACGACCACACCCCGGCCCTCGACCTGGATGCGCTTCAGGGAGGTCTCCAACTGGGGGCCGCAGTCACAGCGCAGGGAGTGGAGGACGTCGCCCGTGAGGCATTCGGAGTGGACGCGGACGAGGACGTCCTCGCCGTCGCCGATCTCGCCGTGCACGAGGGCGACGTGCTCGATGCCGTCGAGGGTGGAGCGGTAGCCGTACGCCGTGAACTCGCCGAAGGCGGTGGGCAGATGGACCGCGGCCTCACGGCGGACGGTGGGCTCGGAGGTCCGGCGGTAGGCGATCAGGTCCTCGATGGAGATGATCGTCAGGCCGTGCTTGCGGGCGAACGGGATCAGGTCGGGCAGGCGCAGCATGCGGCCGTCCTCGCCGGCGATCTCCACGATCGCGCCGGCCGGGTGCAGTCCCGCAAGCCGGGCGAGGTCGACGGCGGCCTCGGTGTGGCCGTCGCGCACGAGTACGCCGCCTGGCCTGGCGCGCAGCGGGAAGACATGGCCGGGGCGGACGAAGTCGCCGGGGCCCGCCTCACCCTGCGCCAACAGCCGCAGCGTGGTGGCGCGGTCAGCGGCGGAGATACCGGTGCTCACGCCGTGTGCGGCGGTCGCGTCGACGGACACGGTGAACGCGGTACGCATCGACTCGGTGTTGTGGTCGACCATCTGCGGGAGTTGGAGGCGGTCGAGTTCGTCGCCCTCCATCGGGGCGCAGATCAGGCCGCGGCACTCGCGCATCATGAAGGCGACGATCTCGGGGGTCGCCTTCTCGGCGGCGATGACCAGGTCGCCCTCGTTCTCCCGGCCCTCGTCGTCGACGACCACGACCGGACGGCCGGCCGCGATGTCGGCGATGGCCTGCTCGACCGGGTCGAGCGTGAAGTCCTCGATGGTGTCCGTGCGGTACAGGATCGGCGCCGATGTCATGCCGGGACTCCTTCCAGGGCGGGCCGCTCCGTCTTGCGGGAGCGCAGCCACCAGTCGCGCATGCCCCACAGGACGAGTGCGCCGTAGAGGACGTAGACGAAGCCGGAGAAGGCGAAGCCGTTGGCGAAGTTGAGCGGGACGCCGACGGCGTCGACCAGTAGCCAGGCGAACCAGAACTCGACCATGCCGCGCGCCTGGGCGTACATGGCGACGATCGTGCCGACGAAGATGTACGCGTCGGGCCACGGGTCCCAGGACAGCGTGGGGAAGGCGGTGAACAGGCCTGCCACGGCGAGTGTGCCCAGGGCCGCGATGCCCGCCAGGATCCCGCGCTCGCGCCAGGTGGCGAACCGTACGGCGATGTGGCCGTCCTCGGCCTGCCCCCTGCCGCGGTTCCACTGCCACCAGCCGTAGACGGCGACGCCCATGACGACCACCTGCTTTCCGGCGCTGCCCGCGAGGTGGGCCGACGAGAAGGCGGTGAACAGGACGACTCCGGACAGGAACTGCACGGGCCAGCTCCACACGGAGCGGCGCCAACCGAACGCGAGGCCGGCCAGGCCGATCACGTTGCCGAGCATGTCCGACCACTTGATGTGCTGGCCGAAGAGCGTGAACGCCTCGGAGTTGAGCCAGGTCACTTGGTGGCTCCCTGACCGGTCAGCAGTCGCTCGACGTACTTGGCGATGATGTCGACCTCGAGGTTGACGGGGTCCCCGGGCTGCTTGATGCCGAGCGTGGTCAGCGCGAGGGTCGTGGGGATGAGGCTGATGGTGAAGCGGTCGGCTCCGGCCTCGACGACGGTGAGGCTGATGCCGTCGACGGCGATGGAGCCCTTGTCGACCACGTAGTGCGAGAGGTCCGCCGGGAGCGAGACGGTGACGACATCCCAGTTGTCGGAGGGCTTGCGCTCCAGGACCGTGCCGGTGCCGTCGACATGGCCCTGCACGATGTGCCCGCCGAGACGCGCGCCGACGGCGGTGGGACGCTCGAGGTTGACCCGGGAGCCGATAGTGAGGGCGCCGAGGCTGGAGCGTTTCAGGGTCTCCGCCATGACGTCGGCGGTGAACTCGTCGCCCTCGTGTTCCACGACCGTGAGACAGACACCGTTGACGGCGATGGAATCACCATGCCGGGCGCCTTCGGTGACGACGGGGCCACGGAGCCGGAAACGGCAGGAGTCGCCGAGGTTCTCGACGGCGGTGACCTCACCCAGCTCTTCAACGATTCCGGTGAACACTTCCCGGGTCCTCCTGCCTCTTCGGGCACGGACTCCGGGGCCTGTCGATGACGACAACAGAACGAGCGAGGGCACCGGGGCAACGCCGAACGAAACCCGTCCGACCGGACGGGTTGGTACGGCGGCGCGCACGAATGCCCGCCCGCCGCGCACTGCCTCCCATCCGGACTTTAACCGTCGGTCCAGGAATTTCACCTGGTCAACCGGCCGCTGGAGGCGACCGGGTCGCGGACTGTAACCGCCGGTTCGGAATTTCACCGACCCCGGAGTGCGCTGCTTCTGGTACAGGGTCAGTGTGCCACGCCCGTGCGACGACCATGCGAGTGAACCACTGTGTGGTACCTCACGTTTCACATAGTGGGCACCCGGCCGGCCCCGCCGGTCGCTGTCCCCGTCAACGCGCACAACACTCGCTCCTTGCGCGGTTTGTGACAGCTGATCTGCCCTGGAGTTCGTGGAGCACCGATTCGTCCGCTGCCGGGCGTGTCACGTTTCAGCGAGCCTTCTCCGTCCTAGCGGGCGATGGTCGCTCCATGAGGGGGGCGCCCGGCGTTCGAAGGGGCTGAACAGCATGACCACGATCCTGGTGACCGGCGGCACCGGCACCCTCGGCAGGCTCGTCGCCGGACGGCTGCGGGCGGACGGGCACGAGGTGCGCGTCCTGTCCCGGCACACGCAGCCGTACGCCGTCGACCTGATCCAGGGCGGCAACGGCCTGGATGCGGCCGTGGCGGGCGTGGACACGGTCGTGCACTGCGCGAGCACACCGCGCGGGGGTGACGAGAAGGCCGCGTCCCATCTGATCGCGGCCGCGCGCAGGGCGGGCGTGCCCCATCTCGTCTACATCTCGATCGTCGGCGTGGACGTGGTGCCGTTGGGCTACTACAAGACCAAGCACGCGGTCGAGAAGCTGATCGAGGAGTCGGGGCTCGGCTGGACGATCCTGCGGACGACCCAGTTCCACGATCTGCTCGCGCAGATCTTCGCGGCCATGGCGAAGCTACCGGTGCTGCCACTCCCGGCGGGAGTGGACGACCAGCCGATCGACGGCGGCGAGGTCGCGACCCGGCTGGCCGAGTTGGCCGTCGGTCGCCCCGCGGGGCGGGTCGAGGACATGGGCGGGCCCGAGGTCCGGACGCTCCCGGACCTCGCCCGGGCCTGGCTGCGGGCGACGGGTCGCAGGCAGCCGGTGGTGACCCTGCCGTTCCCCGGCAGGGTGGTGCGCGGGCTGCGGGCGGGCGGACATCTGACACCCGCCAACGCGATGGGCAAGGGCACGTTCGAGGAGTACATGGTGGCGCGGCCCGACGGCGGGGCCGCCGCGCGCTGAGACGGCTCGGGTGGGCGATGCGGACACTCATGCTGAGCGCCCTTCCGCGCGGTCACCGGCAGCGCGCCGAACGGTCCGCGCGCCGCAGGGCCCTCCGGCCTCCCCCGAGGCCACCGACCGTCCCGGCCTCCGCGTCAGGGGGCGTAGCCTCCCCGCATCACGCGTGCAGCGGGGCGGACACCAAGGGGGAGGAGCCCGAGAATGAGCGAGATGGGCACAGGGAGCTGTCGACTACGCGAGGTCAGGCGCGCCCGGTACGCCGTGGCCGCGGTGTTCGCCGTACACGGTGCCGTCACCGGCTCGTTCGCGACGCGTGTCCCGTGGATCCAGGACCATGCGCAGGTCAGCGCGGGGCAGTTGGGTATCGCCCTCGCGTTCCCCGCGCTCGGCGCGTCCGCCGCCATGCCGCTCGCCGGCCGGATCAGCCATCGCCTCGGCACCCGGACGGCGCTGCGGGGCCTGCTCTCGCTGTGGACGCTGTCACTGATCCTGCCGTCCCTCGCCCCGAACCTGCCGACGCTGTGCCTGGCCCTGTTCACGTACGGCGCCTCGGCCGGCATGGCGGACGTGGCGATGAACGCGCTGGGCGTGGAGATCGAGAACCGTCTCGGCAGGTCGATCATGTCCGGTCTGCACGGTCTGTGGAGCACGGGTGCCCTGGTGGGCTCGGCGGCCGGCACGCTCGCCGCCCATCTGGGCTCGGACGCCCGGCTGCACCATGGGCTGGCGGCCGCGATCCTGACCCTGCTGGGTCTCGTGGCCTGCGCCTGGGTCCTGGACCTGCAGCCCGCCGAAGACGAGGAACCGCCGCCTCGGTTCGCGCTGCCACCCAGGTCGGCGCTGCTCATCGGCGCCGTCGGCTTCTGTGCGGTGTTCGCGGAGGGCGCGAGCCTGGACTGGTCGGCGGTCTATCTGCGCGATCGGCTGGACAGTTCGGCCGGTCTCGCCGCCGCCTGCACCACGGGCTTCACACTCACCATGGCGATCGCGCGGATCGCGGGAGACAGGGTGGTCGACCGGTACGGCGCGGTCCGCACCGTGCGCCTGGGCGGGGTTCTCGCCGTGCTCGGTGGACTGCTCGTCGTCGTAGCAGGCGCTCCAGCGGTGGCTATGGGGGGATTCGCCCTGATGGGGCTCGGTATCGCCGTTGTCGTACCGCTGTGCTTCGCGGCGGCGGGCCGCAGCGGCCCGAATCCCAGCCAGGCCATCGCGGGCGTCGCGACGATCACTTACACCTCGGGGCTGGTCGCGCCTGGCGCGATCGGCGGGCTGGCCCAGGTGACCAGCCTGGTGGTGTCGTTCGGCCTGGTGACGGTGCTGGCGTGCGGACTGGCAGGGTTCGCAGGCGTCCTGCGTGCGGGTGACCGAGATCGCCCCACGGTGAGCCCGCGGAGTGCAGCGGTTCCTGACCAGCGGCCCTGAGTCGCTCCGATGGGCGTGAATATGGTCACAGTCACGAGCGGATGTCCGGGCATGGGCGTGCACCCATCAAGTTTTGTTCATATGTATGAACTCCGTTCATGAATGAGGCCCGGTGTGCATAGGAATGCCTGATGACCGTGACAATGGTTCGGACAGTTCTTCATGTACAGAGAAAGCGAAGCCTCACATGGACCTCGGCGTGCGCTGGAAGCTGCACGGTGACGGGCGCACGCCCGCGCCGGGGGCGGTCGTCCGCCCCGACGAACGGCTCTCCTGGCCCCGCACGGTAGGACTCGGCGCCCAGCACGTGGTGGCCATGTTCGGGGCGAGCTTCGTGGCGCCCGTACTGATGGGGCTCGACCCCAACCTCGCGATCATGATGTCCGGCGTCGCGACCGTGATCTTCCTGCTGGCGACCCGTGGCCGCGTCCCCAGCTACCTCGGCTGCTCGCTCTCCTTCGTGGGCGTCGCCGCGGTGATCCGGGCGCAGGGCGGCACCAGCGCGACCGTGACCGGCGCCGTGTTCGTCGTGGGCGTGGCGCTGTTCCTCGTCGGCGTCGCGGTCCAGCGTTTCGGGGCACGGATCATCCACGCGGCGATGCCACCGATCGTGACGGGCGCGGTCGTCATGCTGATCGGGTTCAACCTCGCCCCCGTGACCGCGTCGACCTACTGGCCGCAGGATCAGTGGACCGCGCTGCTGGTGATGCTCTTCACGGGTCTGGCCGTGGTGGGCCTGCGCGGCTTCTGGTCACGTGTCGCGATCTTCCTGGGCCTGGTCTTCGGCTACGGGATCTCCTGGGCGTTCGACCGGATCTTCGGGAAGATCCACTCGGTGGACGCGAGCGGCAAGCTCACCGACCACTGGCGTCTGGACCTGTCGGGCGTCGGCCAGGCGGACTGGATAGGCCTGCCCTCCTTCCACGGCCCGTCCTTCCAGTGGTCCGCGATCCTGGTCGCCCTGCCCGTGGTGATCGCGCTGGTCGCGGAGAACGCCGGGCACGTCAAGGCCGTCGGCGAGATGACCGGCGACCCGCTGGACGACAAGCTGGGCACGGCGATCTCCGCGGACGGTGTCGCCTCCATGCTCTCGACCGCGGTCGGCGGCCCGCCCAACACGACCTACTCCGAGAACATCGGCGTGATGGCCGCCACCCGTGTCTACTCGACCGCCGCCTACTGGGCAGCGGCCGGCTTCGCCCTCCTCTTCGGTCTCTGCCCGAAGTTCGGCGCGGTCGTGGCCGCGATCCCCGGTGGTGTGCTCGGCGGCATCACCGTCATCCTCTACGGCATGATCGGCCTGCTCGGCGCGCAGATCTGGACCAAGTCCAAGGTGGACCTGCGTAATCCGCTGAACCTCGTGCCCGCCGCCGCGGGCATCATCATCGGCGTCGGCAACGTCACGATGAAGTTCACCGACACCTTCACCCTCAGCGGCATCGCGCTGGGCACGCTGGTCGTCATCACCGGCTACCACGCGCTGCGGGCGCTGGCCCCCGCGCACCTCAAGACGCAGGAGCCGCTGCTGGACTCGGGTACGTCCTCGTACAACGACCAGGCCGAGGCCGACCGTGACGGGGACCGGCGCGCCGACTCATAGCCGCACCCCGCGGCTTCAGCGCGCCAACTCGTACGCGCGCTTCGCGGAGACCCCCCGGCGCTCCCTTGACAGGCCGTCCGACTCACCCGGCAGCTCCACCCAGAGGTAGGCGTCGATCCCCGCTCCCCCGTACGCAGGGGTTGGGGACGGCCCTATCCAGCGGCCGGGTGGGTCGCACCACCCGCCGTCGGCCGGGGCGCCGTTTCCGTTGCGGCTGGTGTCGATGACGACCCCCAGGTTCACCGGGCCGCCGAGGTCGGCCAGCACGTGACGGGCGTACACGATCTCGTCGCCGGTGCGCTCGAAGTCGGACACCTTGCTCCCCCGTCCGGCCCATCGACGGGTTCCCCCGTTCCGGGGAAGCCCGCGGGCCGCTGCTACGCCGATCGGCCCAGGGCTGCAACCCTGCCCCCATGGTGCGGTTGGAGCAGTTCACCACCGGAGTCGGCACGGTCGTCCCACGGATGCGCGCGCTCGACGAGGCCTGGCCGCCCGGCGACGGTGTCGCGGTCTTCAACCGCGTCTACCTCGCCGTCACCGAGGAGGTCGGCGCTCGGCAGGTCGCCGAGGGCTTCGCGGACCGGCGGACCACGAAGACGCTGGACGTGGGATGCGCGGAGCGCTATCTGACGGTGGCCGAGGAGGGGAACCCGCCCGCGTGCTGGCGACCGTTGTTCCAGTTCCGTTGCCATCCTGGCGTGCGGCCTCTGCAGTTCGCGCTCGCCGGCATCAATGCGCACCTCGGGCACGACCTCGCGCTCGCCGTCGTGGATGCCTGTCGTACGCAGGGCTGTGAACCGGCCGATCTGGAAGCTGAGTTCGACGACGTGGGCGACCTTCTCGTGTCGCTGGAGGAACGTATCCGCGACGATCTGACGCCCCCGCCCGATCTGCTCCTGGTCACCGACCCGCTCACCCATCTGCTCGGCTCATGGAGCCTGGAGCGGGCGCGAGAGGGCGCCTGGGCGGCGGCGCGTGCGCTGTGGGCGCTGCGGGAACATCCGGAGGTCGCCGAGGAGTTCGCGCGGCACCTGGACGCCACGGTGGGCCTCGCGAGCCGGATGCTGCTCACGCCCCTGCAAGGCTGACCCGGTTCGCCCGGGAATCGCCATGGCCACCCGGAATCACCAACACCTCCGTGTGGCGACAGTACGTTGGCCGACGGGAACTCACGATCACGAAGGAGTACCGCATGGCGACCCGTCTGGGACTCGGCCTCCCGCAGATGCGACAGTACGACCTCGGCAAGGATGTGCCCGACCTGGCACGTGCCGCGGAGCACATCGGGTACGACAGCCTGTGGGTGTTCGAGCGGGCCCTGTTCCCGGAGCCGGCCACCCAGGGGCTGTACGGCATCGAGGGCTTGCCCTGGCCGGACAGTTACCGCGGGGTGGCCGAGCCCTTGGTGACGCTCGCGCTCGCCGCCGCGGCCACGCATCGCGCCAGGCTCGGCACGAGTGTGCTGGTGGCGCCCCTGCATGTGCCCTTCCAGCTCGCCAGGTCGTTGGCCTCGCTGGATGCGGCAAGCGGTGGGCGGGTCGTGGCCGGCCTGGGCACCGGCTGGTCGCTCGACGAGTACGCGGCGGCCTCGGTCCGTCCGTTCGAGGAGCGCGGCCGGGTCCTGGACGAGGTGATCGAGGTGTGCCGGGCGGTCTGGGGTCCGGATCCGGTCAGCTACGAGGGCAGGCTGACGAAGATCGCCTCGGCCGTGGTCGCTCCCAAGCCGGCCAGGCCGATCCCGATCCTGCTGGCCGCGAGCAACAAGAAGGCCCAGCGGCGGCTGGTCGACAAGGCCGACGGCTGGATTCCGGTGAGCATGGGGGCCGACGCACTGGCCGCGCAGTGGCGCGAACTGCGGGAGCTGGCCGCCGAACGGGGGCGCACCCAGCCCCTCCAGAGTGTGCTGCGCGCCAACGCCGCGTACACGTCCAAGGCGTACGACGGCCCGGACCGCCGGCCCTTCCAGGGGAACGTCGATCAGATCGTGGAGGACCTGGCGGCACACTCCGAGGTCGGACTCGACGAGATCCTCATCGAGCTGCAGAGCTCCGCGCGGGACGTGCAGGAGCTGAAGGACATCGCCGCGGAGGTGTACGAGAAGGCGCGGGCGGCCGGTATCTGACCGGCCGCCATCGGCACCCGGCCCGGCTCAGCCCTCCGGCAGCTCCACCGGCGCGATCTCGTCGTAGACGTCGCCGGGACCGGGGTTGGCCGGGTCGGTCGCACCGCCGAGGTGGTGCATGACGCCCCACACGGCGTTGAGCGCGGTCTGCACGGCGCCCTCGGCCCAGCCGGCCGTCCAGGAGATGTCGTCACCGGCGAGGAAGATGCCCCGCTTTTCGGCGGGCAGCCGGTCCTGCATGAAGTGCGTGAACAGGCGCCGCTGGTAGCGGTAGTGGCCGGGCAGGTTCGCCTTGAACGCGCCCATGAAGTACGGCTCGTTCTCCCAGGAGACCGTCACCGGGCTGCCGATGATGTGCTTCCTGATGTCGACGTGGGGATAGATCTCGCCGAGCGACTTCAGCATGACCTCCATCCGCTCGTTCGCGGACAGCGGCAGCCACTTCAGGCTGTCGTCACACCACGTGTACGACAGACAGATGACGGCGGGCTTGTCCGGACCGTCGTCCAGGAGGTAGGTGCCGCGGGTCATGCGGTCGGTGAGTGTCATCGACATGACGTCGCGACCGGTCGGGTTTCCCCTGTCGTCGACGGCCTTGTCCAGCCAGAACGGCCGGTCGACCGGGACGAAGAGCTTGCTCGACTCCATGTAGTGCGTGCGCTCGATCGCCGTCCAGTGGTCGATCGGGAAGAGCGAGTCGTCGCAGTCGATCTTGGAGAGCAGCATCCAGGACTGGGCGGTGAAGACGGCAGTGCGGTACGTCCGGATGTCGCCGTTCGCGTCGGTGACGGTGATCCGGTTGCCCGCGGTGCGATGCAGCCTAGTCACCGCGGGACGGGGCTCGCCGTTCTCGTGCAGGGACTTCAGGGAGGTTCCGTACGCCCAGTGCACGATCTTCTCCGGCTCCCGCTCCCACAGCCGAAGGGGCAGTTGCTGGGAGCCGCCCACGATGCCACGGTGATGGTCGTCGGCCTCGGTGTAGACGACGCGCAGGATCTCCAGGATGGAGTTCGGGAAGTCGGTGTCCCAGCCGCCGGTGCCGAAGCCGACCTGGCCGAAGATCTCGCGGTGCCGGAAGGACCTGAAGGCCTCGGAATCGCAGAGGAAGCCGTAGAACGTCTGGTTGTCGAGCTTCTCCACGAGCCTCGACCAGATCTCGCGGATGCGCTTGACGTCCCGCTCGCGCAGGGCGCGGTTCATGTCGGAGAAGTCGGCGCCCTCCTCCAGGCAGGCGTTCCACGCGTTCGCCACGTCGCGGTAGACCTGCGGCAGATCGTCGAGGGTCTCGGCGTAGTGGCTCTCGCCCTTGAGATCGACGACGGTCGACGGGGTCGCCTCGGCCAGCGGGTTGGGGAACGGCCTGGTCTCAAGGCCCACCAGGTCGATGTAGTGCTGCAGCGCCGTCGAGGACGGCGGGAAGCGCATGGCGCCCATCTCGGCGGTCAGCGAGGGGTCGCAGCCCTCGAAGCCCACCGTACGCAGCCGGCCGCCGATCCGGTCGGCCTCGTAGACCACGGGTTTGAGGCCCATCTTCATCAGCTCGTAGGCGGCCACGATGCCGGACAGACCGCCGCCGATGACCGCGACCTCGGTGCCGAGCGCGGTCGCGGGGACCTGCCCGAGGCCTGCCGGGTGGGCGAGGAAGTCGTCGTACGCGTAAGGGAAGTCCGGCCCGAACATGGTGATCGGCGGCAGTTGCCCGTCGGTGTGCTGGACGGCGTTGGGCACCGTGGACGTCATGGGGTGCGGGCTCCTTGCGGGAAAAGAACTCTGGGGAAGGCTGAGGGTTCAGACGAGGGACCCGTAGAGGCCGGGTCGACGGTCCATCAGATACGGGTTCGCCGCGCGGGAGGCAGCGAGGTGGGCGGGGTCGACGTCGGCGAGGACGAGTTCCTCGACGCGGCCCGCCCGGGCCCTCGCGATCCCGTCAGGCCCCGCGAGGGTGGAGAGCCCGACGAACTCGAACTCCCCTTCTCGGCCTACGCGGTTGACGTACGCGACGTACATCTGGTTCTCGAAGGCGCGCACCGGGACGAGGGACTCGGCGACGAACTGGAAGGGGTGCATCTGGGCCGTCGGGACCACGAGGAGGTCGGTGCCGGCCAGGGCGTGGGCGCGGACGTTCTCCGGGAACTCGACGTCGTAACAGATCATCACTCCGACCCGCAGACCGTTCAACTCGGCCAGGACGACGGGCTGGTCGCCCGGGGCGAAGTGGTCGCGTTCGAAGCCGCCGAAGAGGTGGGTCTTGCGGTAGTTCGCGAGGCGGGTGCCGTCGGCGGAGATCAACTGGGCGGAGTTGAAAACGCTTTCGCCGTCCCGCTCCGGGTAGCCGTAGACGATCGCGAGCCCCTGTCGCGAGGCGATCTCGGCGACCGCGTCGGCCCGTTCGCCGTCGACCGGGTCGGCGAGCCGGCCGATGTCGTCGCCGATCGCGTACCCGGTGAGGAACATCTCCGGCGCGGCCAGCAGCCCGGCGCCGGCAGCGGCGGCACGGCCGGCGGCCTCGTCGAGCACCTTGAGGTTCTCGGCGACGGAGCCGGGGCGGCCTGAGCTCTGGAGCAGGGCGGTGCGCAGCGACGGCATGACTGTCCTCGGGAAGGTACGGGCGGGGGGCGGCGTGTGAGGGCCGGAACGACGGTACGTTTCCGCAGGACACGGCGACAAGGCGGGACTGTTGCGTCTGTGCGTGTGATCCGTTGCGCGGTGACCGACCGGAACGGCGATTCGTTGCGCCCCGCGTGACGCCCGAGTCGTACCGCGTACCCGTTTTCCTCCCCCGTGCGACGGAGGCGGGTGCCGACCGTGGCCCGACGCGCTGAAGGCCCCGTCACGGAAGTCTGGACGCGCTGCCCGGAAGGACCGGGCAGCAGGTGACGGAGGGGGATCTCCCATGGCGCGCATGCGCATCCTGGCGGCGACGGCGGCGGCGCTGGTGGTGACCGCGGCCGGCACGGCTGTCGCCACGGCCGGGGACGGCCACCGGGGACAGCGGGAGGCGGCGGCGCTGACCGGCACGGCCAAGCTGTATCGGCCGCTCGGCGACGACATCACGTTCAGTTTCGACGCCCACTTGGCGGCGAAGGACAACATGGACCCGTACAAGGCGTACGGCACCTTCGCCTTCAGTCACTACCTGAACGGCAAGGGCGGCTGGGCCAGAGGCAAGGTCGACTGTCTGATGACGGGCGGGAACACGGCCGTGATGACGGGGGTCGTGACCGACTCGGACACCCCGCACAAGGGGCGCCGGGTCGGAATCACGGTCACCGACGACGGCAAGCACGACCGGCTCGGCTACAGCTGGCTGAGCCCGGAGACGGAACGACTCGAGGTGCCCCGGTGTCTGAGCACCGGGGCCTTCGAAACGGTCAAGAAGGGCAGCGGGGACTTCAAGGTGCTGCCATGGCACCCGGTCTTCCCCACCTCGTAGGAACCGTCGTGGAAGGCGGGCTCAGGCGGGTGAGCCCGAGGAGAAGCGGCGCAGCAGCGGGGACAGGACCAGGACGGACTTCGTCCGTTCCACGAACGGCTCGCCCGCGATGCGTTCCAGGACCCGTTCAAAGTGGCGCATGTCAGAGGCGAAGACCTGGACGATCGCGTCCGCGTCCCCGGTGACGGTGGACGCGGACACGACCTCCTGGTAGCGCTCCAGGCCCCGCTGGATGGTCTCCGGCGAGGTGTTGCGTCGGCAGTAGATCTCGACGAACCCCTCGGTCTGCCAGCCGAGCGCTCCCGGGTCCACCCGGACGGTGAACCCGGTGATGGCGCCGGTGGAGCGCAGCCGGTCCACGCGCCGCTTCACTGCGGGTGCGGACAGGCCGACCAGTTGCCCGATGTCCGCGTAGGAGCGGCGGGCGTCCTCGGCAAGGGCGTGCACGATGCGTTCGTCGAGATCGTTCAGCAAGGCGGGTGGTTCACTTCTCTGCGGATGGCTGCGGGTGCCGCACGATCCGAGTCGGCGGATACGCGACGGCGGCCGACCGGGAGCGCCGGTGGCCCTACAGGAAGTAGAACACCTGCTCACCGGCCGTCCCCCTCCGCCCACCGTCCTGCGGCATGGACGGCCCCCTCTCGTCGGTGACGAGAGGGGGCCGCCGTACGAGAGGGGAGCCCGGCTCAGCTCCAGCTGGCGTGCAGCGGCTTGCCCTCCGCGTAGCCCGCGGCGCTCTGGATGCCCACGATGGCCCGCTCGGCGAACTCCTCCAGCGACTCGGCGCCCGCGTAGGTGCAGGACGAGCGGACGCCCGCGATGATCGAGTCGATCAGGTCCTCGACGCCCGGACGAGCCGCGTCCAGGAACATGCGGGAGGTCGAGATGCCCTCCTCGAACAGGGCCTTGCGGGCGCGGTCGTACGACGACTCCTCCGCCGTGCGGTTGCGGACCGCACGCGCCGACGCCATGCCGAACGACTCCTTGTAGAGGCGGCCGTCCGCGTCCTGCTGGAGGTCACCCGGGGACTCGTAGGTGCCCGCGAACCACGAGCCGACCATCACGTTGGAGGCACCGGCCGCCAGCGCCATGGCGACATCACGCGGGTGACGGATACCGCCGTCGGCCCACACGTGCTTGCCGTACTTCTTCGCCTCGGCCGCGCACTCCAGCACCGCCGAGAACTGCGGGCGGCCGACGCCCGTCATCATGCGCGTGGTGCACATGGCGCCGGGACCCACACCGACCTTGACGATGTCCGCGCCGGCCTCGATCAGGTCGCGCACACCCTCGGCGGCGACGATGTTGCCGGCCACGAGCGGCACCTGGGGGTCGAGCGCGCGCACGGTCCGGACGGCGCTGATCACCGACTCCTGGTGGCCGTGCGCGGTGTCGATGACGAGGGTGTCGACGCCCGCGTCGAGCAGCTGCTTCGCCTTGCCCGCGATGTCGCCGTTGATGCCGATGGCGGCGGCGATGCGCAGCCTGCCGTTGGCGTCGGTGGCCGGCGTGTAGAGCGTGGCGCGCAGAGCGCCCTTGCGGGTGAGGATGCCGGCGAGCTTGCCGTCCTTGTCGACGGCCGGGGCGTAGCGGCGGTTGGCAGCGTCGAGGGTGTTGAAGGCCTCGCGCGGGTCGATGTCGGCGTCGAGCAGCAGCAGGTCCTTGGACATCACCACTTCGAGCTGCGTGAAGCGGTCCACGCCCGAGAGGTCGGCCTCGGTGACCACGCCGATCGGCCGGTGCTCCGCATCGACGACCACGCCGGCGTTGTGGGCGCGCTTCGGCAGCAGCGCGAGCGCGTCGGCGACCGTCTGGTGCGGGGCGAGCACGATCGGGGTGTCGAGCACCAGGTGACGGCCCTTGACCCAGGAGATGACCTCGGTGACCACGTCGATCGGGATGTCCTGCGGGATGACGACCAGGCCGCCACGGCGGGCCACCGTCTCCGCCATGCGACGGCCGGCGATCGCGGTCATGTTGGCGACGACCAACGGAATGGTGGTACCCGTGCCGTCCGGAGAGGCGAGGTCCACGCCATGGCGAGAGCCCACCGCGGAGCGGCTCGGCACCATGAACACGTCATCGTACGTGAGGTCGTACGCGGGCTGGATGTCGTTGAGGAAACGCACGTGCTGCACATCCCAGTCGTTCAGAGGTGGCCCCCGGACTGGTCAGCCAGGGGGAAGAGCACGTACTTCATTGTCCCATGACAAGGGGTACGCGATCCCCGGACGGATCATCCAGGCAGGTCAACGGCCTCTTCGTGGGATCCTCCAAGGGCGAGCAGCACGGAGAGGCCCGGGGTCCGGTCCACCGCCTCGGAGAACACCTCCTGGGCGATCTCCCACTCCCCGGGCCGCGCCTTCGCATACGGCTGCCAGCCCCGCACGACGAGCAGCAGGCCCTTCTCGGCGGCGCCGGCGGGCCACACCGTGGGGTCGGCGAGCGAGTCGGCGAGCGCGTCCCAGTTGCGGCCGAACCAGTCCGGCAGCTCGAGGGCGTGCACGATCCGCTCCATGAACGCGGCCTTGTCGCAGGCCCCGCCGAGGTCCAGCGTGACCTCGCGCCGACCCGCCGGATCGTCGGTCATCTCAGCACCGCCCTGAACGAGTTGTAGTGATCGTCGGTGTAGAAGATCTCCTCGCCCTGCCCGGTGACAAGGCGCCGGGCCCCGCGGTCGCGCGAGCCCGGCGTCTTCACCGTGTATTCGTGGTAGTAGCCGCGTGGGTGCCGGGGCAGCAGGCGCTCGAAATTGCCGAAGACGACACCGTCCCTGGCGTACGGGAAGGGGCCGCCCTGGTCGATGAGAGCGAGGGTGTGCCGGGCCTCGGCGGGAAGGCGGGACTCCGTGACGGTGGCCATGTGTCCGGCCCACGAGGGGGCCGGCGCCGAGGTGCCGGTGTCCCTCGTGGAACACCCGCTGAGCAGAACGGACAGGCAGAGGAAGAGCCCCGCGAAAAGGCGGGGGACGGACCGCGACAGCATGCACCGATGCTGCCACAGCCGTCCCCGCCAGTGATCAGGACCCGTCCGGATCCGCCCGGTTCAGGGCCGGCTTCGGCGTCTGCCCCGCCGTCATCAGGTAGTCGGCTGCCGCCGTGTCCGTCACCAGGCTGGTGACGAGCCCGGACCGAAGCACCGCGTCGATGGCGGCCGCCTTCCGCTGCCCGCCGGCGATCGCCACGACCTCGGGGATACGACGCAGCTGGTCCGCCTTGACGGTGATGCAACGTTCCCCCAGGTCCCGCCCGATCCGGCGGCCCTCGGCGTCGAAGAGGTGCGCGGACATCTCGGCGGCGACACCGAGGGAGGCGTAGTGAGCGCGCTCCTCCTCCGTGAGCATGTCGTGCACCGTCGAGATGCCCGGCGCCCACGAGCCGATGGAGACGCAGGCCACCGTCACCTTGTCGAAGTACTCGAAGGCGCGGGCGATCCCCGTCTGGTTGCGCAGCGCCGCCGCGGTCGCCTCGTCCGGCAGCAGCATCGGCGCGTAGATGGGGTGGGCGTCCCCACCCGAGACCTGCGCGGCACGACGGACGGCCTCCACCGAGCCGCGCTCGGCGGTCCCGGCGTCGTACACACCCGTCAGCTGCACCACCGTGCACGGGGGCAGGCGGTTCAGGGAAGCCGCCATGTTGATGGTGGACCGGCCCCAGGCCAGTCCCAGCACATCGCCCTCGGTCACCAGTTCGCCGAGCAGGTCGGCGGCCACCTCCCCGAGGTTCTCGGGGTCGGGCGACTCCTCGGCCTCGGCCGGGGATTCGACCACCACGGCGTGCCTGAGGCCGTAGCGGGCGCGCAGCGCGTCGGAGCGCTCGGCGTCCAGCTCGGCCGGCACACGGATCTCGATCCGTACGAGATCTCGTTCGAGGGCGGTCTCCAGGACCCGGGCCACCTTGAAGCGGCTTACGCCGAACTCCTCAGCGATCTGGATCTTGGATTTGCCCTCGAGGTAGAAGCGGCGGGCCATCGCCGCCGCCTGCACCAGCTCAGCGGGTCCCATCCGCATGGCTGACCGGCCCGCCGACATACCCGACACGGTCATCTCCTCACTGCTCTTCACACTCTGCATACGCTGTTCATCCTTGCAGATCCGGCGAAGTCGATCTGCCCGGACGGTCGGCGATCAAGTTCTGTCGGCTCAGTCGTCGCAGGCCCACGAGGCTTGGGCCGTCGCCCGCTCCGCTTGATTGCGCAGTGCACGTACCGCCGCGGAGGGGTCGGCCGCCCCGTACACCGCCGAGCCCGCCACGAACACATCCGCTCCCGCCTCCGCGCACCGCTCGATGGTGGAGGCCGAGACACCGCCGTCGACCTGCAGCCAGAGTTCGAGGCCGTGCTTGCTGATCAGCTCACGGGTGCGGCGGATCTTGGGGAGCATGATGTCCAGGAACGCCTGCCCACCGAAGCCGGGCTCAACCGTCATGATGAGCAGCATGTCCAGCTCGGGCAGCAGATCCTCGTACGGCTCGATGGGCGTGGCGGGCTTGAGGGCCATGGAGGCGCGGGCGCCCTTGGCACGGATCTCGCGGGCGAGCCGCACGGGCGCGGCGGCCGCCTCGGCGTGGAAGGTGACGGATCCGGCGCCTGCCTCGACGTACTGCGGCGCCCACCGATCGGCGTCCTCGATCATCAGATGGCAGTCCAGCGGGGTGTCCGTCGCGCGGACCAGGGACTCCACGACCGGCACGCCGAGCGTGAGGTTCGGGACGAAATGGTTGTCCATGACGTCGACGTGGAGCCAGTCGGCTCCGTCCACGGCTTTCGCCTCCTCGGCGAGGCGGGAGAAGTCCGCGGACAGGATGCTGGGGTTGATCTGCACGGCCATGACCCAAGCCTGCCATGCCCAGGGCCGGTTACTCGCGCCGGTCCGGCCGGAACCGGTCGGTCCGGATCTGGGCCGACGGCTGCCGCGCCCCCGGCGCGCTCCCGGGGCCGCCCTCGCGGAGGAGGAGCACGCCGCGAGCGCCACGCCACCGGCCCGGCGGGCGCACCCGGGGGAGGCGAGGCTTCAGCCCGTACGCCGGATGATCGCCAGGTACATCGCGTCCGTCCCGTGCAGATGCGGCCACAGCTGAACGTCTGGGCCGTCCCCGAGGGCCGGCACGCCGGGCAGCAGCGGCCGGGCGTCGACCAGCTCGGTGTCCCGGTACTGCTTGAGCACGTCATCGACCACGGCACGGGTCTCGGCAAGATGAGGGGAACAGGTGGCGTAGCCGACAACTCCCCCGACGCGTACGGACTCCAGCGCCGTGCGCAGCAGGGCGCGCTGCAGCGGCGCGAACCCGTCGAGGTCCTCCGGCCGACGCCGCCAGCGGGCCTCGGGGCGGCGGCGCAGCGCGCCGAGCCCCGTGCACGGCACGTCCATCAGAACACGGTCGAAGGAGCCGAGCCGCCACGGCGGCCGGGTCCCGTCGGCGGCGATGACCTGGTACGGCCCGGGGTTGCCGGCGAGCGCCTTCGCCACCAGTCCGGCCCGGTGCGGCTGCTTCTCGGAGGCCAGCAGCACGGCTCCGCGCTCGGCGGCCAGGGCGGCGAGCAGGGCGGCCTTGCCACCCGGCCCGGCACAGCCGTCCAGCCAGGTGCTGTCGGGCCCTTCGAGGGGCGCGTTGGCGAGGGCGAGCGCGACGAGCTGGCTGCCCTCGTCCTGCACGCCCGCGCGGCCGTCCCGGATCGCCTCGACAGCGCCGGGCTCGCCGCCCTCGGTGAGCCGGACGGCGTACGGCGACCAGCGGCCCGGCACCGCGGCCTCCTCGCGCAGCAGCTCCTCGGTGGTGGAGCGCCCCGGACGGGCGACGAGCGTGACCTCGGGCCGCTCGTTGTCGGCCTCGAGAAGGTCCTCGATCCCGGCACGTGGGCCGCCGAGGGAGTCCCACAGGGCGGAGACGACCCAGCGGGGGTGCGAGTGCACGACGGCGAGGTGGTCCTCGGGGTCCTCGTCGTACGGCGGTGCGACCCGCTCCAGCCAGCCGTCGAGGTCGTTCTGTGCGACCTTGCGCAGCACGGCGTTGACGAACTTGGCCCGCCCGTCGCCGAGCACGACCCGGGCGAGCTCGACCGTGGCGGACACGGCGGCATGGCTGGGTATCCGCGTCCCCAGCAGTTGGTGGGCGCCGAGGCTCAGCACGTCGAGCACGGGCGGGTCGACCTCACGCAGCGGCCGGTCGACACACTCCGCGATGACGGCGTCGTACGTTCCCTGCCGACGCAGCGTCCCGTACACCAGCTCGGTGGCCAGTGCGGCGTCCCGCGCGTCGAAGTCGCCCTGCTCGCGCGCCCTGCGCAGCAGCGGAGGCAGCACGAGGTTCGCGTACGCGTCCCGTTCGTCGACGGCCCTGAGCGCGTCGAAGGCGAGGATGCGGACAGGGTCCTTCTTGGGCCGCCGGTAGGGCTTGCCTGGCTTGCGGGGACGACGGGACTGGTCGCTCACGAAAAGGTGCTCCGGGTGTGGGATGACGTGCGCTTTCCAGCGTACGTCCGTGGGGTGGCGGGAAGGCCGGGAGGGTCCGGTGGGAGGTCAGCTCCCGAGCGTCTCCGCGGCACCGATCCGCACCCCGCGTGCCCAGTCCGCGGCCCGCATCGGCTTCTTGCCCTGGGCCTGCACCCACACCAGCTCGACGGCGTACGAACCGGTGCCGACGTACACGTTGTTCTTGCCGACGGACAGGTGCCCGGGGGCGAGGTCCGTCCGCTCGGGCACGGGCGTCACCTGGATGAGCTTGAGCCGCTCCCCGCGGAACGTGGTCCAGGCGCCGGGCGCGGGAGTGCAGGCGCGCACCACGCGGTCGGCACGGAGCGCGGGGGCGGACCAGTCGACGCGTGCGTCCTCGACGGTGATCTTCGGCGCGAGCGTGACACCCTCCGCGGGCTGCGGCACGGCCTTGAGGGTGCCGTCCTCGATCCCGTCCATGGTGGCGGTGAGCAGGCCGGAGCCGGCGAAGGCGAGACGGGTGAGCAGGTCGCCGCTGGTGTCGGTGGGCCGGACTCGCTCGGTGACGGTGCCGTAGACGGGCCCGGAGTCGAGCCCTTCCTCGATGAGGAAGGTGGAGGCCCCGGTGATCTCGTCGCCTGCCAGGAGGGAGTGCTGCACGGGGGCGGCGCCGCGCCAGGCGGGAAGCAGGGAGAAGTGCAGGTTGACCCAGCCGTGGGTGGGAATGTCGAGGGCGACGCGCGGCAGGAGCGCACCGTAGGCGACGACGGGGCAGCAGTCCGGCGCGATCTCCCTCAGCCGCGCGAGGAAGTCCTCGTCGCGGGGCCGTTCCGGCTTGAGGATCTCGATCCCGGCCTCCTCGGCCCGCTCGGCGACGGGACTGGCGACGAGCCTGCGCCCACGCCCCGCCGGTGCGTCAGGCCGAGTGACGACGGCCACCACCTCGTGCCGCCCGGACGCGATCAGAGCGTCCAGCGCGGGAACAGCGACCTCGGGGGTACCTGCGAAGACAAGCCTCATGGGTGAGTGACGGCCTCTCGGGCGGGAGTTCTGACGGGCTCTCACGCCTCCGGCTGCGCGAAGGGGTGCGGGCACAGCTCACCAGTCTATGGGGGCCGGGGCGTCGGCAGCGCGGCGGCCGCCATGGCCCGGCGGTACATGCTCCTCGCGGCGCACATCGCCCCTCGGGGGCGTACGCATATGCCCTTACGCCCCCGCACCGTGACCAGAGACCCGGAAACGCGTTGGTCAAGAAAGAGTTGACCCCAACGGGCCGTGACCACGGCCCGGTCCCTAGCAACGCCGGTTCGAGAGGCTTGTTTCATGGCCGACCACGCAACCCACGACGCCCAGGCTCGGGCCAGCCTGCACTTGCTGGTGCGGGACATCGAGCGGGTCCGCCGGCAGGTGGACGCACTGCGCACCCTCACCGCCCAGTTGGGCAACGTCTACCGTCCGCGCCGCTCCGGCCCGTCGACGGGCTTCGTCGTCTATGGGCGTGCCCCCGCCCCGACCGTCCGTCTCGCCCAGGAACTGCGGGACAGCGTCGAGACCCTGGTGACGGCGGCCGTGGACTTCGACCGCTCGCTCGGCTTCTCGTGGGACGCCGTCGGCTCCGCGCTCGGAGTCACCAAGCAGGCGGTCCACCGCCGCTACGGCGCCCGTCGTGCCGCCACCCAGGCGGCCGCCGAGGCCGAGCGCGCACCGGAGCCGTCCGGCACCCGCACGCTCAACATGGGCGCGGGCATCTCCGCGGTCCCCACGGCCCGCTCGATGCCGACGCAGCCGACGGCGGGCAGCCCCACCCTGCGCGACGAGGTGAGGCAGACGGCCTTTCCGGGTCCGCGCAACGGCTGAACCGCTCCTCTGTCCGCCTCCCGAGCGTGAGACCGGGAGGCGGCCGTGTGTCCGACCCAACGACCTCCTGCGCTCCTGAACGCGCCCTGAACGGCCTTCTTCCGCCCGCCCCTCCTCCGGGGTCCGCGGAGGCGATCGGATCCGTCCTGCCTCGACGGTGTGCCGCGGATCGACCCGACCCGACCCGTCACCCGATGTCCGGCGGATCGATCCGGATCCGCACCGCCTCGCCGCCCCCGGTTCCGCCACGCGCCATCCGGGCCGCGAGCGCGGTCTTCAGCGCGAAGGCCAGTGCCGCCCCGCTGCCGGGCGGTACCCGGATGAGCGCCCGCATCCAGTGCTCCCCCGGCGGCGGCCCCCCGGCCCGCCGCGGGCGCCCGGCTTCGCTCGACGGTACTGGAATCGGCCCCAACACCTGTGCGTCCGGCGGCAGTTCGGCCCCATCCAGAAAGCCCGCCACCGCCTCGGCCGTCCCCGTCACGGCGGCCATCCGCGACACCGGTGGAAACCCGAGCTCGGCACGCTCAGCGAGTTCCCGCACAGCGTGCCCGACAGGGTCCCACCGTACGAGCGCCTGCACGGGCCGCAGCGTGGGTTCGGCCACGACCACGACGGTCCCGCCCGCCGACTGCGGCCGTACGAGCGCACCCGCGCCGATCCACCGCCGCAGCGCCTCCTCGCCTGCCCGCAGGTCGGGCCGCCCGAGCATGGCCCACCCGTCGAGGAGCAGCGCGGCGGCGTACCCGCCCTCGGCGACGGGCTCCGCGCCCGGGGTGCTCACCACGAGCGCGGGCGCCGACGGCACCGTGTCCAGCACCTGCTCGCGCCCCGAGGTGCGCACCGGAACGGCCGGGAACGCGCGCCCCAGTTCCTCGGCGGTGCGCCGCGCCCCCACGACCTGCGCCCGCAGCCGGAACCCGCCGCACTCCGGACAGTGCCAAGAGGTCTCCTCCCGCCCGCACCATCCGCATCGCAGCTCCCCGGTGTCCTGCGCGGCCAGCGGCCCGGCGCAGTGCCGACACCGCGCGGGCGCCCGGCAGTGCGCGCAGGCCATCCGGGGCACATAGCCGCGGCGAGGCACCTGCACCAGTACAGGGCCGTGCCGCAGCCCGTCCCGTACGACCTGCCAGGCGAGCGTCGGCAGGCGCGCCGCCCTGGCCGCCTCGTCCCGTGCGAGGTCTTCGTCCCCCACGGTCCGCACGAGGGGCGCTGCGGCCCGTACCTGCTCGCGGTCGGCGACGATCGGCGCGGCCCAGCCGCTCTCGACGAGTTGGGCCGCCTCCACGGTGCAGCTACGGCTCCCCAGCAGAAAGGCGCACTTGTCGCGCGCGGCGCGGAGCTCCAGTACCTCGCGGACATGGGGGTACGGAGCGTTGTCGTCGCTGTGACTGGCGTCCCCGTCGTCCCAGACGACGACGAGCCCCAGATTCCGCACGGGCGCGAACATGGCGGCCCGCGTACCGACAACGGCCCGCACGGCTCCACGCCGTACGGCGAGCCACTCCCGGTAGCGCCGCTCCTGGCCGGCGTCGGCGGTCAGGAGTGCGTGCTGCCCGTCACCGATCAGCTCCCGGAGCGCGGCATCGACCCGGGCGGCGGGCCGCCCCGCGGGCACAACGACCAACGCCCCCCGCCCGGAGGCGAGCGTGGCCTGCACGGCCCGGGCTATCTCGTCCGCCCACCGGGGTCCGGGCAGGGCGGTCCACACGGCCCGTGGCGCACCGCCCTGCGCCAGTGATCGGAGGAAGTCGGCCCCACGTCCGTACCGGAGCCAGGGCCCGGGGTCGGGCGCGGCGGGCGGTGCGGGCGGTGGCCCCATCTCCGCGGCCTCGGCGCGGGCGTGCCGCGGCGGCACGGCGAGTTGCAGCACATCGGCGAGGCTGCCCGCGTACCGGTCGGCCACCGCCCGGGCGAGTCCCAGCAGTTCGGGCGAGAGGACCGGCTCGGGCGACACGACCTGCGCGAGCGCGGCCAGGGGGCCCGCGTAATCGGATTCGGCCACTCGCTCGACGAGAAACCCGTCGATGAGTCCGCCCCCCTCACGCCGCCCTTCGCGCACAGTGCGCCCGCCGGCCCCGAACCGCACACGGACCCGGACCCCAGGCCGGGCGACAGCGTCGAGTTCCTCGGGCACGGCATAGTCGAAGTACCGGTCCAGGTGCAGGACGCCCTTGTCCACCACCACGCGCGCGACGGGCAGCTCCTTGGCCAACGCGGCCCCCCGCCACGTCCGTGGCTTGGCCTTGGGCGTCTTGGCCTTCTGTACGGCCTCACGGATGAGCGCAAGCTGCTCGGGCGGCGCGGCATCCTCCCCGCCCGCCCGCTCCTGCCCGTTCCCGCTGCTCACGCTTGCATTCTTACCAAACACCACTGACACCGCCGCTCGCCCGGAAACCCCGGCCGTGGACCACACGCCCGAAGGACACCTGCGCAGAGGCCTACGCGCCGAAGCCCGGCGCCCCGAGCGGGCGCCGGGCCTCGGGCCGGCAGTGCAGGAGGGACTACAGCCCCGCGGCCTTCCGCAGTTCCTCCACGCGGTCAGCGCGCTCCCAGGTGAAGTCGGGCAGCTCGCGGCCGAAGTGGCCGTAGGCCGCCGTCTGGGCGTAGATCGGGCGGAGCAGGTCGAGGTCGCGGATGATCGCGGCCGGGCGCAGGTCGAAGACCTCGCTGATCGCGGACTCGATCTTCTCGGCGTCGACCTTGGCCGTGCCGAAGGTCTCGACGAACAGGCCGACCGGTTCGGCCTTGCCGATCGCGTAGGCGACCTGGACCTCGCAGCGGGAGGCAAGGCCCGCGGCGACCACGTTCTTGGCGACCCAGCGCATCGCGTACGCGGCCGAACGGTCCACCTTGGACGGGTCCTTGCCGGAGAAGGCGCCGCCGCCGTGGCGGGCCATGCCGCCGTAGGTGTCGATGATGATCTTCCGACCGGTCAGGCCCGCGTCACCCATCGGGCCGCCGATCTCGAAGCGGCCGGTGGGGTTGACCAGCAGACGGTAGTCCTCGGTCTCCAGCTTGATGCCCTCGTCCAGGAGCGCCTTCAGCTCGGGCTCCACGACGAACTCACGGATGTCGGGGGCCAGGAGGGACTCCAGGTCGATGTCGCTCGCGTGCTGCGAGGAGATGACCACCGTGTCCAGACGGACGGCCTTGTCGCCGTCGTACTCGATGGTGACCTGCGTCTTGCCGTCCGGGCGCAGGTAGGGGATGGTGCCGTTCTTGCGGACCTCGGACAGGCGCTTGGACAGCCGGTGCGCCAGGAAGATCGGCAGCGGCATCAGCGTCGGGGTCTCGTCCGTCGCGTAGCCGAACATCAGACCCTGGTCGCCCGCGCCCTGCCGGTCCAGCTCGTCTTCGTCGCCCTCGACCCGGGACTCGTACGCCGTGTCCACACCCTGCGCGATGTCCGGGGACTGCGCGCCGATCGATACCGAGACACCACAGGACGCGCCGTCGAAGCCCTTCTTCGACGAGTCGTAGCCGATCCCCAGGATCGTGTTGCGGACCAGCGTCGCGATGTCCGCGTAGGCCTTGGTGGTGACCTCGCCGGCCACATGCACGAGGCCGGTCGTGATCAGCGTCTCCACGGCGACCCGGGAGGTCGGGTCCTCGCGCAGAAGCGCATCGAGAATGGCGTCGCTGATCTGGTCAGCGATCTTGTCGGGGTGGCCCTCGGTCACGGACTCCGAGGTGAAAAGGCGACGGGACACAACGCTCCCTGTGGTTGCAGCGGCTGCTGGCTGATCATTGACGGACGGGACGGAGGCTGCGCCCGGCGTCGTCCGAGGAACAGTTTATCGGTCGGGCTCGGCCACCGGCCCACCCGTCTCGCCTCTCGGGACCTCTGTGACCTGCGGCACCGGCATTCTGCCCAATGCCGCGTGCTCTTTTCCAGGCTCGCCACGCGCGAATGTCCAAGGCGTGGTGGAGCCGCGAAGTGAAAAGAAACATTCAAGCCAGGCGATGCACCACGAGATCCCACACCGTCTCGGCCAGCGCTTCCTTGGGCCCGTACGGCACCGAGGTCTCACTGCCGTCGGCGCCCAGCACGACCGCCTCGTTCTCCTCGGAGCCGAAGGTCTTGCGCTCCCCCACCTCGTTCACCACGAGCAGGTCACAGCCCTTGCGCTCCAGCTTCGCGCGGCCGTTCGCCAGCACATCGTCCGTCTCCGCGGCGAAGCCGACGACCACCTGGCCGGGGCGGGCACGGTCGGCCGAAAGCTCCGCGAGAATGTCCGGATTCCTGACCAGAGCGATCGGCTCCGGTTCCTGACCGTCCTTCTTCTTGATCTTCCCCGATGCGTACACCGCAGGCCGGAAGTCCGCCACGGCGGCCGCCATCACCACGGCGTCCGCGTCGGCGGCCGCCTTCAGCACCGCTTCGCGCAACTGCACCGCCGTGCCCACCGGTATGACGTCCACTCCGGCCGGATCCGGCAGGCCCGTGTTGGCGGCGATCAGCGTGACCCGGGCACCCCGGGCCGCCGCCGCGCGCGCGAGGGCGTAGCCCTGTTTGCCGGAGGAGCGGTTGCCGAGGAAGCGGACGGGGTCGAGGGGTTCGCGGGTGCCGCCGGCGCTGACGACGACATGCCGGCCGGCGAGGTCCGGCTCGCTCGCACCCCGCGCCAGCACCCGTCGGCAGACCTCGAAGATCTCGGCGGGCTCGGGCAGTCGGCCCTTGCCCGTGTCGACTCCGGTCAGCCTGCCCACCGCGGGCTCGATCACCACGGCACCGCGGCGCCGCAGTGTCGCCACGTTCTCCTGTGTGGCCGGGTGCTCCCACATCTCCGTGTGCATGGCCGGAGCGAAGACGACCGGACAACGGGCCGTGAGAAGCGTGTTCGTCAGGAGGTCGTCGGCGAGGCCGTGGGCCGCCTTCGCCAGGACGTCGGCCGTCGCCGGGGCGACGACCACCAGGTCGGCGTGCTGCCCGATACGGACGTGGGGCACCTCGTGCACGTCGTCCCAGACCTCGGTCGAGACCGGGTTGCCGGAGAGCGCGGACCAGGTCGCGGCCCCGACGAAGTGCAAGGCGGAGGCGGTGGGAACGACGCGCACGTCGTGACCCGACTCCGTCAGTCGGCGCAGCAGCTCGCACGCCTTGTACGCGGCGATGCCGCCACTGACCCCCAGAACGACCTTCGGCTTGCCCACCGGGCCTCCCCGCACTCGAATCCGTACACCGCGACTCAACAGGCGTACGCGTCTATGACACACCACAGGCCCGGCAGTCGCTCCTCCCGGCTACTGCCGGGAGGTCCCCTGCCGGGCCCGTGGAGAAACCTGCCGCAAGCCGCGGAAATGACATGTCGCTCGCCGCGTGCTGTCGCGTGCGCGCGTTGTTACTGCGCCGGGCCCTCGATGGCCTCGGACGTGAGCAGACCCGCGTTGATCTCACGCAGAGCAATCGACAGCGGCTTCTCGTGGACATGGGTGTCGACGAGCGGACCGACGTACTCGAGGAGACCCTCACCGAGCTGCGAGTAGTACGCGTTGATCTGGCGGGCCCGCTTGGCCGCGTAGATCACGAGGCTGTACTTCGAGTCGGTAGCCTCGAGGAGCTCGTCGATCGGCGGGTTGATGATGCCCTCGGGCGCGGTGATGGAAGAGGACACGCTCTACCTTCCGAAGATGGGAAAAGATCAGACCTGATCACACAACCCTGATCACACAACGTTCATCAAGGCTAGCAGCTCGCGGGCCACGTCCTCGACGGAGGTGTTGACCAGGGTGACATCGAACTCCGGCTCGGCCGCCAGCTCGATCTTGGCCGCCTTCAGGCGGCGCTCGATCACCTCGGGCGACTCAGTGCCGCGTCCGGTGAGCCTGCGCACCAGCTCCTCCCACGAGGGGGGAGCCAGGAACACCAGCTGGGCCTCCGGCATCGACTCACGAACCTGCCGGGCGCCCTGGAGGTCGATCTCCAGCAGGACCGGCACGCCGGCCTCCAGGTGCTCCAGCACCGCGGCCCGCGGTGTGCCGTAGCGGTTGCCGGCGAACTCGGCCCACTCCAGCAGCTCGCCATTGGCGATCAGCTTGTCCATCTCCTCGTCGGTGACGAAGAAGTAGTGGACTCCGTTCTGCTCCCCGGGGCGGGGCTGGCGGGTCGTCGCCGACACCGAGAGCCATGCCTCGGGGTATTCCTTGCGCATATGGGCGACGACCGTGCTCTTGCCGACCCCGGAGGGGCCGGAGAGCACGGTCAGCCGCGGACGTTCACTCATGCAGCGATTATTCCAGTAAATCCGGGATGCCCCGGACTCAGCTGGCGGCGCTGCCGAACTCGCGCTCCAGGGAGGCGATCTGGTTGGAGCCGAGGCCACGCACGCGGCGGCTCTCGGAGATCCCGAGTCGCTCCATGATCTGCTTGGCGCGGACCTTGCCCACGCCGGGCAGGGACTCGAGCAGGGCGGAGACCTTCATCTTGCCGATGACGTCGTTCTCCTGGCCCTGCTTGATGACCTCGTGAAGAGAGGCGCCGGAGTGCTTCAGTCGATTCTTGACCTCGGCCCGCTCCCGGCGAGCCGCGGCGGCCTTTTCGAGCGCGGCTGCGCGCTGTTCGGGGGTAAGGGGCGGAAGAGCCACGCCTACGTCACCTCGGATGTTGAACTGTCGGATACGGACCGGTGAGGAACCTAGTCGCCCCACACCTAGGGAGCCACGAGCAACACGCTTGCCCGGTGCCTCTCGTCGGAGACTAGCGGGCGAGACCGCCGGAGTCAGCGAGAACAGCGGAAAAGTCCTGGTCAGCCTCTACCGAGGCGGGCCTATCGGACATATTGTCCCGGTTTTGAGGATGTATTCAGACTCAAGCCGTCCGGGAGTCGCTCGGCGCAGGACTCCGGCGAACCTCCACCGAGGGTCTAGGCGGCCGCCACCGCGGCCCGGATCTCCTCCGCGAAACGGTCCGCCGCCTCACGCAGCGCGACTACGTCGGGGCCGTACCGCAGCACCCCCCGGCTCACGTTCGGCACCACGTTGCGCACCGCCGCCCCGAAGACACCGGGAAGATCGGCCGGGGTGGCGCCCTGGGCGCCGATGCCGGGTGCGAGGAGCGGTCCGTTGATGTCGAGGTCGTACGACGACAGGTCGCCGAGCGTGGCACCGACGACCGCGCCGAAGGAGCCGAGGGGCTCCTCGCCCGCGTTCTCGTCGGCGAGGTGGGCGAGCATCGTCGCCGCGACGTTCCGGCCGTCGGTCCGCATGGCGTGCTGCACCTCGCCGCCCTCCGGGTTGGAGGTCAGCGCGAGCACGAAGAGCCCGGCGCCGTTCTCGCGCGCCAGTTCCACGGCCGGCTTGAGCGACCCGTAGCCGAGGTAGGGCGAAACGGTCAGCGCGTCCGAGAACAGCGGGGCGTCCTTGTGGAGGAAGGACTCGGCGTACGCGGCCATGGTCGAGCCGATGTCACCGCGCTTGGCGTCCATGACGACCAGCGCCCCCGCCGCCCGTGCCTCCTGCACCGACTTCTCCAGGACGGCGAGGCCGCGCGAGCCGAAGCGCTCGAAGAACGCGCTCTGCGGCTTGAGGACGGCGACCCGTTCGGCCATGGCCTCGACCACCGTGCGGCTGAACCGCTCCAGGCCCGCGACGTCGTCGTTCAGACCCCACTCGGTGAGCAGCGAAGCGTGCGGATCGATGCCCACGCACAGCGGGCCGCGCTCGTCCATGGCCCGGCGGAGGCGCGCACCGAAGAGTTCTTCAGAGGGCCGCTGCGGCCCGGAGGGCCTCGTGGAGGGGTGGTGGTCGGGAGACGGGCGGGCGGTCATGCGGGCTTCCTCACATCGGCGCCGACCGCGTCGGCGAGCGTGGCGTACGGGCTCGTACGCAGACGCGCGGCGAGCCCCTTGTGGATGGCGCGGGCCCAGAATGGCCCCTCGTAGATGAACGCGCTGTAGCCCTGCACCAGCGTGGCACCGGCCAGGATGCGCTGCCAGGCGTCCTCGGCGTTCTGCACGCCACCGACCCCCACGAGCGTGATGCGGTCCCCCACGCGCGCGTAGAGGCGGCGCAGCACCTCCAGGGAGCGTTCCCTCAGGGGCGCGCCCGACAGGCCGCCGGTCTCCTTCACCAGGGAGGCGGCGGACTTCAGACCGAGTCCTTCGCGCGCGATGGTGGTGTTCGTGGCGATGATTCCGTCCAGGCCCAGCTCCACGGCGAGGTCGGCGACGGCGTCGATGTCCTCGTCGGCCAGGTCCGGGGCGATCTTCACCAGGAGCGGAACGCGCCGCCCCGTGACCGTGCGGTCGGCGGCTTCCCGGACGGCGCTCAGCAACGGCCGCAGCGCCTCGGTTGCCTGAAGATTGCGCAGGCCGGGGGTGTTCGGGGACGAGACGTTGACGACCAGGTAGTCGGCGTAGGGCGCGAGCCGTTCGGTGGACTTCACGTAGTCCCCGACGGCCTCGGCCTCCGGGACGACCTTGGTTTTTCCGATGTTGACGCCGACGACGGTCCTGAAGACGGGCGTGCGCGAGGCCAGGCGCGCGGCGACGGACAGCGAGCCGTCGTTGTTGAAGCCCATCCGGTTGATCAGCGCCCGGTCCTGAACGAGACGGAACAACCGCTTCTTCGGGTTGCCCGGCTGCGACTCCCCCGTCACCGTGCCGATCTCGACGTGGTCGAAACCCAGCATCGACATCCCGTCGATCGCCACCGCGTTCTTGTCGAAGCCGGCCGCGAGCCCGAAGGGGCCGTGCATCCGCAGCCCGAACGCCTCGGTGCGCAGTTCCTTGTGGCGGGGTGCCAGGACGGCCGCGACGAAGGTACGCAGGACCGGGACGCGGGCGGCCAGACGGATCCATCGGAAAGCCAGGTGGTGGGCTGCTTCCGGGTCCATCCGGGTGAAAACCAGACGGAAGAAAATCTTGTACATGTAGGTGTCCTCATGAAGAGGGGGACACCGTTTCCGATGTCCCCCTCTTCGGCTGCTAGTCGCGGGCCGCGGTCAGGTGTTCCGCGTGTTCCTGGAGCGAGCAGACGCCCACGTCGCCGTGGGTGAGGGCGTCGATGCCCTGCACCGCCGCGGCGAGCGCCTGGACCGTCGTCAGGCACGGCACGGAACGTGCCACGGCCGCCGTACGGATCTCGTAGCCGTCGAGACGGCCGCCGGTGCCGTACGGGGTGTTGACGATGAGGTCGACCCCGCCGTCGTGGATGAGCTGGACGATGGTCTTCTCGCCGTTCGGGCCGGTGCCCTCGGACTGCTTGCGCACGATCGTCGCGTTGATGCCGTTGCGCTTGAGCACCTCGGCCGTGCCGGAGGTGGCGAGCAGCTCGAAGCCGTGGGCGACCAGCTCCCGCGCCGGGAAGATCATCGACCGCTTGTCGCGGTTCGCGACCGAGATGAAGGCGCGGCCCTTGGTCGGCAGCGGACCGTAGGCGCCCGCCTGCGACTTGGCGTATGCCGTGCCGAAGACGGTGTCGATGCCCATGACCTCGCCGGTGGAGCGCATCTCCGGGCCGAGCACCGTGTCGACGCCCCGTCCGTGGATGTCACGGAAGCGCGACCACGGCATGACGGCCTCCTTGACGGAGATCGGCGCGTCCAGCGGCAGCTCGCCGCCGTCGCCGTTCTTCGGCAGCAGGCCCTCCGCGCGCAGCTCGGCGACGGTCGCGCCCAGCGAGATCCGGGCGGCGGCCTTCGCCAGCGGCACCGCGGTCGCCTTCGAGGTGAAGGGGACCGTACGGGACGCACGCGGGTTGGCCTCCAGGACGTACAGGATGTCGCCGGCCATCGCGAACTGGATGTTGATCAGGCCACGGACGCCGACGCCGCGGGCGATGGCCTCCGTGGAGGCGCGCAGCCGCTTGATGTCGAAGCCGCCCAGCGTGATCGGCGGCAGTGCGCACGCCGAGTCGCCGGAGTGGATGCCGGCCTCCTCGATGTGCTCCATGACGCCGCCGAGGTACAGCTCCTCGCCGTCGTACAGGGCGTCGACGTCGATCTCGATCGCGTCGTCGAGGAAGCGGTCGACGAGTACCGGGCGGGAGGGGCTGATCTCCGTCGACTCGGCGATGTAGGAGGCGAGGCGGGTCTCGTCGTAGACGATCTCCATGCCGCGTCCGCCGAGCACGTAGGAGGGCCTCACGAGGACCGGGTATCCGATCTCGTCCGCGATGGCCTTGGCCTCCTGGAACGTGGTGGCGGTCCCGTGCTTGGGGGCCGGCAGCCCCGCTTCCGCCAGCACCCGGCCGAACGCGCCGCGGTCCTCGGCGGCGTGGATCGCCTCGGGCGGGGTGCCGACGATCGGTACGCCGTTGTCCTTGAGGGCCTGGGAGAGGCCGAGCGGGGTCTGCCCGCCCAGCTGCACGATCACACCCGCGACCGGGCCGGCCTGCTGCTCCGCGTGGACGATCTCCAGCACGTCTTCCAGCGTCAGCGGCTCGAAGTACAGGCGGTCGGAGGTGTCGTAGTCCGTGGAGACCGTCTCCGGGTTGCAGTTGACCATCACGGTCTCGTACCCGGCGTCGGACAGCGCGAAGGAGGCGTGGACGCAGGAGTAGTCGAACTCGATGCCCTGGCCGATGCGGTTGGGGCCGGAGCCCAGGATGATGACCGCGGGCTTCTCGCGGGCCGCGACCTCGCTCTCCTCGTCGTAGGAGGAGTAGAAGTACGGCGTCTTCGCCGCGAACTCGGCGGCACAGGTGTCGACCGTCTTGTAGACCGGGCGTACGCCCAGCGCGTGCCGCACCTCGCGCACGACGTCCTCGCGCAGCCCGCGGATCTCGCCGATCTGCTGGTCGGAGAAGCCGTGGCGCTTGGCCTCGGCCAGGAGTTCGGGGGTGAGTTCGGGCGCCTCGGCCAGCTCGTCCGCGATCTCCTTGATGAGGAAGAGCTGGTCGACGAACCACGGGTCGATCTTCGTGGCCTCGAAGACCTCTTCCTGCGTGGCGCCCGCGCGGATGGCCCCCATGACCGTGTTGATCCGGCCGTCGGTGGGGCGCGCGGCCGCCTCCAGCAGCTCCGCCTTGTCCCCCGCCTCGCCCACGAACGTGAACTGGCTGCCCTTCTTCTCCAGCGAGCGCAGCGCCTTCTGGAACGCCTCGGTGAAGTTGCGGCCGATCGCCATGGCCTCGCCGACCGACTTCATGGTCGTGGTCAGCGTGCTGTCGGCGCTCGGGAACTTCTCGAAGGCGAACCGCGGCGCCTTGACGACCACGTAGTCGAGGGTCGGCTCGAAGGAGGCCGGGGTCTCCTGCGTGATGTCGTTCGGGATCTCGTCGAGCGTGTAGCCGACCGCGAGCTTGGCCGCGATCTTGGCGATCGGGAAGCCGGTCGCCTTGGAGGCGAGGGCGGACGAGCGCGACACACGCGGGTTCATCTCGATGACGATCACGCGACCGTCCTCGGGGTTCACCGCGAACTGGATGTTGCAGCCGCCGGTGTCGACGCCGACCTCGCGGATGACGGCGATGCCGATGTCCCGCAGGATCTGGTACTCACGGTCGGTCAGCGTCATCGCCGGGGCGACGGTGATCGAGTCACCGGTGTGCACGCCCATGGGATCGAAGTTCTCGATGGAGCAGACGACCACGACGTTGTCGTGCTTGTCGCGCATCAGCTCCAGCTCGTACTCCTTCCAGCCGAGGATGGACTCCTCCAGGAGCACCTCGGTGGTGGGCGAGAGGGTGAGGCCCTGGCCGGCGATGCGGCGCAGCTCGCCCTCGTCGTATGCGAAGCCGGAGCCGGCGCCGCCCATGGTGAAGGAGGGGCGGACGACGACCGGATAGCCGCCGAGATGCTCGACGCCCGCCAGCACCTCGTCCATGGAGTGGCAGATCACCGACCGGGCGGACTCACCGTGCCCGATCTTCTGTCGGACGGCCTCCACGACCTCCTTGAACAGGTCGCGGTCCTCGCCCTTGTGGATCGCCTCGACGTTCGCGCCGATCAGCTCGACGCCGTACTTCTCCAGGGCGCCGTTCTTGTGCAGCGAGATCGCGGTGTTGAGCGCCGTCTGGCCGCCCAGGGTGGGCAGCAGCGCGTCCGGCCGCTCCTTGGCGATGATCTTCTCTACGAACTCCGGGGTGATCGGCTCGACGTACGTGGCGTCGGCGATCTCCGGGTCGGTCATGATCGTCGCCGGGTTGGAGTTCACCAGGACGACCCTGAGGCCCTCGGACTTCAGGACCCGGCACGCCTGGGTGCCGGAGTAGTCGAACTCTGCGGCCTGGCCGATGACGATCGGGCCGGAGCCGATGACCAGGACGGACTGGATATCGGTGCGCTTAGGCACGCTGGCCCTCCATCAGGGATACGAAGCGGTCGAACAGGTAGGCGGCGTCGTGCGGACCCGCTGCCGCTTCGGGGTGGTACTGGACGCTGAAGGCCGGCCGGTCAAGCAGGTGGAGGCCCTCCACCACGTTGTCGTTGAGGCAGACGTGGGAGACCTCGGCGCGGCCGTAGGGGGTGTCGGACACCTTGTCGAGGGGGGCGTCGACGGCGAATCCGTGGTTGTGTGCGGTGACCTCGACCTTGCCGGTCGTACGGTCCTGCACCGGCTGGTTGATGCCGCGGTGGCCGTACTTCAGCTTGTAGGTGCCGAAGCCGAGCGCGCGGCCCAGGATCTGGTTGCCGAAGCAGATACCGAACAGGGGCGTCCCGCGCTCCAGGACGGACCGCATGACGGCGACGGGGTGGTCGGCGGTGGCCGGGTCGCCTGGGCCGTTGGAGAAGAACACACCGTCCGGGTTCACGGCGTACACGTCCTCGGCGGTCGCGGTCGCGGGCAGCACGTGCACCTCGATGCCGCGCTCGGCCATGCGGTGCGGGGTCATGCCCTTGATGCCGAGGTCGACGGCGGCGACGGTGAACTTCTTCTCACCGATCGCGGGGACGACGTACGGCTCCGTGGTGGCGACCTCGGCGGAGAGGTCCGCGCCCGTCATCTCGGGGGCCTGGCGCACCTCGGCGAGCATGGTGCCCTCGTCGGGCAGCGCGTTGCCGGAGAAGATGCCGACGCGCATGGCGCCGCGCTCGCGCAGGTGGCGGGTGAGCGCCCGGGTGTCGATGCCGCTGATGCCGACGACGCCCTGGTGGCGCAGTTCCTCGTCCAGCGAGCGCTTGGCGCGCCAGTTGGAGGGCACACGTGCGGGGTCGCGCACCACGTAGCCCGCGACCCAGATCCGCTTCGACTCCGGGTCCTCGTCGTTGACGCCGGTGTTGCCGACGTGCGGGGCGGTCATCACGACCACCTGGCGGTGGTACGACGGGTCGGTGAGCGTCTCCTGGTAGCCGGTCATTCCGGTGGAGAACACGGCTTCGCCGAAGGTCACCCCCACGGCCCCGTAGGCGCGGCCGCGGAAGATCCGGCCGTCCTCCAGGACGAGTACTGCGGGAACCTTGCCGGTTCCCCTGGTGGAGGTCGTCATCGTGAGCCTTCCATCTTGTTGATCATTTGGTTCAGGGTGTCGACCCATGCGTTGTGCTCGTCCGCGCGGTCGGAGCGGAATCCGGAGTCGATCAGCTTGTCGCCGTGCGACCAGGTCACGACCAGCAGGCCGCCCTCGGTGAGGACCTTGCCCGCGATGCCCTTGTCGAGGCGGGCCTCACGCAGCCGGTCGGCCGGGATGAAGAAGTCGGTCGCCCCGGGGCGTACCACGTCCAGGCCCGCGTCCGTCAGCGTGAGCTCGACCCGGCTGCGGGTGCCCAGGCCATGGGCCACGATGCGGTCCAGCCACTGGCCGGCCGTGGTCGAGCCGTGGTAGCGACCGCTCATCGTCAGTCTGGCCTCGCCGGGGCCCTCGGGCGCGCTGGGCAGCTCCGGCAGGTCGCTCTGGAGGGTGCCGCGCCACTTCCAGCCCTCGCGCATCAGCCAGTAGACGAGGGCGATGAACAGGGCGAGGCCGACGAGCCAGCCGATGCGGGCGGCCCAGTTGGTCACTTCAGCCGATGTCTTCTCTGCGGCCAGCAGGTAGAGAGATGTCACGCGAGCTTCCCGTCAACGAGTGTGGCCTTGCCCCGGAGCCAGGTGTGCGTGACACGGCCCGGCAGCTCACGGCCCTCGTACGGAGTGTTGCGGCTGCGCGAGGCGAAGCCCACGGGGTCCACGAGCCCACGGTATGCCGTGTCGACGAGCGTGAGGTTGGCGGGCTCGCCTGCCGAGACGGGCCGACCGTGCCCCGTGGCCCGGCCGATCCGCGCGGGCGTGAAGGACATACGGTCGGCGACGCCCGCCCAGTCGAGCATCCCGGTGTCGACCATCGTCTCCTGGACCACGGACAGCGCGGTCTCCAGGCCGACCATGCCCATGGCGGCCGCGGCCCACTCGCAGTCCTTGTCCTCGTGCGGGTGCGGGGCGTGGTCGGTGGCGACGATGTCGATCGTGCCGTCGGCGAGCGCCTCGCGCAGCGCCCGCACGTCACGCTCGGTGCGCAGCGGCGGGTTGACCTTGTAGACCGGGTTGTAGGTGCGCACCAGTTCGTCGGTGAGGAGCAGGTGGTGCGGCGTGACCTCGGCGGTGACGTCGATGCCCCGGGACTTGGCCCAGCGCACGATCTCGACCGACCCGGCGGTCGACAGGTGGCAGATGTGCACACGGGAGCCGACGTGCTCGGCGAGCAGGACGTCCCGGGCGATGATCGACTCCTCCGCGACCGCCGGCCAGCCCCCGAGACCCAGTTCGGCGGAGACGACGCCCTCGTTCATCTCGGCGCCCTCGGTCAGTCGCGGCTCCTGGGCGTGCTGGGCGACGACACCGCCGAAGGCCTTCACGTACTCCAGCGCGCGGCGCATGATCACCGCGTCGTGCACGCACTTGCCGTCGTCGGAGAAGACCGTGACGCCCGCCGCGGACTCGTGCATGGCGCCCAGCTCGGCGAGCTTCTTGCCCTCCAGGCCCACGGTGACGGCGCCGATGGGTCGCACGTCGCAGTAGCCGTGCTCCCGGCCGAGGCGCCAGACCTGCTCGACGACACCGGCGGTGTCGGCGACGGGGAAGGTGTTGGCCATGGCGAACACGGCCGTGAAGCCGCCGGAGGCCGCCGCGCGGGTACCGGTGAGGACCGTCTCGGAGTCCTCGCGGCCGGGCTCGCGCAGATGGGTGTGCAGGTCGACCAGGCCCGGCAGGAGCACCTTGCCGTCGGCCTCGACGATCTCCGCGCCCTCGGCCGGAAGACCGCTGCCGACGGCCTCGATGGTCTCACCGTCGATCAGTACGTCCTGCGGCTCGCCGCCGAGCACCTTCGCACCACGGATCAGGGTCTTGCTCATGGGTGTTACTTCTCCTCGGTACGGGTGTGGGTGACGGCGGGCACGATGTCGGCGTCGGGCACAGGCTTCGTGTCGAACACGGCTCCCCCGAGCAGCAGGTACAGAACCGCCATGCGGATGGAGACTCCGTTCGCCACCTGCTCGACGACGGTGCAGCGCCCGGAGTCGGCGACCTCGGCGGTGATCTCCATGCCGCGGACCATCGGGCCGGGGTGCATCACGATGGCGTGCTCGGGCATCTTCGCCATGCGGTCGCCGTCCAGGCCGTAGCGCCGCGAGTACTCGCGCTCGGTCGGGAAGAACGCCGCGTTCATGCGCTCGCGCTGGACGCGCAGCATCATCACCGCGTCCGACTTGGGCAGGGTGGAGTCGAGGTCGTACGAGATCTCGCAGGGCCAGGACTGCGCGCCGACCGGCAGCAGGGTGGGTGGGGCGACGAGGGTGACGTCGGCGCCGAGGGTGTGCAGCAGGTCCACGTTGGAGCGGGCGACCCGGCTGTGCAGCACGTCGCCGACTATCGTGATCCGCTTGCCGGCCAGGTCGCGGCCGAGCCCCGTGTCCCGGCCTACCAGGCGGCGGCGCATGGTGAAGGCGTCGAGCAGGGCCTGCGTGGGGTGCTGGTGGGTGCCGTCGCCCGCGTTGACGACGGCGGCGTCGATCCAGCCGGAGGTGGCCAGGCGGAAGGGGGCTCCGGAGGCACCGTGCCGGATGACCACGGCGTCGACGCCCATGGCCTCCAGGGTCTGGGCGGTGTCCTTGAGGGACTCGCCCTTGGACACGCTGGAGCCCTTCGCGGAGAAGTTGATCACGTCCGCGGAGAGGCGCTTCTCGGCGGCCTCGAAGGAGATCCGGGTGCGGGTGGAGTCCTCGAAGAAGAGGTTGACGACGGTGCGGCCGCGCAGGGTCGGCAGCTTCTTGATCGGCCGGTCGGCGACCCGGGCCATCTCCTCGGCGGTGTCGAGGATCAGGACGGCGTCGTCGCGGGTGAGATCGGCGGCCGAGATGAGATGACGCTGCATCTTTCAGGCTCCGTAAAACAGTTCATTCGGGAAGCGGGGTGCCAAAACGTCCCCGGGAAGGCACAACTGGGCAGACAGGCGCGCCTTGGCGCATGCGCGGGCGTGGGGCGGCGGCCTACGCCGGTACTACCGCTGTGCGCCCGGGACGGTGTCCTTCACACCGAGCAGCACGGTGTCGCGACCGTCCTCCTCGGCGAGCTGGACCTTGACCGCCTCCCGCAGCGACGTGGGGAGGTTCTTGCCGACGTAGTCGGCGCGGATCGGGAGTTCGCGGTGGCCGCGGTCGACGAGGACCGCGAGCTGGACCGCGCGTGGGCGCCCGATGTCGTTCAGGGCGTCGAGGGCGGCGCGGATGGTACGGCCCGAGAAGAGCACGTCGTCGACGAGGACGACGAGACGGCCGTCGATGCCGTGACCGGGGATCTCGGTGCGGGCCAGCGCACGCGGGGGCTGCATGCGCAGGTCGTCGCGGTACATGGTGATGTCGAGGGAGCCGACCGGGACCGTGCGGCCGGTGATCTGCTCGAGCTTGACGGCGAGCCGCCGGGCGAGGAAGACGCCTCGGGTCGGGATGCCGAGGAGCACCACGTCGTCGGCGCCCTTGGCGCGCTCGACGATCTCATGGGCGATACGGGTCAACACCCGTGCGATGTCGGGGCCTTCGAGAACGGGCCGTGCATCGGAATGCTGCGTGTCCATACGAAACGGACCTCCTTCTCCGCCTCACGGGACGGACCTTAAAGGACGTCGGATTTGCGCCATCTACGCTACCAGCCCGCCGACGGCGGCCGACCACCCCCCTGGCCCTTGACGTCACCCGTTCGGCCGCACGGCACGCCATCTCCCTCGGAAAGGTCGGTCCGGACCATTCGGCTTGACGGGGCAGAGTCACGCTGCGTAACCTCACAGTGAGTTACCAGCCGCGCGGCGGAGCCGCACGTCGACACCGTGTCCGGGGAGCTATATGTCCAGCGAATACGCCAAGCAGCTCGGGGCCAAGCTCCGGGCCATCCGCACCCAGCAGGGCCTTTCTCTCCACGGTGTGGAGGAGAAGTCCCAGGGACGCTGGAAGGCGGTCGTGGTCGGTTCGTACGAGCGTGGGGACCGCGCCGTGACCGTGCAGCGCCTCGCCGAGCTGGCCGATTTCTACGGGGTTCCGGTACAGGAACTGCTGCCCGGCACCACTCCGGGCGGTGCCGCCGAGCCGCCGCCGAAGCTCGTCCTCGACCTGGAGCGCCTGGCGGGCGTGCCGGCCGAGAAGGCGGGCCCGCTCCAGCGGTACGCGGCGACGATCCAGTCGCAGCGCGGTGACTACAACGGCAAGGTGCTGTCGATCCGCCAGGACGATCTGCGCACGCTCGCGGTCATCTACGACCAGTCGCCCTCCGTCCTGACCGAGCAGCTGATCAGCTGGGGAGTCCTGGACGCGGACGCGCGCCGCGCCGTCTCCCACGAGGAGAGCTGACTCTCCAGCCTCAGCACCCGGGGACCCGTCGTGGGACGTGTACCTCACGGGGTCGGTCTTCCTCGACATCATCTTCACCGGGCTCGACTCCGCCCCGGTGCGCGGGACCGA
>NZ_JBSFLQ010000032.1:73972-98600 GCF_053599115.1 Streptomyces sp. NPDC001020 | reverse complement strand
CGCCCTCCCCAACGGCGAACTCCCCGGCCCGCGCACGCCACACTGGACCATCACTGCTTAGCGTTGGTTTTTCCGCGAGAACTACTGGGACCCCGAGCCGCGGCTCATGCCGCCGGGGAGTACGACGCGTTGCGGTTGTAGACGATCAACGCCCAGTCCGGGACGGCAGCGCGCGCCGGGAGCGGCGGACGGTGAGTTCAGGGGATGACGACCACCGGGCGCTGGGCGCGCTTGGCGAGACGGCCCGCGACGGAGCCGAAGATACGGCCCACGATGCCGTGCGTGGAGCCGACGACGATCGCGTCCGCCTCGTACTCCCGCCCCACCTCTTCGAGTTCGTGGCAGATGTCGCCGCCGCGCTCGACGAGGATCCACGGCACCTCGGTGAGATGGTCCGCGCAGGCGAGTTCGAGCCCGAGGACCTCGGTGCGGTGGTCGGGCACGTCGACGAAGACCGGGGGCTCGCAGCCCGCCCACACCGTGGTGGGCAGCCGGTTGGCGACGTGGACGATGATCAGGCCCGTGCGGGAGCGATGGGCCATGCCGATCGCGTACGCGAGGGCACGCTCACTGGAGGTGGAGCCGTCGAAGCCGACGACCACGCCGTGTTTGAAGGCGGGGTCGCAGGACGAGCGTGACTCTTCCGCCGCCAAGGGCTCGGCCGCCGTGGGGTCGGCGACGGGGCGCTTGCGGTCAGCGGGATCGGAGAATTCGTGACCGGCCATGGGTGTCTCGGCGTTGTGATCCTCGTGGTGGGGCAACAGTGTGCGCGGAGCTGTGTCCGGGAATCATCTTCCCAACCCCATACCCCCAAGGGTACGGCGGCACGCCTCCTTGGCCCAGATCCCGCGCACACCGCACAGGGGTTCCAGGGAGCATGCCCGAGGGGCGCCCGTAATGCAACGGTTGTGGCCACGTACGAAGGGATCCCGCAATATTCCACGGCGCTCACCGGGAATCGGGAAACGAGAAGCGAGAATCGGGCAGAGCGTCGGAGGCGGTGCGGGGCTGAGGACCACGGGCAGTGACCGACCGCTGGAACACGCGTTGAATCGGGTGACCCGACGCCCCAGGGAGCACGCCGTGCCCACACCGCGCACCGCCCCCCAGAACCGCCCCGCACCGGACACCGCGAGCACCGTGATCCGCTGGGCCGCCTTCGGCTGCGCCCTGGTCCCCGTGGTCCTCCTCCACTACGGCATCCCACTCGCCGGCGCGATCAGCGCGACGCTGGGGCTGGCGGTCGTCACCGGGGCGTGCGGGGCGCTGCTGCGGCAGTCCGAGCGGGGCGCGGCACAACTGAGGGACGAGGAGCGCTCACCGCACCGCGGACGGCACAGCAGACCCGAACCAGGGGCGCACAGGCGTGTATGACACAGCGGGGAAACCGCTCCGGTCGACTGACCGGTTTCCACGCACGCCCCCGCTTCTTTTCAGCCAAGTTCTCACCCTCATGCATCCGGGGCTCGAACGACCCCCGACCCCCCGTTCGACCTGCACTGAAAGGACCCCGTAGGGCGAGCGCACCCTACGGGGATTGGCCACCGCGACGAGGCGCACTTCCCTGCGCGGCGCGCGAGTGCGACGCTTCGTGATCGAATGCTTCACGCCAAGTTGCCATGTCGACAATGTGCCGGATCGTGAACTGGTCACGGCGGCACCACGGGACACAGTAGATTCGATCATGACTGTCTTACGGCGGGGAACTCGTGCAGGACCGAGGGGAAACGTGCAGGAGCGACATAACCGAGGAGCCGCGACCACCGAGGGGGGCTTAGCAGGATGAGCCACGACTCCACTGCCGCGCCGGAAACCGCGGCCCGGAAGCTTTCCGGGCGACGCCGCAAGGAGATCGTCGCGGTGCTGCTGTTCAGCGGCGGCCCCATTTTCGAGAGTTCCATACCGCTGTCGGTGTTCGGAATCGACCGCCAGGACGCCGGAGTTCCGCGCTACCGACTGCTGGTCGCCGCCGGCGAGGAAGGCCCACTGCGGACCACAGGGGGCCTGGAACTCACCGCGCCGCACGGCCTGGAGGCGATCTCACGGGCGGGCACCGTCGTCGTGCCGGCCTGGCGGTCCATCACCTCACCACCGCCGGAGGAAGCGCTCGACGCGCTGCGCCGCGCGCACGAGGAGGGCGCGCGCATCGTCGGGCTGTGCACCGGCGCCTTCGTACTGGCCGCCGCCGGACTGCTGGACGGACGGCCCGCCACCACACACTGGATGTACGCGCCGACGCTGGCCAAGCGTTATCCGTCGGTGCACGTCGATCCGCGTGAACTGTTCGTGGACGACGGAGACGTCCTCACCTCGGCCGGCACGGCGGCCGGAATCGACCTCTGCCTCCACATCGTGCGCACGGACCACGGCAACGAGGCGGCCGGCGCGCTCGCCCGCCGCCTGGTGGTCCCGCCGCGCCGCACCGGCGGTCAGGAGCGCTATCTCGACAGGTCTTTACCCGAGGAGATCGGCGCCGACCCGCTCGCGGAGGTCGTCGCCTGGGCGCTGGAGCACCTTCACGAACAGTTCGACGTGGAGACCCTGGCCGCGCGTGCGTACATGAGCCGACGGACGTTCGACCGCCGCTTCCGTTCGCTCACCGGGAGCGCTCCCCTGCAGTGGCTGATCACCCAGCGGGTGCTGCAGGCACAGCGGCTCCTGGAGACCTCCGAGTACTCCGTCGACGAGGTCGCCGGACGCTGCGGCTTCCGCTCCCCGGTCGCGCTGCGCGGCCACTTCCGACGCCAGCTCGGCTCCTCGCCGGCCGCCTACAGGGCCGCGTACCGGGCACGCCGCCCACAGGGGGAACGGCCGGTCGAGGCGGACGGCCCGGCAGCGTCACCGGCGCCGCAGGCCGCACCGGAGACCGCCTCGGTCCCCCAGCAGTCCCGTCGCACGGCGGCGGCGAGCTCGCTCGCCCCCACCACGTCCGTGTCCACGGACCACCACCCGGGCAAGCACGTACCGGAGCTGTACGCGACGGGCCGCCCGAACCTGCCCGGACAACGCAGCGCACCGTAACGCCGCCGTGCCGACGCGGAAGGCCGTGACCCGTGACCCGTGGTACGTATCACGGGTCACGGCCTTCCGGCGTGCCCCCAGCGATGTTCCCCACACGCAGGGGCGGTCCGCCCGGACCCGGTGGGCCATAAGGTGGGACACATGAACGATCGCATGGTGTGGATCGACTGCGAGATGACCGGACTCTCGTTGTCCGACGACGCGCTCATCGAGGTGGCCGCGCTGGTCACCGACTCCGAGCTGAACGTACTCGGCGAAGGGGTGGACATCGTGATCCGGCCGCCCGACGCGGCGCTGGAGACGATGCCGGAGGTGGTGCGTGAGATGCACACCGCCTCGGGACTGCTCGACGAGCTGGCGGCCGGCACGACGCTGGCCGACGCCGAGGAGCAGGTCCTCGCATACGTACGGGAGCACGTCAAGGAACCGGGCAAGGCCCCGCTGTGCGGCAACTCCGTCGGCACGGACCGCGGCTTCCTGACCCGCGACATGCCGACGCTCGAGGGCTATCTCCACTACCGGATCGTGGACGTCAGCTCCATCAAGGAGCTGGCCCGGCGCTGGTATCCGCGGACGTACTACAACAGTCCCCAGAAGAACGGCAACCACCGCGCGCTGGCCGACATCCGTGAGTCGATCGCGGAGTTGCGCTACTACCGTGAGGCTGTCTTCGTGCCCCAGCCGGGCCCCGACTCGGACACGGCACGCGCGATAGCGGCCAAGCACGTACTGCCCGCACGATAGCGGCCGCTCCGGGGCCCCGACGGGGCCCCGGGAAAATGGTGGCGCGAGCACCCCTTCAGACCCTGTAGACTCTTTCTCGGCCGGTGCGGGAAACCGCAAGAAAGCCGGTCATGGTGGGTGTAGCTCAGCTGGTAGAGCACCTGGTTGTGGTCCAGGATGCCGCGGGTTCGAGTCCCGTCACTCACCCCGAGTAGTCAGCCGGTGACTCGTCAGAAACGAGTCGCCGGCTGATCTGCGTTTCAGGGTTGCGGCTGAGCCCGCCGCGCGCACGAGCGCCGCCGGGCCCCCGCCCCGCCGCTGTCCCGCCGCCACAGGTCGATACCCGCCGGGAGCGGGCGAGCAGACCGGACCAAGCCATCGGAGTCAGCCGTTCGGGCACCCATCAGGCTCGTTACTTTCTGCCCCTGAACGCCAACACAGCGTAGTTCTCGCTCTGGAAGACGAGTTCGTATCTCGCGGACGGATGCAGCTGCCCGGCGTAGGCAACCAGGTCGGTCGGCCGGGACGGCCATCCCACGGCGAGGTCCAGAGCGATGTACTGAGGTGTCAGGGGCCCCGTGTTGCCGACCCAGTAGACCGTGGTCCGCCCTGTGAGGTGGGTCATCAGGCCGGTGTTGGCCTCCACCGTCGCGCCGTCCGGTATACGCGAGACCGCTTCGTACGCGGCCGCGGCGCGTTTGCCACCGTCATAGGTGCCGGGCTTCAGGAGGTCGCGTACGGGCAGTTGGAAGGACAGTACGACGGCTATGGCCACCACCGCCGGGACGGTGTTGCGGGCGTAACGGTGCACCCAGGCACGGGAGGACGAAGGGGAATTACGGATCGCGTCGATCAGGGCCGCGAACACGATGGGCATGAGAATCGCGTTGTAGTGCCAGTCCGTCCCCCAGTAGCTGGATTCCGACGACAGAAAGCGCCAACCCAGCGTGGGCACGACCATGAGGAGGAGAGGCGACCGCAGCGCGAGAAACGCCGTCACCCCCACGATCCACACCAGAGTTTCCGTCTTCGTCCCGGACGCTTCGACGAACTGACCGAGCAGGCTCGCGGAGGCGGTTTCGTGACCTGCGACCTTTTTCCAGTAGTCGTACCCGTCACTCGGGTTGAACATCGGTATGACCACGAGAAGGGAGGCCGCCGTGGCACCGATGCCCCATGCGGCCAAGCCCGCGCCGAGCGCCCGCTGCCGGGCCAGGAAGAGGCAGAGCCCCAGACCCGCGACCGTCAGGCCGAGGTCCTCCTTGACGAACACCAGCGGCAGGGACCAGTAAGCGGCCCGGCGCCAGTTCCCCCGCAGGAACTGGCGCAGAGCGACAGACAGCAGGGGAACCGCGAAACATATCTCGTGGAAGTCGAAGTCGACGGCTCGCTGGATCCCCCAGGACAGGCCGTAGGCAGCTCCGATGAGCAGCCCCCGGACGCGGCCCAGGAAGAGTGCCGCCGTGTCGGAGATGACGGCGGCCGAAACGGCGAAGAGAGCCGCCTGGACCAGCAGCAGTGTGATCGGGCTTGGAAACACTCGGTACAGCGGGCCGATCAAGGCCGTGACAGGACTGAAGTGATCGCCGAGGATGTTGAAATCCGGCCCCTTGACGGGAGCGATCGGCGCTCGGAAATGTGCGTATGCCCGCACCACCTGCTCGAATATCGCCAGATCCCACGACCTGGATCTGAAACACACATATCGAGCGACGGAGACGGTCGCGTAGACACCGAAGAGAGCGACACCCAACAGCACATGTGGAGTCCCGGCCCGGCGCACAAGGCGACCGGTACCGGACATGCGCGGTGAACCACTCGATACGGAGAGAGGAGCCGTGTGGGTCATTGACTTCCGTTGACTGCTTTGGCGTTGCTCAGCTGAGCGCGCTCGGCACCGGCCACAAGGTCTTCTCCACCCGTCATCTCGACCCGGCGAGCCGGCACCAGCACGGCCAGCGGCATCGTGGCGGGTGATCAGCAGCGATATTGACGTGCTCCCTGGCCTAAAGTCCAGGGATTCCGGCCTGGGTCGTCTGACCCTTCCGGGGGCTTCCTGCTTCACCGCGCTGTGCGGGCACGGATGCCCGTCTTACCGGCGCTCCACAGGCGTTTAGTGTCTCCGCCCGTCCGGCGGCGACGATTCGGCGGCCTTCGAAGAGGACGTTACGGGCTGCGTTGTGGTCACGGTCGTGCACCGTGCCACATTCGCCGCACGTCCACTCCCGGACGTGCAGGGGCTTGGGACCGTCCCGGAATCCGCAGGCCGAGCAGACCTGAGAGGACGGGAAAGCGCGGTCCACCTTGGCGAAGACGCGGCCGTGCTTGACCGCCTTGTACTCCAACATGCCGACGAACGCGGACCATCCCGCGTCGTGCACGGACTTGGCGAGCCGGGTACGGCCGAGGCCGGACACCGCGAGGTCTTCCACGTACACCGCTTGGTTGTCGCGAATGATCTGTGTGGATGCCTTGTGGTGCCAGTCCCGGCGTCGGTCCGCCACCTTGGCGTGCTGGCGTGCGACCTTGATGCGGGCCTTGGCCCGGTTCTTCGATCCCTTGGCCTTGCGGGACAGCTCCCGCTGAAGACGCTTGAGTTTCTTCTCCGCCCGGCGCAGGAAGCGCGGGCTGTCGATCCTCCTGCCGTCGGACAGGACGGCGAAGGCGGACAGGCCGAGGTCGATACCGGCGTCGGTCTCCAGCTCGGGCAGGATGTCCGGCTCGGTGTCCACGACGAAGCTGAGGAAGTACCGGCCGGAGCTGTCCTTGGTGACGGTCAGGGACGTGGGTGCGGCCGGAAGCCTGCGGGACCACTTGACCTTGAGATTGCCGACCTTGGCCACGTACACCGTGCCGTCGCTGTGGAGGCAGAAGGCGTTGGTGTTGAGGCGGATCGACTGCCGGGTGTCCTTCTTCGACTTGTAGCGGGGAGGGCCGACCTTGCGGCCCTGCCGCTTGCCCTTGAGGCTGTCGAAGAAGTTCTTGTAGGCGGTGTCCAGGTCCCGCAGGGACTGTTGCAGGACGACAGCCGACACGTCGGCGAGCCAGGCGCGTTCCTCGGTGCGCTTGGCCTCGGTGATGCGAAGCCGGGACAGCTCGGCCGACTTCACATATGGCAGCCCCGCCGCGTGCGCTTGCTTCCGGTCGCGCAGGCAGTCGTTCCACACCACGCGGGCGCACCCGAACGCACTGGCCAGCGCACGGCGCTGTGCGGCGTCCGGGTAGGCCCGGTAGTTGTAGCGGAGCTGCACAACCAAGATCCTACTGGGATTGGTCTCATGGATGGGAAGAACGACTACAGGCGGGGAAGACACGTTGTCTCGGCGATGCATGTGCACTTGGTCTTTGTGACGAAGTACCGGCGAGGGGTGTTCAACGACGAGATGCTGACACGCTGCGAAGAGATCATGCGCAAGGTCTGCGAGGACTTCGAGGCCGAGCTGAAGGAGTTCAACGGCGAACGCGATCACGTCCACCTGTTGGTGCACTACCCACCCAAGGTCGCCGTCTCCAAGCTGGTCAACAGCCTCAAGGGCGTCTCCGCCCGCCGCATATGGCAGGAGTTCACCGGCCGGATCAACCGCGCCATCATGCATGGGCACCTGTGGTCGCCCTCATACTTCTCCGCGTCGTGCGGCGGAGCACCGTTGGCGATCGTCCGCCAGTACATCGAGCAGCAAAAACGTCCGCTCTAACGTGCACGTCAGAGCAGTCTTGAGATGCATTCATCCCCGGCGTGAACGCCGGGGCTTTCTGCAAGAGTCCCGGTAAGCGAGTTCACCAGGGACGCCTTCAGCCGGGCCGACCAAGAAGTCATCTCATTCGGCTCGGTAGGCTGTTGGCCGTGGTGGGGATCGTTGAGCGGCTGGTGCCGCCCTGCCTCGCCCATCCTGGCGGGCGCCGTGCCTGTGCCCCTTGCCTCTGCCGGCCCCGCCCTCAGGACGAGTCCCGCTCCACCAGTTCCGTGGGCAGGACCACCTGACGGCGGTCCAGACCCCGCGAAGTCGCCGGGCGGCGGTCCGCTATCTCGTCCAGCAACAGGTCGATCATCGCCCGGCCCATCTCCTCGATGGGCTGGCGCACGCTGGTCAGGGGCGGGTCCATGTGGCGGGCGATCACCGAGTCGTCGTACCCGACCAGCGCCACGTCGTCGGGTATGCGACGGCCCGCCTCGCGCAGCGCGTGGCGCGCGCCCGCCGCCATCACGTCCGACTCCGCGAACACCGCGTCCAGTTCCGGGCGGCGGGCCAGCAGTTGCCTCATCGCCCGGCGACCACCCTCCTCCGTGAAGTCACCGGTGGCGATCAGGGCCTCGTCCACCTCCCGACCCGCGTCGCGCAGGGCGGCCCGGTAGCCCTCGACGCGTCGCGCGGCGCCGTACACGTCGAGACGGCCCGTGATCGTGGCTATACGCGTACGACCACGGGCGATCAGGTGCTCGACCGCCGAGCGACCGCCGCCGTGGTTGTCCGAGTCCACCGACGGCAGCGTCTCGCGCTCCGAGCGCGGGCCGCTGATCACCGCCGGGATCTCCAGCTGGGTGAGAAGGTCCGGCAGCGGGTCGTCCGCGTGCACGGAGACCAGCAGGACGCCGTCCACCCGGTGTGCCGCCAGGTACTGCGCCAGTCTGCGCCGCTCACGGTCGCTGCCCGCGAAGATCAGCAGTAGCTGCAACTCCGTCTCCGCCAGCTCCGCGCCCACCCCGCGCAGCATCTCCGAGAAGTACGGCTCCGCGAAGAAGCGGGTCTCCGGCTCCGGGACCACGAGGGCGATCGCGTCGGTACGGTTTGCGGCCAGCGCCCGGGCCGCCGTGTTCGGCACGTAACCGAGCTCCGCGACCGCCGCCTCGACGGCCGCGCGCGTCGCGTCACTGACCCGGGGTGAACCGTTGATCACCCGGGAGACCGTACCGCGGCCCACACCGGCCCGCGCGGCGACCTCTTCCAGGGTCGGCCGCCGGCCACTCCGGCCCCGCGTTCCGTGGCCTGCCATGGCCGCCTCCCGTCACCCCATGCGCTCCGCGCCTGGCCTGGAATCTAACAGCAGCGTCGAGGCCCCCGCTCCGAACTCGATCACCGGGGCCGACCGGCACGGCTTCCCGGCCACCGTCGCCGCCTGCAGGCATCCATTCCGCGGGCCGGTCAACGCGTCGGTATCCGAAGGCAGTTCGCTGCGTCCGCTCCCTTGACACCCCCGCTCGGACCAACGACTCTTCAACACATCACTTGTGGGAGCGCTCCCACAGCACCTGGCTCATACACATCCCGCACGTTCCCCGCCCGAGCCGCAGCGCGAACACACGGGCTCCGCATGCAAGTTGGCCGGGGGGTCGGCACGTCAGGGGAACAGGAGGACGACATGCGACGTACGCGTTCCACCCACAGAGTGCTGGCCTTGGCGGCCGTCGCCGCGCTGGGCGCCGGTCTGCTGGCCGGCTGCGCCGACGACAGCGGCGGGAACGGCGGCAGTGGCGGCGACTCCGGCGGTGGAAAGGGCAAGACCACCATCACCCTCGGCCTCTTCGGCACCTTCGGCTTCAAGGAGGCCGGGCTCTACGCGGAGTACGAGAGGCTCCACCCCACCATCAAGATCGCCGAGAATGTCACCGAGCGGAACGAGAACTACTACCCGGCACTCGTCAACCACCTCACCACCGGCAGCGGCCTTCAGGACATCCAGGGTGTGGAGGTCGGCAACATCGCCGAGGTGGTCACCACGCAGGCGTCCAAGCTGGAGGACCTCTCCAAGGTTTCGGGCGTGAACAAGGGCGATTTCCTGGACTGGAAGTGGCAGCAGGCCACCGCCAAGGACGGACAGACGATCGGCCTCGGCACCGACGTGGGTCCGATGGCCATCTGCTACCGCAAGGACCTGTTCCAGCAGGCCGGGCTGCCCACCGACCGCGAGCAGGTGGGCAAGCTGTGGGCCGGCGACTGGAGCAAGCTCGTCGGCGTCGGCGAGACGTACAAGAAGAAGGCGCCGAAGGGCACCACCTTCATGGACTCCCCCGGCGGCCTGCTGAACGCGATCCTCAGCAGTGAGAAGGAGAAGTTCTACGATTCCTCCGGCAAGGTCGTCTACAAGACGAACCCCGCCGTCAAGAGCGCCTTCGACCTGACCGCGAAGGCCGCCGAGGAGGGGCTGCTCGGGGCCCAGACCCAGTTCCAGCCGGCCTGGGACCAGACGATCGCCAACGTGAAGTTCGCCGCGATGGCCTGTCCGCCGTGGATGCTCGGCTACATCAAGGGGAAGTCGAAGGCGGACGCCAAGGGCAAGTGGGACGTGGCCGTGGCGCCCAAGTCGGGCAACTGGGGCGGCTCCTTCCTGACCGTGCCGAAGGCCGGCAAGCATGTGAAGGAGGCCGAGGCGCTGGCCGCCTGGCTGACCGCGCCCGCCCAGCAGGCCAAGCTGTTCGGCGTCCAGGGCAGCTTCCCGAGCGCGCAGGCCGCTTACAGCTCACCCGAAGTCACCGGCTCGAAGAACGAGATGACCGGTGACGCCCCGATCGGCGCGATCTTCGCCGAGGCCGCCAAGTCCAGCCCGGTCCAGGTCATCGGGCCGAAGGACCAGATCATCCAGCAGGGTCTGACCGACAACGGCGTCTTCCTCGTGACGAAGGGCAAGTCGCCCGCGCAGGCCTGGGAGACGGCCACCAAGACCATCGACAACAACCTGGACAAGTGACCGGCATGACCACCCGGCACGAGAGCGCCGCGTCCCCCACAAAGGGGGGCGCGGCCCCGGGCCGCTCGCCCGCCGCACCCACCGAGGCGGAGCTGCGGCGTCGCGCGCGGCTGTCCCGCCGCTGGCGATGGGACATGCGCTTCAGTCCCTACGCGTTCGTCTCGCCGTTCTTCCTGCTCTTCCTCGCCTTCGGCCTGTTCCCGCTGGTCTACACGGCCTGGGCCTCGCTGCACACGGTGGAGTTGACGGCGCCGACCGACATGCACTGGGCGGGCCTGCGCAACTACACCCGGATCTTCGACGACGACTTCTTCTGGAACGCGGCGAAGAACACCCTGACCATCGGGATCATCTCGACCGTCCCGCAGTTGCTGATGGCGATGGGCCTGGCCCACATCCTCAACTACAAGCTGCGCGCCTCGACCTTCTACCGGGTCGTGATGCTCGCCCCGTACGCGACGTCGATCGCCGCGGCCTCGCTGGTGTTCGTGCTGCTCTTCGGGCGCGACTACGGGATGATCAACTGGGTGCTGCACTTCGCCGGGATCGACAGCATCGACTGGCAGAACAGCAAGTGGCCCTCGCAGATAGCCGTCTCGTCGATCATTATCTGGCGCTGGACGGGCTACAACGCGCTGATCTACCTGGCGGCGATGCAGGCCATCCCGCAGGATCTGTACGAGTCGGCGGCCCTGGACGGCGCGGGCCGCTGGCAGCAGTTCTTCCATGTCACGCTGCCCTCGCTGCGGCCGACGATCCTGTTCACCTGTGTCGTGTCGACCATCGGCGCCAGTCAGCTCTTCGGTGAGCCCCTGCTGTTCGACGCGAACAAGGGGGCGTCGGGCGGCGCCGAGCACCAGTTCCAGACGCTGGGCCTGTATCTGTACGAGCAGGGCTGGGTGAACCAGCACCTGGGCCGGGCCTCCGCGATCGCCTGGACGATGTTCCTGATCCTCATCGTGATCGGGATCGTCAACTACGTCATCTCGCGTCGGCTGCGCGCCAGTAGTGAGGAGAACCGGTCGTGACGACGCCCCTGACGAAGCCCGAGGACGCGGCGCCGAGGCCCAGGCGGGTCGGCCGGTCCAAGGCCGCGCGTGCCGGTGGGCAACTCCATGCGGGTCCGCTCGCGTACGCCGTCCTGATCCTGTTCGCCGTCGGTTCGCTGTTCCCGCTGGTGTGGTCGGCGATCGCGGCCTCGCGCGACAACAACCGGCTGGCGCAGACACCCCCGCCCTTCTGGTTCGGGGCGAACCTGTTCCACAACCTCAAGATCGCCTGGTCGGACGCCAATCTGGGCGAGGCGTTCTTCAACACCACCGTGGTGGCGGGCATTTCTGCGGTGACCATCGTCTTCCTGTCGACGATTGCCGGGTTCGCCTTCGCCAAACTGCGCTTCAGAGGCCGGGGAGCGCTGATGCTGATCGTCATCGGCACGATGATGGTGCCGCCGCAACTCAGCGTGATCCCGCTGTACATGATGGTCGCCAAGCTGGACTGGACCGACCAGTTGCAGGCGGTGATCCTGCCGTCGCTGGTGAGCGCGTTCGGGGTGTTCTTCATGCGGCAGTACCTGCTCCAGGCGCTGCCGGACGAGATCATCGAGGCCGCCCGGGTGGACGGCGCGAGCAGTTGGCGTGTGATGTGGCACGTGGTGTTCCCGGCGGCGCGGCCCGCGATGGCGGTCCTCGGCATGCTGATGTTCGTGCAGACGTGGAACGACTTCCTGTGGCCGTTCCTGGTCCTGACGCAGAACGGCAGTCCGACCGTCCAGGTGGCGGTCGCGGGCCTGGGCCGCGGCTACACCCCGGACCAGTCCCTGATCATGGCGGGCGCGCTGCTCGGCACGCTGCCGCTGCTACTGGTCTTCGCGATCTTCGGCAGGCAGATCGTGGGCGGCATCATGCAGGGCGCCGTCAAGGGCTGACGCCGATCAAGAGGGCCTGGTGCCCGCCAGGGCACTGGGTCCCCGTCGCCTGGGCCCCTCATCCCCTATCCGGCCATCCGCCGGCTTTCCACGACCACCTATGGGAGCGCTTCCATGTCTGACAACGTCACCCCGGTGACCTTTCCTCCCTCCTTCCTCTGGGGCGCGGCGACTTCCGCGTACCAGATCGAGGGGGCGGTGCGGGAGGACGGCCGCACCCCCTCCATCTGGGACACCTTCAGCCATACGCCGGGCAAAACAGCCGGCGGCGACAGTGGTGACACCGCTGTCGACCACTACCACCGCTACCGCGAGGACGTCGCGTTGATGGCCGATCTTGGCCTGACGGCGTACCGCTTCTCGGTCTCCTGGCCGCGCGTGCAGCCGACAGGCCGGGGGCCCGCGGTCCAGCGGGGCCTGGACTTCTACCGCCGTCTCGTGGACGACCTGCTCGCCCATGGCATCAAGCCCGCGCTCACCCTCTACCACTGGGATCTGCCGCAGGAGTTGGAGGACGCGGGCGGCTGGCCACAGCGGGACACGGCGTACCGGTTCGCCGAGTACGCCCGGATCATGGGCGAGGCGCTGGGCGATCGCGTGGAGCAGTGGATCACGCTGAACGAGCCGTGGTGCAGCGCGTTCCTCGGCTACGGCTCCGGGGTCCACGCCCCCGGCCGTACGGACGCGGCGGCGGCGCTCCGGGCGGCGCACCATCTGAACCTGGCGCACGGTCTGGGCGCTGCCGCGCTGAGGTCGGCGATGCCTGCCCGTAACACGGTCGCCGTGAGCCTCAACTCCGCGGTGGTCAGGACGGTTTCGGAGGATCCCGCGGATCTGGCGGCGGGCCGGAAGATCGACGACCTGGCGAACGGCGTCTTCCACGGCCCGATGCTGCACGGGGCGTACCCCGCGACCCTGTCGGCGGCGACGTCGCGGATCACCGACTGGTCCTACGTCCGGGCCGAAGACCTGAAGGCGATCCACCAGCCGCTGGACGCCCTCGGCCTCAACTACTACACCCCGGCACTGGTGTCGGCGGTTTCTCAGCCGGGCACGAGCGGGCCGCGGGCGGACGGACACGGTGCGAGCGCGCATTCACCGTGGCCGGGAGCGGACGATGTGGCGTTCCATCACCCGCCGGGCGTGCGGACGGAGATGGGCTGGAGCGTCGACCCGACCGGGATCCACGAGCTGCTCATGCGGTACACCCGGGAGGCGCCGGGCCTGCCGCTGTACGTGACGGAGAACGGCGCGGCGTACGACGACAAGCCGGACCCGGACGGGCAGGTGCGCGACCCGGAGCGGATCGCGTATCTGCACGGTCATCTGTCCGCGGTCCGCCGGGCGATCACGGACGGCGCGGACGTGCGTGGCTACTACCTGTGGTCCCTGATGGACAACTTCGAATGGTCGTACGGCTACGAGAAGCGGTTCGGCGCCGTGTACGTGGACTACACGACGCTGGAGCGCACGCCGAAGTCGAGCGCGCACTGGTACGGGCGGGCGGCACGGACGGGAGAGCTGCCGCCGGTGGAGGACTGACCGCACGGGGCGCGGCGCGGCAGGGAGGTGCCGTGCCCCGGCGGCGGTGAGCCGGCCGCCGGAGTCAGTGGAAGGCCGACGGCGGCGGTGCCGGTGATGCCACAGCGGCGGCGTCCGTGACCCTCGGGGCGCCGCCCGTGAAGTCGGTCAGCGCCCTGCCGTGTTCCACGCGCGCGGGTTGCGGGTCCGAGGCGGCGCGGCGGGTCAGTTCGGCGACCGGGATCGGGTGGCCGGAGGCGACCAGGACGGCGTTGCCGAAGCGCCTGCCGCGCAGGACTGCCGCGTCGGCGACCAGCGCGAGTTCGGGGAAGACGGCCGCCGCGGTAGAGATCTGGCCCCGCAGATGGGCAAGCGGCGGGCCGTCGGTGAGGTTGGCCGCGTACAGGCCGCCCTCCTTCAGCGCCCGGCGGACATCCGCGAGGAACTCGACCGACGTCAGGTGCGCCGGCGTGCGCGCCCCGCTGAACACATCGGTGATGACGAGGTCCGCCCAGCCGTCCGGCACCTTCGCGAGCCCCGCGCGGGCGTCCGTGGAGCGCACTCGGATGCGGGCGCCGGGATCCAGCGGCAGTGCGCGACGGACGAGTTGGACGAGTGCCGCGTCCCGCTCGACGATCTGCTGGGTGGAACGGGGGCGGGTGGCTGCGGTGTAGCGGGCGAGGGTGAACGCGCCGCCGCCGAGGTGCACGACGTGCAGGGGCCGGCCGGGCGGCGCGGCCAGGTCTATGACATGGCCGAGGCGGCGCTGGTACTCGAAGCTCAGGCACCCGGGGTCGTCGAGGTCGACGTGCGACTGGGGGGCGCCGTCGATGAGGAGGGTCCAGGCACATGCCCTGTCACGGTCGGGGATCAGCTCCGCGAGCCCGCCGTCCACCGCCTCGACGACGGCCTCGACGGCCTCCCTGCGCCGCGTGCTCCGTGATGACCTGCCCATCCCGCCATTATCGGGGCTGACCGCGGGAGGCGGTCCACCGGCGGCGTCCCACGGTTCCCACGCAGGTCGGCGACGCAGGCCCCAGGGCGTGGGGCTCCCCGGCCGAGGCGTCCCGGATGCCGCCGTGAGCGGGGTGTCCGGCCTACTGACAGTTGTCCGCCGCCTCGATCAGCCGGGCCGCCTCCCCGAGGGCCTTCCGCAGCACTGCCGGGTCCGTGGCCGCTTCCGCGTCGCCGGGCGGAAGCAGCCAGCCCGTGCCCTCGAGAGGGGGCTCCGGGGCGACGAGGCTCATGCCGCGCCCCTGCGTCTGTGTGCAGGTACTGCCCGGGAGGTCCCACGCGTCGGCGGTACCGGGCGGGACCAGGAAGCCGAGGGTGTCACAGCCGTCGTCGTGGAGGACGGGTCCGACGCAGTCGGCCGCCCCGCGACGGAGGATGTCGACGGCTTCCAGTCCCTGCCGGGCCGGGACGGTCACAAGGTCGGGGCCCTCCTGCGGCGGTGCGCCGCACTCCGGCACGGGCCGTGCGCTCGACGGCTGGATACGGAACTCGGTGCTCTGCCTGGTCTGCATCCCGGCCTCCGACACTGAACCCCTCCTCGACGGGTGAGTTGGGTCGGGAGTTCGGGGGGGCTCCCGGTCCGTGGGGTTCAACGCTTCGGAACGTCAAGGGCTACGGCACAACACTGCCGCAAAGGATGGCAGTTCATGGCAGATCGTGCGTGAGATATCCGGTTTGTAGCGAAACCTCGCATGATGACACCCGCGGGGAAGGTACCTTCTTGCACCGCCGGACGCAGGGAACCAACTGGCACCACGCGGACGACTCATCCCGGATCCGGCATGGTTCGACGGTTCGCACGAGAGGGCCCGGCCATGACCTCGTTCCCTTCCCCCCGGCCACCACGGCCGAATCTCGCCTTCCGGCGGCTGCGCGGACAGCGCTCCCCGGGCGAGTTCGCCGCGGCCGTACGGCGGGCCGCACGCGAGATCGGCGAGCGGGTCAGCTGTGACGCGCGGTACATCGGACGCGTCGAGGCGGGAGAGATCCGTTGCCCCAACTACGCCTACGAACGGGTGTTCCTGCACATGTTCCCGGGTCGCACGCTCGCGGACCTGGGATTCGCGCCCCGCTCCGCGGTACGCGGCCGAGGGGCGCGCACCGCCACAGGAGCGCTCCCTGAACACATCGACAGCCGTCCGTACGCCCCGGGTGAGACTGGTGATGCGTACGAGACCTATGACCCCCACAACAGTTACGAGATGCAGGAGTCGTACGGCACGCACGCGTACGACGAACAGAGCCACAAGGAGAGCGACGTGCGGCGTCGCGCATTCATGACCGGCGGCACCGCCACGGTGGCGGCCGCCTCCCTGGGCCCTGTCGGGCTCACCTTCGGTGACCCGGCAGTGGCCGCCGAACGCCCCGTCCACCGCGCGGGTTCGTCCGAGGCGCACGCGCTCGAGGACGCCGTGCGCAGGATCCGGGTGCTCGACGACCGGCACGGCGCGGACGGCCTCTACCGTCGTGCGGCGGCCCCCCTGCGCACCGCTTACGCCCTGCTCGACGCAGGTACGACCCGGCAGGCGGTCGCGGACCGGCTGTACTCGGGCGCGGGTGAACTGGCCATCTCGGTGGGGTGGTTGGCACACGACTCGGGGCGCTTCGACGACGCCCGTTCGCACTACGCGGAGGCACTGGCAACGTCCCGGATGTCCCACGACGCGGCCCTGGAGGCGCACGCGTTCTGCAACACGGCGTTCCTCGCACGCGACGCGGGCCGGCCGCGGGAAGCAGTACGGGCGGCGCAGGCGGCCCAGCGCGCGGCCCGCTCGCTCGGCTCGCACCGCCTGATGTCACTGCTCGCGCTGCGGGAGGCGGGCGGCTGGGCGGGGCTCGCGGACCGGGCGGGCTGCGAGCAGTCCCTGGTCCGGGCGCAGGCGCTCTTCGGGCAGGGGCCTTCGGACGCGGACCCCGAGTGGATGACCTTCTACGGAGAGGCCGAACTGGAGGGTCTGGAGGCGCAGTGCTGGTCGACGCTGGGCGACTGGCCGCGCGCGGCCCGGCACGCCCGGCGTGCCACCGAGCTCCAGGACCCGCACTTCACCCGGAACATCGCCCTGTACACGGCGGAACTGGCCGACGACCTGGCCCGCTGGGGCCACCCCGACGAGGCGGCCGCGGCCGGCCTGCGTGTGCTGGAGCTGCTGGACGAGGTCCAGTCGTCCAGGATCCAGACGATGCTGGCGGGCACGGCCAGGGTGCTGCTGCCGCACCGCCGCGCGTCCGGTGTGTCGGCGTTCCTGGACCGGCACGCGTCACAGCCTCGCATGGGCTGCGGGGCGGCCCTGTCGTGATACCTAGAGCGTGAGATGTCCGCAGTCGTTCCAGGACTCGATCGCCGGCTCTCCATAGGCCCAGCCCAGCACCGACAGGGACGTCGGGTTGAGCCTGATCCGCGCGGCGAAGCCCAGCGGCAGTCCCAGCCAGCGCGCGCCGATGGAGCGCAGGATGTGGCCGTGCGCGAAGACCAGGACGTCACGGTCCGCCGCGCGGGCCCAGGCCACGACCTCGTCCGCGCGCGCGGTGACCTCGGTCACCGTCTCCCCTTCGGGGACGCCGTCGCGCCAGATGAGCCAGCCCGGCCGGATCGCCTGGATCTCGGCAGGCGTCATGCCCTCGTACGCTCCGTAGTCCCACTCCAGCAACGTGTCCCAGGCACGCGCGCGTTCGCCGAACCCGGCGAGTTCGCACGTCTCACGCGCGCGTGCCAGCGGACTCGTACGCACCTCGACGCCGGGCAGCCCCTCCAGCGGTGCCCGGTGCAGCCGCTCTCCCAGGAGCTTGGCGCCCAGCCGCCCCTCCTCCAGGAGTGGCACGTCGGTCCTGCCGGTGTGCTTGCCGGACAGTGACCATGACGTCTGTCCGTGCCGGGCCAGCAGGATGCGTGGTGCCATGGGAGGCCTTCCGGGAGGAATCAGCAGGTAGCTCACCCATCATCGCGCACCCCGGTCGCGGGCAACCCGGGGAGCCGGTGTGCGCGTCTATCAGGGCTGGGGGCGGCCCGACCAAGGCCGACGCATACACCGTAAGGTGACACGACCGGGTGCGGGAGCACAGCAGAAGGGGGAGGGCGAATTCGGATGCCTCAGGCCGAGACAGCAGGCACCGGGGTGATCCCATGGGCCCGTCTGCGTTGGTGGACCGAGCTGCCGTTGATCCTCGTGGTGTACGCCTCGTACTCCGCCGGCCGGCTCCTCGCCCGGGGTGACGTCTCCACCGCCGTCGACCACGGCCTGGCGATCCTGCGCCTGGAGCAGGTACTGCACATCAACGCCGAGCACCCGCTGAACCGTCTCTTCACCCGCGAGGCGTGGCTCGGCGTACCGGCCGACTTCTGGTACGCGTCACTGCACTACCTGGTCACCCCCGTGATCCTGATATGGCTGTTCAAACGCCGGGCGGCCGTCTACCGCACGATGCGCACCTGGCTGATGACATCCACGCTCATCGGCCTGATCGGCTTCACCCTGCTGCCGACCTGTCCGCCCCGCCTGCTCGCCACCGGCCACGGCTTCGTCGACACGATGGCCCAGTACAGCTCGTACGGCTGGTGGGGCGGCGAGGCGAGCGCGCCGCGAGGCCTGGGCGGCATGACGAACCAGTACGCGGCGATGCCGAGCCTGCACGTCGGTTGGGCGCTGTGGTGCGGGGTGATGCTGTGGCGGTACGGCGGCACGCGCTGGGCCAAGGCCGTGGGCGTCGCGTATCCGCTGCTGACCGGCATCGTCGTGATGGGCACCGCCAACCACTACTTCCTCGACGCGGTCGCGGGCTGCGCCGTGATGGGCGTCGGCCTTCTGCTGACCCGTCCGATGATGCGCCTGCAGAGCGCGATCACGGCTCGGCTGCGGGCGCGGTTCACCCCCGTCACGGAGACCTCACCGGCCGCGGGTTCCTCCGTTGTCAGTGCCGGGTGCCAGACTTCGACGGGTGAGCGAATTCCCCGACAGCGCACCTCCCGCCACGAGCCGGGAGCCGAGCCGGGTGCCTCTCCCGCGGACGCGGGCGACGGCGCTGCGGCACCGACTCGCTGAGCTGCGCGGCCCTTCCGTACCGCCCAAGGCGCTCGACGCGCGCGCCCTCGCCGCGCTCGCGGCCAACCCCGGGTGCAGACGGCGCGCGCTTCTGGACGGGGCGGGGGTGAACAAGGCGGTGCTGGCGGACGCGCTGGGCGCGCCGTCGGCGTTCGGACAGTCGCAGTTCGCCTTCATGCGGGGCAACGCGTTCGAGGCCCGGGTCAAGGCGGACGGCGGCGCGGAGCTGCTGCGGCTGGTGCACGAGAGGCTGGACCCCACCGTCGAGGCCCCGGCCGCGGCCCTCGCCCCCGATCTCGCGGCCGACGGCCCTCAGGGACGCACGGCCCGTACAGCGCTGGCGCTGCGCGAGGCCACCGAGGCGCGCTCCTGGGCACTGCTCGACCACCCCATGCTCGCCCTCGACGTGGCGGGCTCACCCGCGTTCCTCGAGCCGGACGCGGTGGTCGTCCACCCGGACGGTAGCTGGACCGTCGTGGAGATCAAGTCCTTCCCGCTGCTGGACGGTTCGGCGGATCCGGCGAAGGTGGGCGCTGCCGCCCGCCAGTCCGCGGTGTACGTGCTGGCGCTGGAGGCAGTCGCCGCCCGCCTCGGCGCGGGCGTCGAGGGATCCGCCGGGGCCGCCCCGGCGCCCGTGGTGCGCCACCGGGTCCTGCTGGTCTGCCCGAAGGACTTCTCCAACCTGCCGGCCGCCTCACCCGTCGACATCCGCAAGCAGCGCGCGGTCACCCGGCGGCAGCTGGCCCGCCTCACCCGCATCGAGGAGATCACCGACACGCTCCCCGAGGGCACGTGCTTCGCACCCGACCTCCCCCAGGAGGAGCTGGAAGCCGCCGTCGAAGCGGTACCGGCGACGTACGCGCCCGAGTGCCTGGCCGCCTGCGAACTGGCCTTCCACTGCCGCGACCGCTCCCGCGCCCAGGGCGCGGTGACGTCCGTGGGGCGGTCGCTGCGCGCCGAGCTGGGCGGCCTGACGACGGTGGACGACGTGCTGGCCGCCGCCCACGGGGAGGCCGGAGACCCGGACGACCCGACGGTGGCCGCGCTGCGCAGGGCGGCCGAACTGCGGGCGGAAGCACTCGCCGGCCGGGAGGACGCCCTGTGTCGCTGATCGCCACGCTCGCCCGGCTGGAGGCCGTGCGGTCCGGGCGTGCCCAGCCCGCCGCCACCGTCCGGCACCGGCACCTGTCCGAGCGGCCCCTCGTCTTCGTGCCGCTCACCACCGCCGGGGAGGCCGGGGCGCCGCTGGGCGCGCTCGTCGGCACCGATCGGGACGCGCCCCGGCTGCTCGTGGTGCCGCAGCCGCGCGACCGCGACCTGCGATTCGCGTTCCTCGCCGACCTCGCGGATGTCGTGCTGCCCTGCATCGACGCGTACGCCGACGCGGTCGAGCTCACCGAGCGCACCGAGACCGACCCGACGACCGGCAAGCGGGTCAAGGTCGAGGTGGAACTGTGCGCGGACGCGCCGCAACTGATCGTGCCGAGTCGGGCGGGCATCGACTTCGTACGGCTCCTCGGGCGTTCCATGCGCTTCAGCCGCACCGCCGAACAGGACCCCGAGGCCCCGCATCCGGCGCCGCCGCGGGTACCACTGCTGGGCCGCTGGCTCACCCACTACGGGGAACGCGCCCGGGTCCCCGGCTCCTCGCTGCTGCTCGCCCTCACCGAGGTGCTGGGACGGCACTGGGCGAGCGGCCAGTCCAGCCTGGAGGACCAGCACCTGGGCGCACTGCTCGCCTGCATCGACCCGCCGCCCGGCGCCTCGGGCGCGGACGCGGCGGCGCGGGCCGAGTTGGCACGGGACGAGGCCGGCCAGTTGCTGTGCCCGCCGGCGGGCCCCGCCACCGACCCGGCCTTCGACAACAAGCTGCTCGCCCCGGCCATCGACCGCTACGACCGGGCACGCACCCGGCTCGCCGCCGCCGAGGACGGCGTCGAGGCGGACGACCGCTTCGGTGAACTCACCGCCGCCGAGCGGGAGATCCGTGCGCTCGTCGCGAGCCGTACGCGTCCCACCTGGGACGCGGTGTGGCACGGGCTCGACCTGTTGCGGGCGCTGCCCGAGGGCGGCCACGTCGCGGACCGGTGGACGCGGGACCGCTGGTCGTTCACCGGTCACCGCGACCGGGTCGCCGCCGGGGAACCTCCGCAGCCGCGCCGCGACGACGCGGTCACAGCGGCGAACAAGCTGGCCACGCGCGAGCGCGAACAGGCCCGTCTGGAGGCCCAGGAGGCGCTCGACGACCCGCTCGTCATGGCCGGGCGGCGGCTTTCCGGGGAGGCGTTCGCGGGCGAGGTCACGGACGTGGTGATGGCGTACAGCGAGGGCAAGCGGCCGAGCCCGCGCCCCCTGGTGACCGTACGGACCGAGGACCGGCCGCATCTCGGGGAGCGCACGAAGGTGTACCGGTCACTGAACGGGAAGCCGCAGGCGGCCGAGTTCGTCGGATACGAGGGACCGGACCAGGACGGTGCGAGGGACTGGTTCGTGGTCCTGCGCATCGTCGACAAGATGGGCCGCGGCAAGGAACCGGAGGCCGGGTCCGTCCCCGAGAAGGGCGACCGCCTCTGCTTCACGCTCTTCGAGCACGAACAGCGCGGCGGGGCGAAGCTGCCCGAGCCGGAGCAGACCCCGTGGACCCACGGCGGGCCTCCGGGTGAGGCCGACGCCGTACCGCAACCGGACCCGGTGACCGAGGAGGACGTACTGTGACCGCCCTGTTCGCAGCGGACGGCAACCGCGGCCATGCGTTCGATCCGGGGGTCGCGGCCGCCCGTGCCACCGACGCGATCCTCCGTGACACGCTGCACGGCGCACACCGCGGGGTCGTCGTCGACTCGCCCCCGGGCGCCGGGAAGTCGACGCTGGTCGTCAGGGCGGCGCTCGAACTCGCGGCCGCCGGACGCCCGTTGATGGTGATCGCACAGACGAACGCGCAGGTGGACGATCTGGTGCTGCGGCTGGCGGAGAAGAACCCCGACCTTCCGGTCGGCCGGCTGCACAGCAGCGACCCGGACCCCTACGACAAGGCGCTCGACGACCTGCCGAACGTCCGCAAGTCGACGAAGGCGGGCGATCTGGCGGGCCTGGACGTCGTCATCTCGACCGCCGCCAAGTGGGCGCACGTCAAGGACGTCGAGCCCTGGCGGCACGCGATCGTCGACGAGGCGTACCAGATGCGCTCGGACGCGCTGCTGGCGGTGGCCGGCCTGTTCGAACGGGCGCTGTTCGTCGGTGACCCCGGCCAGTTGGACCCGTTCGCGATCGTGGGCGCGGAGCAGTGGGCCGGGCTGTCGTACGACCCGTCGGCGTCCGCGGTGACGACGCTCCTGGCCCACAACCCCGAGTTGCCCCAGCACCGGCTGCCGGTGTCGTGGCGACTGCCCGCGTCGGCGGCGCCACTGGTGTCGGACGCGTTCTACCCGTACACGCCGTTCCGCAGCGGAACGGGGCACGGGGACCGGCGGCTCGCGTTCGCGGTGGCCTCGGACGGCTCGGGTCCCGACCGGGTGATCGACGAGGCGGCGCTGACGGGCTGGGGGCTGCTGGAGCTGCCCGCCCGGCACACGCCACGGACGGATCCCGAGGCGGTGCGGGCGGTGGCCCGGGTCGTACGGCGGCTGCTGGACCGGGGTGGGGCGGCGGTCTCGGAGCGGGCCGAGGAGCCGGTGGCACTGACCGCGGACCGGATCGCCGTCGGCACGGCGCACCGGGACCAGGCGGCAGCGGTGCGCTCTGCGCTGGCGGATCTCGGGGTGCCGGACGTCACGGTGGACACGGCGAACCGGCTTCAGGGCCGGGAGTTCGATGTGACGGTGGTGTTGCATCCGCTGTCGGGGCGCCCGGACGCGACGGCGTTCCACCTGGAGACGGGCCGTCTGTGCGTCCTCGCGTCCCGGCACCGGCACGCGTGCATCGTGGTGTGCCGGGCGGGGGTGACGGAACTGCTGGACGACCATCCCTCGACGGAGCCCGTGCAGCTGGGAGTGACGGTGAAGTTCCCGGACGGCTGGGAGGCGAACCACGCGGTCCTGGCGCATCTCGCGGAGCACCGGGTGCCGTGGCGGCCCTGACCCGGGCATCGGTCGCTGCCCGTCCGGCAGGGACACCACACGACCGGTCCACCGGGCGGAGTCCGGCACACCGCCGGAGGCGGCCCCGCGCACAGCCCAGGCGGCCGGGAGGCGACATCTGCGCGGATTCGCGCGGCGGAGGGAGCGCGCCGACCGGCGTGCTCGCTCAAACCCACCCCCTTGTGCCGCCGCGAGACAATGGACGGTGGCCCACCGAAGGCGCCACTCGAACCGCACGATGAGGAGAAAACATGGCGGAGCACACGCCGCGTCGCAACGAGCCGCGGCTACGCCCCGCGCCCCTGCTCTTCGAGCCCGCGGAGGCGGCCTCCGATCCGGAGCACTTCTTCGACCTGGAGTCGATCGAGGACCCGCGGGCGCTGCTGGCGCGCGCGACGGAGCTGGCGCAGGCGTTTCGCGCGGCCGCCGACCGGGCGGTGGAGTACCAGGCGATCGCCGCGGCCCAGCTCGCCGACCCGCGCCGTCTCGAGCGGCTGACCCCGGCCGCGATCGGTGAGCAGGCCGAGTGGACCGAGGACTACGCCAGGAAGATGGTGGAGTTCGGCCGGGATCTGATGCGGGGCGGCGACACGAGCGGCCCCGAGAACCTGGGCTGAACACGGTCCGGACGCATGGAGTCCTGGCCCGAATGACCTTCCGGCATATACCGGACGGCAAATTACTCCGCACCACCGCCGTCTGTCCCGGCTTTCCGCAACTCTGTGGAACGCACCGCTCACGACGGGTAGACCTGGCTGCCATGAGCAGTCGAACGCCGTCCGTCGACCCCTTCCGCACGCCCCTTCCCGATGGGTACGACATCGCGGGCGTCACCCCGGAAGGCGCCGCATGGCTGGCCTCCGCGGGAAGGTATCCCCGCAGCACGCTCGCCTCCTGGGCGGAGGTCCCCGCCGCCCCGATCGTCCTGCCCTGCGGCACCGCGTTCGACATCGTGAACACGCCGGCGATCTTCGGGCGGCGCATGCTGGACCAGCTCTGGGACGAAGGGCCGGGCTCCGGGCCCGTCGCCACGCACCGGGGCCGAGTGCTGCTGTTCGCCGCGCCCGGCACGGCCCGGCGGCTGCCCTCCCTGCTCGGCTGGGAGGAATGGAACGACAGGAGCCACACCGGCACCACCCGCACCGCCGCGATACCGCCGCTCCTGTGCCACGGCCCCGGCGACGCCGTGACCGTCCCCGCTGTCCACGCCACGCTCCGCCCCGCCACGACCGCCCGGAACCGCCTCGCGTCCCGCTGGCTCGTCGCGCCCGACACCCGTCACCCCTGGCTACCGGGGCCGGAAGTCCTCCTGTGGGCCGCCGTCCGAGCGGCCCGCGCCGCCGCCTCCGCCTCCGTACAGATATCGATTTTTCCTCCCGTCGACCAGGGTGCTAAGGTCTAGGACGTCAGCAGGCGCCGCTAGCTCAGTTGGTTAGAGCAGCTGACTCTTAATCAGCGGGTCCGGGGTTCGAGTCCCTGGCGGCGCACGATGGCGATGGCGGATCGTGTTCGCGGAAAGCGCGAACACGATCCGCCATCGTTGTTTTCTGCGCGGCTTCGCCGCGCGTTGTGGGGGCTTCGCCACCCACACCCCCGTCGGGCACAGCGCGGTGAACGCCAGGCGT
>NZ_JBSFLQ010000032.1:0-73875 GCF_053599115.1 Streptomyces sp. NPDC001020 | reverse complement strand
CGACCAGGGCCCGCGGAAAGCGCGAACCGGTTCGGCATCGTTGTTTTCTGCGCGGCTTCGCCGCGCGTTGTGGGGGCTTCGCCACCCACACCCCCATCGGGCACAGCGCGGTGAACGCCAGGCGACCAGGGCCCGCGGAAAGCGCGAACCGGTTCGGCATCGTTGTTTTCTGCGCGGCTTCGCCGCGCGTTGTGGGGGCTTCGCCACCCACACCCCCGTCGGGCACAGCGGTGAACGCCAGGCGACCAGGGCCCGCGAGACCGCCTGGCGCATGGCATGGCCAGGGTCGCCCCTGTGGCTGCCCGACCTTGATCGCCCTCTGCACAGGGCTCCCCCACAACGGCAAACACCAGTCACCACCTGGCACGCATGGCTCATCCGGCGCACGAGCCCCACCGGACTCAGGGTCACCACCATGACCGCCCTAATCCGGCCACGTGCTCACGTTCTCGTGATCTTCACTGTCCATGACCCGGTGGCCGTTCGGTCCTCCACCACCACCCGGACTCCGCCCCCCGGCACCGTGAAGGTCTCCCCCACCCCCATGGGGGCGTCCCCGAGCTGCGGATAGACCGAGGTGTGCCGGCACGCCCGGGAGTGCGGATGAGCGTCCAGCACCTGGATCGGGCCACCGCCGGACTCCGTCTTGCCACGGACGCGGTAGACGAGGACACCCTGCGTGCAGACCGTGCCGTCGTTCCCCACCGCGCCACGCCCCTCCACGGCGATCACGGTGTCGGGCCCGGTCCGCACGACCGCCAGCTTGGTCCCGCGCCCCGAGCCGAACGCCTGTACACCGGCCCCCAGGGGTTGCTCACCGGGGGCACCCGCGGCCACCGGCGCCTGGGGCACCCCGGTCGGCGCCGTCTCCAGCGGCTCCAGCGTCAGACGTGTGCTCCCCGACCCCCGCACACACACCACCTGGCGGTCGTCCAGCCACCCCAGCTTCCACTTGTGCCAGGCGAACAGGTCCGGAGCCAGGCCGAACTGGCTGCCCATGAGGTCCCAGTCGCCGACATAGGTGTCCCAGTCGCCCTTGCCGTCCATGGGGCGGTGGTAGAGATCGGGCAGATCGAAGACGTGACCCGTCTCGTGAGCGAGGACGAGCCGGTCGGGCGGATGCTTCTCGAACACCGTGACCACCCGGCGGATGTCCTTGCCGTTCACCCGGAGCGGGGTGTCGAAGTTGACGACCTTCGTGGCGTCCGAGTCGACGCCGGGCGCGTCCGGGTCGGCCACGAGGTAGACGACGTCGGACCGCGAGAAGTCGACCTCCTTGCCGGCCGCGGCGAGCGCGTCTCGCAGATACGCGTCCCGGCGCCCGGGGTCCCAGTCGCGCTGTATGGCGTAGAAGGCGGCAGGGTGAGGCATTCGGACCCAGTGACCCGCCGGACGCGGGCGCAGCGTGAACCGGCCGTAGGAGGAGCGCTCGAAGAACCGGCTGGTGGCCGGGAAGTAGTCCGCGGTCAGCCGGGCCGGTGTGGTGGCCGGCACCGAGCCGGGGAAGGACAGGAAGACCATGAGCGCGTCGAGCGGACGAGTGGGGCGCGTGTAGGCGGGGTCCCAGGTGTCGACACCCTCCGAATGGTGGGCCTGAGTGCGCGTGAGTTCGCAGGCCGCCGTCGGGGATTCGGCGAGCGCGGGACCCGTGACGAGCGAGGTCGAAACCAGCGCCGTCATCGACGTGAACACGGCCGCCACCCCGCGCAGCAGGGGCACCCGGCCCCGGACGAACCCCTTCAGTGCCTCGAGGGAGGGCCCCTTGAGGGGGAGCGGACGCGGCACGGCGACCTCCGGGTGCGGTTCACGGAACTCCCCACCCACCCTTGTCTTATTGGTACTACTATGCCCTGTTTGCCTGCCCCGGAAGGGTGAGACGCCCTCACTTGGGGGAAAGGCCAGAAGGGGCCGCGACGGCCACTGGAGGGGCAGCGCGAGACGAGCTCGAAGGACGGCGCAGGAGTACCGAGAGGGGCGGCCGACGTGGGCCGATGCCCTGAACACTCACGGAACGTCACAATCAATCGTGGCCGAAAGGAACTCGACCAGGTCCGGGCAGAAACGATCTGTCAGAACACGTACTGGTTCCGGGACACTGGACTGCGGCTGGAAGGCCTCTGGGCCAGCCTCTATGATCGGCACACTTTCCTGCACGGACACGGCTTGTACGGCCGCTCCCCACGCGGCCGTCGACCCCGACGAGACCCACGAGAACCGTACGAAGAACGAGTGCACTGCGGGAGCGAGCGGTGAGCGGAACGTCCGAAGGGCCGACGCCTGCGGCAGACCTCGTCAGCCCGGTCGTCACAGAGAGTCATGCCCATCCCCAGGTCAGCGTGTCGGCGTCGGCGCCTCCCGCCGGAGTGCACCAACTCTCGCCGCCCGCGACCCGACCCCTGCTCTCCCCGACCCCCGGCCCCCCGCCCGCCGCCTTCGGCGCCGCGTTCGCCGTCGCACCGCTCGCCATGGCCGTCGTCGACCGGGCGGGCCTGGTCGCCACCGCCAACGAGGCGATGGGCTCACTGCTCGGCACCGGCGCGGACGGCCTGGTCGGCAAGGTCGCCGCCGACCTGCTGGACCTGTCCTGCGACGCCCGCACCGGGCACGCGTACCGCGAGATGCTGCGCGGTCGTCAGGCCCGACTGCGCTGCACACGCCGCCTCAAACACCCCGACGGACACTCACTGTGGGTCCGCGTGACCATCACCCCGCTGCCCGCGGCCGAGCAGCCCGTGCTCCTCTCGGTCACCGACATCAGCGCCCACCGTGAACTCCAGGCCCGACTACGGCACTTGCAGATGCACGACCCGATGACCCGGCTGCCCAACCGCACGCTGTTCTTCGAACGCCTGTCGGCCGCGCTGGAGGCCGAGGCGTACGAGGAGAGCGGCACCGGCCGGATCGGGCTGTGCTATCTGGACCTGGACGGCTTCAAGGCGGTCAACGACACGTTCGGCCACCGCGTCGGCGACCGACTGCTCGCGGCCGTCGCGGAGCGCCTGAGGCGCTGCGCGGACGAGGCGGGCCGCACAAGGCCCACCACCCCTCTGGTGGCCAGGCTGGGCGGCGACGAGTTCGCGCTGCTCGTCGAGGACTCGACGGGCACCGACCAACTCGCCGAACTGGCCGAGTCGGTGCTGAGGGCGCTGCAGGCACCGTTCGACCTGTCCGGCCAGCGCCTGTCCGTCTCCGCGTCCATCGGTGTCGTGGAGCGGCACGCCGCCGGGACGACCGCGACCGGTCTGATGCAGGCGGCCGACACGACGCTGTACTGGGCGAAGGCCGACGGCAAGGCCCGCTGGACCCTCTTCGACCCCGAGCGCAATGCCCACCGCATGACACGACAGGCCCTCTCCTCCGGCTTGCGTCCCGCCATCGAGCGGGGTGAGTTCGCCCTGGAGTACCAGCCGTTGGTGGGTATGGAGGACGGACGAGTGCGCGGGGTCGAAGCGCTGGTGCGCTGGCACCACCCGCAGTTCGGCACGCTGACGCCGAATCGGTTCATCGGGCTGGCGGAGGAAGACGGCTCGATCGTCCAGCTGGGACGCTGGGTGCTGGGGACGGCCTGCCGTCAGGCGCGCCGCTGGCAACTGGATCGCCCGGACGAGCCACCGATCTTCGTCAGCGTGAACGTGGCGGTGCGTCAGGTCTGGGACTCCGACCTGGTGACCGATGTGGCACAGACCCTCGCGGACACGGGACTCGCCCCCCATCTGCTCCAACTGGAGCTGACGGAGTCGGCGGTGATGGGCTCGGCAGGCCGTCCGCTCCAGGTCCTCCAGGCACTCAGCGACATGGGAGTGCGCATCGCGATCGACGACTTCGGTACGGGCTACTCGAACCTCGCCTACCTCAGCCGGCTGCCGGTGTCGGCGCTGAAACTGGACGGCTCGTTCGTCCGCGGCTTCCAGTACGAGGACACCGACGCGCATCCGAACCCCGCGGACGAGGTCATCGTCGAGGCCATGATCCAGCTCGCCCACCGGCTGGGGCTGACGGTCACCGCCGAGTGCGTGGAGACCTCCGAACAGGCCAGCCGTCTGCGCCGGATCGGCTGCGACACCGGCCAGGGGTGGCTGTACTCGCGGCCGGTGCCGCCGGATCTTATCTCCGCGCTGGTGGACGCCAAGGCCTGCCGCCCGACCTGAGGCGTGTCGTTTGGATCACGCCGCGTTCATGCGACCGGCAACTCGTAGGCGTCGGCGATCAGTTCGTAGGAGCGCAGGCGCGCGTCCCCGCCGTGCGCGTTGGCCGTGAGCATCAACTCGTCGGCTCCGGTGCGCTTCTGGAGGTCGTCGAGGCCGGAGCGGACCTCGTCCGGCGTGCCGTGGACCACGTTGGCGGTCCAGGTCCTGGCGAACTCCTCCTCCAGTGGGCCGAACTCGTAGGCCTCGGCCTCCTCAGGGGTGGGGATGAGTCCGGGGCGGCCCATGCGCAGCCGGATCATGCTCAGCGCGGCGGCCCTCACCTGCCGGCGAGCCTCCCTCTCGTCGTCGCCGGCGAGCGCGGCGACGCCGATGAGGGCGTACGGGGCGTCGAGGACCTCGGAGGGGCGGAAGGACTCTCGATACAGGTCGAGCGCCGGGACGGTGTTCTGCGCAGAGAAGTGGTGCGCGAAGGCGAAGGGCAGGCCGAGCGTGCCGGCCAGGCGGGCGCTGAACCCGGAGGAGCCGAGCAGCCAGACCGGCGGGCGGTGCGGGGACTGGACGCCGCCCGGTGAGGTGGCCTGGATCGGGCCCGGGACCGCGTGGATACGGGCGTAGGCGTGCCCGTCCGGGAAGTCGTCGTCGAGGAAACGGGTCAGCTCGGCGAGCTGCTGGGGGAAGTCGTCGGCGCCCTCATGGAGCCGGTCCGTGCGACGCAGGGCGGCGGCAGTGGCGCCGTCCGTACCCGGGGCACGGCCCAGGCCCAGGTCGATCCGGCCGGGCGCCATGGCCTCCAGCGTGCCGAACTGTTCCGCGATGACCAGCGGGGCGTGGTTCGGGAGCATCACGCCGCCCGAGCCGAGCCGGATGCGGTCCGTGTGGGCGGCGAGGTGCGCGAGGATCACGGCGGGCGACGAGGAGGCCACGCCGGGCATGGAGTGGTGCTCGGCGACCCAGAAGCGGTGGAAGCCACGGGACTCCGCGAGGCGGGAGAGGGCGACGCTGGTCCGGAGGGCGTCCGAGGCGGTGCGGCCGGCGCCGACGGTGACCAGGTCCAGTACCGAGAGGGGAACGGGAGCTTTGCCCCGTACCGTGCCACGGATCTCGTCCACCACAATGCCTCCTGCTCAGCGCGTCGTGTCTTCCGCCGTCGCAAAACCGAAGACGTTCCACGGTTATTCCCGCCGGGCACGCGACAGGCGCCGTTCGGGTGACTGAAGCCACGTCGGGCGGCGTGCCCGGCGCGATGCGGTCCGATAGCCGGAATCACACTCAAATCAGCCTTAATACGGCGGCTTTGCAATTGCTTTGAATACATGGCGTAGTCCCGGGTAGCGGCGCGCCCATGGCTCCACCACGGACGAATGACGTAGGGACACCCGGCACCACACGCCGGTCGCTACTCGCCGGTGCTGCCGCGTTCGGTGCGCTGGCGGCCACCGGCTGCAGCCGCGTGGCCACGGCGTCGAGCGCGCACGGCGGCGAGCTGCTGAGCCGCCTCAAGGCCCAGGGCGTGGTCCGCCTCGGTATCGCGGGCGAGATCCCCTTCGGCTTCATCGACAAGAACGGCAAGCTCACCGGCGAGGCCCCGGAGCTGGCGAAGGTCGTCTTCAAGCGCCTCGGCGTCGAACGCGTCCAGCCCGTGCCGACCGAGTTCGGCTCGCTCATCCCGGGACTGAACTCCCAGCAGTTCGATGTCGTCTCCGCCGGGATGTACATCAACGCGGAGCGCTGCAAGCAGGTGATCTTCTCCGACCCGGACTACCAGATGCTCGACTCCTTCATCGTGCGCAAGGGGAACCCGAAGGGCCTGCACGACTACCGGGACATCGTCGAGAAGAAGGCGAAGTTCGCCACCGGGACCGGCTACGCGGAGATCCAGTACGCCGTGGAGGCCGGCTACAAGGAGAGCGACATCCTGATCGTTCCCGACCAGGTCGCCGGACTGAACGCCGTCGAGGCCGGACGCGTCGACGCGTTCGCCGGGACCGCGCTCACCACCCGCGAGGTCGTCAAGAACTCCCGCAAGGCGGAGGCGACGAAGGCGTTCGCGCCCCTGGTGAAGGGCAAGCCGCACGTCGACGGCGGCGGGTTCGCCTTCCGGCCCGCGGAGACGGGGCTGCGGGACGCCTTCAACGCCGAGCTGAGCAAGATGAAGGCGAGCGGCGAACTCTCCCGCATCCTGCGGCCGTTCGGCTTCACCAAGGCCGAGATGACCAACATGACCGCGAAGGAGCTGTGCCGCGGATGACCTCGGGACTCTGGGAACTCGTACTGTCGGGCGTCTGGACCACCCTCCAGCTCCTCGTGTTCGGCGCGCTGCTCGCCACGGCCGTCTCCTTCGCCGTCGGCATGGCGCGCACCCACCGGCTGTGGATCGTCCGCTTCGTCGCCGGCTTCTACACCGAGGTGTTCCGCGGCACCTCCGCCCTGATCATGATCTTCTGGGTGTTCTTCGTGTTGCCGCTCGCCTTCGGCTGGCAGTTGGTGCCGATGTGGGCGGGCACGCTCGCGCTGGGACTGACCTATGGGGCGTACGGTGCCGAGATCGTGCGCGGCGCACTGAACTCCGTCGACCCGGCGCAGCGTGAAGGCGGGATCGCGCTGGGCTTCACGCCCTGGCAGCGGATGCGCAAGATCCTGCTGCCGCAGGCGGTGCCCGAGATGATCCCGCCGTTCAGCAACCTGCTGGTGGAGCTGCTCAAGGGCACCGCGCTGGTCTCCGTCATGGGCATGGGCGACCTGGCGTTCAGCGGCAACCTCGTGCGACTCGCGCTCCAGGAGAGCGCGGAGATCTACGCGTACGTCCTGCTCATCTACTTCGTGATCGCCTTCGTGCTCACCCGGCTGATGCGGCTGCTCGAGCGCCGGCTCAAGGCGCGGGCCGGAAAGGCGCCTCAGCCCCATGTCTTCGTCCCGCAGCCCGTCGGAGGTGGTGTCTCATGACCTGGGACTGGGATGCCGTCAGTGCTTTCATGCCGCACTTCTGGGACGGCCTGCTCGTCACCCTGCAGGCGCTGGCGCTCGGCTCGCTGATCTCGTTCGCGCTCGGGCTGGTGTGGGCGGTGCTGATGCGGACGCCCACCCGCTGGGTGCGCTGGCCGGTCGGGATCGTGACGGAGTTCATCCGGGACACCCCGCTGCTGGTGCAGCTGTTCTTCCTCTTCTACGTACTGCCCGAGTGGGGGCTCACCTTCTCCGCGCTGACCACCGGTGTCGTCGCGATCGGCCTGCACTACTCGACGTACACGATGCAGGTCTACCGCGCCGGCATCGACGCCGTGCCCGTCGGCCAGTGGGAGGCGGCCACCGCGCTGAGCCTGCCCGCCTGGCGCACCTGGACGGTGGTGATCCTGCCGCAGGCGATCCGCCGGGTCGTACCCGCGCTCGGCAACTACGTGATCTCGATGCTCAAGGACACGCCGATGCTGATGGCGATCACCGTCCTCGACATGCTCGGCGAGGCGCGACTCTTCTCGCAGCAGCACTTCCAGTTCACGGAGCCGCTCACCGTCATCGGTGTGGCCTTCGTCCTGATCTCCTATCCCGCTTCCCTCCTCCTGCGAGCCCTGGAGCGACGCCTTGTCCGCTGACACCCCCCTCATGAAGCAATCCGACGCCCACGCCGGCGCCACGACGGCCACCGGCGAGCTGATCCGTTTCGACCAGGTCACCAAGCGCTTCGGCGACCACACGGTCCTCGACCAGCTCAGCTTCTCGGTCGACGCGGGCAAGCACGTCACCCTGATCGGCCCCTCGGGCTCCGGGAAGACCACGATCCTGCGCATGCTGATGACCCTGACCAAGCCCGACGAGGGGACCATCACGGTCGCCGGGCGGCGGCTCTTCCCCGCCGACGGCAAGCAGGTCCGGGAGATCCGCAAGGACATCGGGATGGTCTTCCAGCAGTTCAACCTGTTCCCGAACATGACGGTGCTGCGGAACATCACCGAGGCGCCGGTCACCGTTCTCGGCCTGTCGAAGGACGAGGCCGAGCAGCGGGCGCGCGAGCTGCTCGACCTGGTCGGGCTCAGCGACCAGCTGGACAAGCACCCCGGCCAGCTCTCGGGCGGCCAGCAGCAGCGCGTCGCGATCGCCCGAGCCCTGGCCATGCGTCCGCAGGTACTCCTGCTCGACGAGGTGACGTCCGCGCTCGACCCGGAACTGGTCGCGGGAGTCCTCGACGTCCTCCGTGACATCGCCCGCAGCACGGACATCACGATGCTCTGCGTCACCCACGAGATGAACTTCGCCCGGGACATCTCGGACGACGTCCTGATGTTCGACTCCGGCCGTGTCATCGAGTCGGGCTCCCCGGAGAAGATCTTCAGCAACCCCGAGCACTCCCGCACCCAGGAGTTCCTCAGCGCGGTCCTGTGACTGCGGAAGGTGACGTCGGCCCGTCCGGCCGGCCGCCGGTGGAGCGCGCACACCGGCCGCGCCGGGCGGCAGAACGGCTGAGCCGGGGAACGGCGCCCGCGCCGCTCTCCCCCGCGATCCTGAGGTGGTCACGAGCACCCCTGTGGAGCAGGTAGTATTTCTTTTGTCGCCGAACGCGAGAGTCGAAAGCGACAGAGTCTGCGCCGCTAGCTCAGTTGGTTAGAGCAGCTGACTCTTAATCAGCGGGTCCGGGGTTCGAGTCCCTGGCGGCGCACGATAGCGATGGCGAGTCGTGTTCGCGGAAAGCGCGAACCGGTTCGCCATCGTTGTTTTCTGCGCGGCCCCGCCGCACGTTGTGGGGGCTTCGCCACCCACACCCCCGTGGCGCACAGCACGGTGAACGCCAGGTACAGCGGACCCCGCGCGAACCCGGGCTGTCATCCACGCCGCCTCGCCCCCGGCACAGGCCCTACGGCATGCCCGCGAACGGATCGTCCCCCGCGAAGACCTCGCTGTACGAGGCCATGAACGCGACACAGAACGCGACGACCACGACGAGAAGCATCAGGATGCCCGCCATGCCCACGAAGGCCTTGCCGGGGGCGGGGGCGTGGGCGGTGGCACGTTCGGGGCGGCCCGCCGTGTAGTGAACGGTGACGATGTCGCCCTCGACCGTCGTCCCCTGCCCGTTCGTCTCCTCGAAGCGGACCGCACGGCCGTCGCGGGTGGTGAACTCGTACACGTGGTGCAGCGTCGTCCGCCCCGCCCGGGCGTCCGCGTCGCCGCGGGTCGTCGTGTACGTGCGCAGACAACGCGCCTCCGCGGTCAGACCGCTGTTCCAGTTGCTCCTCAACTGGAGCGAGCGGCGGACCACCCGGGCCGCCACCACCAGGGCCCCCACGATGATCAGGCTCGGTATCACATAGAAGAAGATGTCCACAGGTCCCCCGGTCTCCGTACGACTGCCCGCATGCCGCCATGATCATGACGACATGCGGCAAAGGTACCCGCCCGGGGTGTGGGCACGCCTCAGGAGATCAGAACGTGACGTCCGCGCAGGAGTAGAACGCGTTGGCGGTGTCCGCGACCGTCCACACACCGAGGATGAGGTGGTGACCGCTCAGCCCGGTCGGCAGGGTGCCGGTGTGGCTGAACGTGTACGGCGGGCGCCGGCCGTCGTACGGGACCGTGAGGAACGGGGTGGTGTCGAGGTCCGCCCGGGTGAGGGCGCGGTTCTGGTTCCAGCCCTGCTTCGTGACGTAGTACCTGAAGTCGGTCGTGGCGTGGGAGGCGGTGAACTGCCAGCGGAAGGTGTAGCTCTGCCCGCCGACCACCCTGGTCGTCGGCCAGTCCGCGCCCGAAGGTGTCTTCGGCTGGTCGAGGGCGCCGAAGTTGGCGTGGCCGGCCGAACAGATCTGGCCATCGCTCGGACCGAGCGCCGGGAAGCCCTTCGGGCCCTCGACGCTCTGCGGCTCCCACTGGATGTCGCCGCAGCCACTGACGATGCCGCCGTTCGCGGCGCACATCTTCTGTCGGCTCAGGGGCTGGTCGGTGTAGCCGTGGGCACCGGCGGTGCCGCTGGAGAGGGCGAACGTACCCGCGGTGGCGAGTCCCACCACCGCCGCGTACCACTTGGTCCTTGTGCGCATGCTGCCGCTCCTGGAGAACGTGGGGGAAGTTCATCGAGCCGTGCAGGTCTAGACCAAGTCTCAGACTAGGGTCGCGGGTTGAACATGTCCATACCAATCGCGCCGCCCTTCACCTCCCTCCCGCCGTCGGCCTCAGGGACGGCCGGCTCGCCGGATCCACCGGCACCGGCGCGTTCTTGCCGGCCTGGCCGCCCTTGCTCTCGACGACGCGTTTGTAGCGGTAGGGCACATAGCGGTCGGAGTTGCTCCAGTAGCGGTAGGGGGTGGACTGCCTCCGGGTGGCGGGCGGCGTCTGCTCGTAGGCGGTGTACGACGTGTGCGTGGAGTCCGTCCAGCCGCCGAAGATGACGACGTGCGACCCCTTCTCGGGGTTGTCTGGATTATGGAAGAGGAGGATGTCGCCGGGTCGCAGCTTCCCCTTGGAGACACGCACGCCGAACTTGGCCAGGCTGCCCGTCCATTCGTTGACGCCGAGGTTCCAGGCCATCGAGACGAAGCCGGAACAGTCCTGCCGGTAGCCGTCCGACCAGTACTCGTCCATGCGGTACGGAACCTTGGCGGCGACCCATTTCCTGGCCCTCCCGATGATCTCCGGGCGGGTGATCCTCGCCCGCAGGGCAGGATCCGGCGCCCCTCCCAGGCCGCCGTACAGCAAAACCGGGCGCCCCTGCGGAGTCTCGGGGTGCTCCTCGTCCGCGGGAACGCCCGGCCGCAACGGCGCATGAGCGGCCGCACCGACGGGCGCCGCATGACCTACGCCGAGGACCATGCCGACGGCGGCGAGGGCCAGGGCGCCGCGAGCCACCGGGCGGCCGACCGGCCGGAAGGCAGAGGAACAGGGGACACGGCGCCGACCGGGAACGCACCCCGGGTGGTCGCACTCTCCTTTCGCCGGATGGACTTCGTTGAACACCCGTGGCCACATGCGACGCCCCTTACGTTCCCGGCCCTCATTCGGATTGAATTGTCATATTTTCTACACTTTCGCCAGTTTCCCAACCGCTCGCCAGAGCCGCATGTTGACGGTCCGAACGATGTACGGGCTCCGTCTGCCCGGAGTACGGCCACCTCCGGACGGGTGCCGCCACCTGGCTCCACGGTCGGGAGCACCCCTCGACGTCGGGTAGAGTTATCCAGGTCAGCAGGCGCCGCTAGCTCAGTTGGTTAGAGCAGCTGACTCTTAATCAGCGGGTCCGGGGTTCGAGTCCCTGGCGGCGCACGACCAGGAAGGCCCCTCGCGAAAGCGAGGGGCCTTTTTGTGTTCCGTCGCGCCGGAGGACACCACTGGTCGGCGACACCGGGAGACCCTCGACGCGGCGCGGTCCAGGATGATCGATCAGCGGACGATCACCGACCCGTAAGGGAACACATCATCCACATCCGTACACACAGCTGACCACACTCGCACCAAACAACGCCAACAAGCATCTCAATGAGCCGGTATGACCGGTAAACACCGTGTTTCGCATCTTGCGATCATGGCGGACGCCGTAGAACCCTGGGCTCCAAGGAATCGCCGCTGCGGGGCAGTTGGCGGTCCGGACCGGTTGCGCCGCGCGGGGATGGGGGCCTCGCCTGACGGATGCCGAGGGGGGCTTCGCTGCAACCGGAAGGTCGGGTTTTCGTGCCGGTATGGGGGAAAGACGCACCGTGACGCCAACCCGCCACTGACCCGTCCGCCTTGGTCGACGCAGGACCACTGCGGGCGAAAGACCGACGAACACGCGCCGCTGTGCGCGCGGGGGGACAACTCATGACGCCGACGGGCGCCCGGCCGAACTTCGACCCGTCAGAGACGACCCAGTTCAGGAGGCCATCGCACCACACCGGCCACACCGGCACCTTCCGCCGGATACGCAGGACGCTGCCGAGATACGACTACGAGCACTACAGCAGGCTGGCAGGACCTCTCACCCAGCCGGACCCGGCCAAGCCGTACAAAGTCCAGTACCGCTCATTACTCTCCCAGGAACCGCACCGCATCCGCGCCGCCCTCATGCTGGGTGCGGCGCCACTGCTGTCGCTGGTCCTGTTCGCCTGGCTGCTCCAGCCCGAACACTGGACCGAACGCGACCACCCCACCTACAGCTTCCTGCCGGCCCTCGACATCGTGATGCTCGTCTCGATCGGTCTGATCGAGTTCTTCCGCTGCATGAACGTGCTGTCGAACGCGCACGCGACGCTGGTCGCCCGTGACCCGATCCCGGTGGTGCCCGAGACCGGCACAAGAGTCGCCTTCATCACCACCTATGTCCCGGGCAAGGAACCGCTGTCGATGGTGACGAAGACCCTGAAGGCCGCCGTCAGGCTGCGCCACCGGGGCCTTCTGCACGTGTGGCTCCTCGACGAGGGCGACGATCAGGAGGTCAAGGCGGTCTGCGAGCGCCTGGGCGTGCATCACTTCAGCCGCAAGGGCGTCGCGCAGTGGAACCAGCCGAAGGGCCCGCACCGCGCCAAGACGAAGCACGGCAACTACAACGCCTGGCTCCAGGAGCACGGCGACGAGTACGACTACTTCGCCTCCGTCGACACCGACCACGTACCGCTGCCCAACTACCTGGAGCGGATGCTGGGCTTCTTCCGCGACCCGGACGTCGGCTTCGTCATCGGTCCGCAGGTCTACGGCAACTACGACACCTTCGTCACCAAGGCCGCCGAGTCACAGCAGTTCCTCTTCCACGCGCTGATCCAGCGGGCCGGCAACCGCTACGGCGCCCCGATGTTCGTCGGCACCTCCAACGCCGTACGGATCAAGGCGCTCAAGCAGATCGGCGGTCTGTACGACTCGATCACCGAGGACATGGCGACCGGCTTCGAGATGCACCGCCACAGGAACCCGGTCACCGGCAGGAAGTGGAAGTCGGTCTACACCCCGGACGTTCTCGCGGTCGGCGAGGGCCCCAGCGCCTGGACGGACTTCTTCACCCAGCAACTGCGCTGGTCGCGAGGCACCTACGAGACGATCCTCAAGCAGTACTGGAAGGGCTTCTTCTCGCTGCCGCCGGGCAAGCTCTTCAACTACACCATGATGATCATCTTCTACCCGATGTCCGCCCTCAACTGGATCCTGGCCGCGCTGAGCTGCGCGCTGTTCCTGGGCCTCGGCGCCTCGGGCGTGAACATCGACCCGACGGTCTGGCTGATGCTGTACGGCAACGCGTCGGCGCTGCAGATCGGCCTGTACATCTGGAACCGCCGGCACAACGTCTCCCCGCACGAGCCGGAGGGCTCCGGCGGTGTGGCGGGCATGGTGATGTCGGCGCTGTCCGCGCCGGTCTACGCCCGCTCGCTGATGGACGCCGTGCTGCGCCGCAAGAGCAAGTTCGTGGTGACTCCCAAGGGCGATTCGACGAGTCCCGACACGCTGCTGGGGACCTTCCGGATCCATCTGTTCTTCATTCTGGTCTTCGGTGGATCGATCGTCGCCGGCTTCCTCCTCGGTCACTCCCACCCCGCGATGGTCACCTGGGCCGTGTTCGCCCTGCTGATCACGGCTTCGCCCGTCTTCGTGTGGCGCTGGGCGCTGCGGCAGGAGAAGAAGAAGCCGGCCGCCACGGACGAGCCACGGGCGGCGGCGCTGCCACAGCAGACCGCGGGCGTGCACGCTCCGGGCCGGCAGCCCTCCTGGGCTGGACAGGAGGGCACTGACCAGACCATGCAGATCGTCCTTGGGGGACACAAGAAATGAAAGACCTGGCCGGCCGCCGTCGTGCCCGCCGTTTCGCGTTGGGCACGGCGGTGGTCCTCGCTCTGGCCGCGATGAACGGGCCGTGGCTGTACCGCTTCGGGACCGAGCGATATCACCAGTACACGATCAACAAGCCCGAGTACAAAGCGAAGAACGGGCATTGGGACCTTCTCGAGTTCCCCGAGGAGTACCGGCAGGACACGATCCATGCGGCGCTTCTGCACACCGGCAAAGTGCTGCTGGTCGCCGGCTCGGGCAACAACCAGGACAACTTCGACAAGAAGCAGTTCGACACCCGGATCTGGGACCCGGTCAAGGGCACGATCAAGAAGATCCCCACGCCCAGCGATCTGTTCTGCACCGGCCACACCCAGTTGGCCAACGGCAACCTGCTGATCGCGGGCGGCACCAAGCGGTACGAGAAGCTGAAGGGTGACGTCACCAAGGCCGGCGGTCTGATGATCGTCCACAACGAGAACCCGGACAAGCCGATCACGGTGCCCGCGGGGACGAAGTTCATCGGCAAGGCGAACGGCAAGACCTTCGTCTCCAAGGACCCGGTCCTGGTGCCACGGGCGAAGAAGGTGTTCGCCGGTACCGGCAAGTGGATGCGCAACGACCCCGGCGTCGGCCGCATCTACGTCGAGGCGCAACAAAGCGGCCAGAAGTACGAGACCGGCACCCAGGACAACTACCGGGTGCAGGGCCTCACGGGCGCCGACGCACGTAACACGTACGGCATCGCCAACAAACTCGGCCTCGACAAGAAGGACTTCCAGGGCATCCGGGACGCCTTCGAGTTCGATCCGGTCGCCGAGAAGTACATCAAGGTCGACCCGATGAAGGAAGCCCGCTGGTATCCGACGCTCACCACCCTGAGCGACGGCAAGATCCTCAGCGTCTCCGGACTCGATGACATCGGGCAGTTGGTCCCGGGCAAGAACGAGATCTTCGACCCGAAGACGAAGACGTGGACGTACACCTCGAAGATCCGGCAGTTCCCGACCTACCCGGCGCTGTTCCTGATGCAGAACGGCAAGATCTTCTACTCCGGCTCCAACGCGGGCTACGGTCCGGACGACGTGGGCCGCGACCCCGGCATCTGGGACGTGGACAGCAACAGGTTCACCAAGCTGCCCGGCCTCAGCGATCCGGACAAGCTGGAGACCTCCGGCACCGTGCTGCTGCCGCCCGCGCAGGACGAGAAGTTCCTGGTGCTCGGCGGCGGCGGGGTCGGTGAGTCCAAGCTGTCCACCAACAAGACGCGGCTGATCGACCTCAAGGCACCGAACCCGCACTTCGTGGACGGCCCCGCCCTGGGGAAGGGCACCCGCTACCCGCAGTCCTCGATCCTCCCCGACGACACCGTGCTGGTCTCCGGCGGCTCCGAGGACTACCGCGGCCGCAGCGACTCCAACATCCACCAGGCGCGGCTCTACCACCCGGACAGCAAGACGTTCCAGCGGGTGGCCGATCCGCTGGTGGGTCGCAACTACCACTCCGGTTCGATCCTGCTGCCCGACGGCCGTGTGCTGTTCTTCGGCTCCGACTCGCTGTACGGCGACAAGGCCAACACCAAGCCGGGCACGTTCGAGCAGCGCCTCGAGATCTACACACCGCCGTATCTGTACCGGGATTCCCGGCCCTCCCTGTCGGGCGGCCCGCAGACCATCGCGCGGGGCGCGTCGGGCACGTTCACATCGCAGCACGCGTCGGTGATCAAGAAGGTGCGGCTGATCCGGCCGAGCGCGTCCACGCACGTCACGGACGTCGACCAGCGCTCGATCGCCCTGGACTTCACCACCAAGGGGGACAAGGTCACGGTGACCGTGCCGAAGAACCGCAACCTCGTCCAGTCCGGCTGGTACATGCTCTTCGCGGACGACGACCAGGGCACGCCGAGCAAGGCGCAGTGGGTCAGGGTGCCGTAGGTCCCCGTCCGGTGCCCCGGCAGCGCGTCCACCGCGGAGGGCACCCCTGTTCTGTGCGGAGGGCTACGCTCCCGCCCCCGCGAGCCCGAGCGCGTACGACGTCCACCACTCGCCGGCCTTCGGTCCCCCCTTGCAGGTGCCGTCCGACTCCCCGGGGCGCTTGACCCACAGGTAGGCCTCCACCAGTGGGTCCGCCGTGTGCGTCGTCGGGGCCTCGCCCAGCGCCCGGCCCGGCGGGTTGCACCAGCGCTGACGTGGATCGCCCGCCGTGTACGGGCCGTTGCCGTTGCGGCTCGTGTCGATCACGAAGTGCTTTCCGCCGACCTTCGCCGACAACTGCTTGCCGTACGCGATCGAGTCCTGCGTCGAGTAGAAGTTGGAGACGTTCACCGCGAAGCCGTCCGCCTGTGCGACGCCGGCCCGCTGGAGCGGCTCGAAGATCTGGTCGGGGTGCTGCCAGCCAGGGTTGCCCGCGTCCAGGTACACCTTGGTGTTCGGCAGCGCCTTGAGCTTGGCGATCGCGCCCTTGAGCAGGTCGTACCGCTCCTCGTGGAACTCGTCCGGGGTGCATCCGTCCACCATGTGCAGCACCCCGTCCGGCTCCAGGATCACCGTCGCGTGCCGGTTCCCGATGCCCCGTGCCACGCCGTCGATCCACGTGCGGTACGCGTTGCCGTCCGCCGCGCCGCCCTGCGAGAACTGCCCGCAGTCGCGGTGCGGGATGTCGTAGAGGACGAGGATCGCGGTCCGGTCCGCCTTCTCGGCGGCCTCGGTGAATCCCTGCGCCTCCGCCTCGGGGTTCTCCGGACCGATCCACTCCCCCGTCGGCTGCTGGGCGATCTTTCTGATGCGGTCCGCCTCGGTCTTCTTCCCGGCTTTCTCCAACGCGGCGACCTGCCGTGCCGCGTTCCCGTCCGGGTTGACCCAGAACGGGTCGGAGTCCTTCGGCCGCTGGGTGATCGCGGCGCCTGCGTCGTCCTTGCCGTCCCCGCCCCCGGAGGAGGAACAACCGGCCAGCAACAGCGCGGCCCCCACCGCGGCCATGGCGGCCCGAGCCCGTCCACCCGTCGTTTTGTACATCCAACTCCCCTTTGGGTGCACCGCTTTATGGCTCAAGCCTGACATAACTTCCCCACCGCCCACGAGTTCTCCGGCCCTTTTCGGCGAGCTGTTACAGCCCGCCTCCCGGCGGCGGTCACGGTCCCCGCCGCCTCACCGACCTGCCGGGACAGCACGACTGGTGCCTCGGCAGGCACCAGGGCCTGTATGGAGTTGTGATCTGGGCTCGCGGGGCGTGGCACGCACGCTCGCCGCGTTGCCGGAATGCCCTCGTAGCGCCGCTACGAGGGCATTCCGGCGCCTTGCGATCGCACGCACCACGCCCCGCTCCCTGATCCAGATCACAACTCCATACAGGCCCTAGCCCGTCAGATACGCCGACACGACCACGTTCGCCGAGTACGCGTGGCTCGCCCGGTCGTAGGTGCCGCCGCAGGTGATCAGCCGTAGCTCGGCGCGGCCCGGTTGCCGTGGCCCGTAGGCCCGCCGGGCGTCGAAGCCGTCGCGAGGGAGGACCTGGACGTCCTCGACGGTGAACTCGGCGACGCGGTTGTCGTCTCGGACCACCCGCACCGTGGCACCCGGCCGCAGCGTGCTGAGCTTGTAGAAGACCCCGGGTCCGGTCCGGGTGTCGACGTGCCCGACGAACAGCGCGGTGCCGGCCGCCCCGGGTTTCGCCCCGGCCGCGTACCACCCGACCGTGCCCGGCTGGTCGAAGGGCGGCGGCTCGATCGCGCCCCGCGGGTCCAGGCCGCGCGCGACGACCGGTGCGCGCACCCCTATGACGGGGATGTCGAGGCGCCTCGGCGCGGACTGCCCCAACGGCTCGGCGGTGGGCGGCGGTTCGGCGTCCGAGGGCCGGCCGGCGGCGGCCATGTCGCCGGTGGCCGGTGCAAAGACGCCCTCGCGTACGCCGGTCACCTCACGGCCCCACACCCACAGCCCGAGCAGCAGAACCGCCCAGACGACACCCATCACCAGGCGCCCGGTGCCATAGGAACATTCACGCTCGGACACGGTTCACTCCTTGCCGCGGCCTCGACGGATACTCCGGACGGCGACCACGACGGCGGCGACGCTCGCGAGGACGAGGCCGATGACCGCCTGCCGGATGCCAGGTCCGCTACTCCGGGCCTCGCCGGACTCCGGCGCCTGCCCCGCGGTACCGCCGCCGCCCGCACGCACCGGCGCGACGGGCGAGGAGGGGGCGTTCGGCGGGGAGAGGTGGAGCCGGGGGGAGGGGGTGCTGGGCGCCGCCGGGCGGGCCGGTCCGGTCGGGGCGTGCGGAGCGGCCGGGCCCGTCGGCGCGTGCGGTGCGGACGCCGTCGGCTCGCCGACGGTGACGACGCCCTTGACCTCGTGCCCGCCGCAGCCGACCGTGACGCCGTACCTGCCCGGGGTCAGCGACGAGCGGACCCGGGCGTCGCCGGTCAGCATGCCCTCCTTGCCGGCGAGCCGCGCGTCCGTGGCGAACGCGTCCGACACCGCGGTGCCGGTCGTGCCGGAACATCCCCGCACGGCCAGCCGGACATCACTGCCGGGGGCCGGTGACGCCGGGGTCAGGGAGACATCCCTCGCGTCCGTCGTGTGCCCCGCGCGGCCGAGGACGGCCGCTATGACGGCGATGGCACAGAGCGTAAGCCGTAGTGAACCCATCGTGAACCTCCCGTTACCAGGAGACTCCACCTGCGGACACTCCGGCGCATCCGGACGGGACCCCCGACTACTCCGTACGGGGGCGGTTCCTGCGCCGTACAGGCAGCGGAGGCACCCTTTCGTCCAGACAGGCGTCGGGCCGGGCCGGGCGTCAGACGAGGTCGACGAGGTCCGCGATCGAGTTCACGACGTGGGAGGGGCGGAACGGGAACCGGTCGACGTCCTCCCGCGCGGTCAGTCCGGTGAGCACCAGGAACGTCTGCATCCCCGCTTCCATGCCCGCCAGGACGTCGGTGTCCATCCGGTCGCCGATCATCGCGCTGGTCTCGGAGTGCGCCTTGAGCGTGTTCAGCCCGGTGCGCATCATCAACGGGTTGGGCTTGCCCGCGAAGTACGGCTTCTTGCCGGTCGCCTTGGTGATCAGTGCCGCGACCGCACCGGTCGCGGGTAGCGGGCCCTGCGCGGACGGGCCGGTCTCGTCGGGGTTGGTGCAGATGAACCGGGCCCCGTCCTTGATCAGCCGGACGGCCTTGGTCATGGCCTCGAAGGAGTAGGTGCGGGTCTCGCCGAGGACGACGTAGTCGGGCTCGTGGTCGGTCAGGACGTAGCCGATGTCGTGCAGCGCCGTGGTCAGGCCGGCCTCGCCGAGAACGTACGCGGTGCCGCCGGGCCGCTGGTCGTCCAGGAACTGGGCGGTGGAAAGCGCAGAGGTCCAGATGTTCTCCACCGGCACGTCCAGCCCCATGCGGGTCAGGCGTGCGTGCAGGTCACGCGGGGTGTAGATCGAGTTGTTGGTGAGCACCAGGAAGGGCTTGCCGGACTCGCGCAGCCTCTTGAGGAAGGCGTCGGCACCGGGGATCGGGACGCCCTCGTGGATCAGCACACCGTCCATGTCGGTGAGCCAGGACTCGATGGGCCTGCGATCTGCCATCTGGGATCTCCTGCCGTACGCATGGGGGAACCGGGAACGCCACAACAACCGGGGAAGCCGCACCACTGGTGCGCGCCCGAGCCCCAGCGTAATCAGCACGGCCCGGCCGTGATCCCGCGGGCGCCGGATATGCGGGAGATCTCAGTGGCGTCCGCGACGCAGCAGGAACGGGGAGCCGGCCACGAGCACGCCGCCCGCCACCATGAGCAGCCCACCGATCACCGCGTCGAGGCGGTGCGCCGTCTGCCGCCCGCCCTCGGCCAGTGGCTGCGTGGACGGGCTGTGCCGCGGGGTGGGCGACGGCGTCACCGGTTCCTTGCGCTTCGGTTCGCCCGTCTTCCGCCCCTCCTCCTTCCGCGCGTCCTCCTTCGGTGCGTCGGCGGCGCCGGCCTTGGCGACGATCCGGAACCGGTAGTCGTTCGACTCGCCGACCCAGCCCCCGTCGTTCCCGCGCCGCTGCACGATCGCGGCGTTCGCCACGACGTCGTTGCGCCGGGCGTCGGAGGAGAGCGCGAGCCGTACCTTCACGGTGAGCGTTCGCCCGGGGGCCACGGTGAAGCCGGGGAAGCCGTCGTCGAAGGCGCCGACGAGCTCGCTCCGGTCGGTGCGCCGGAGGGCGACCGGGTGCGCGCGGTCTCCCTCGAAGAACTCCAGCTTGGGCTGCTCGGCCGTCAGCACGCGCCGGGTGTCGACCAGGACGATCACCGGGTGGATGTGGGCGCAGGTGTGCGCGGTCGTGTTCTTGAGGTCGATGAACCAACTGTGCTCGGCGCCACCGGCCTTGTATCGGTCGGGGCCGCCGTGGATGCGTGTGGTGAGCGGGAAGGCGTTGCCGGTGGCGGCGGCACAGGTGGGCTGCGGGCCGGCCGGCAGCGCTGCGACGGATGCGTGCAGGAAGAGGACGACGGCGGCCAGGGCGCAGGCCAGGAACAGGGGCAGCCGAGGCAGCAGAACGGTGCGGGGCAGCCGTGACAGGTGAGACAGGTGGGACGAGCAAGGCAGGCGAAAAATTCGAGGCGGTCGCATGAAAATATGACCGACCATGGGTGGCGGCCCCCTGCGCACGCCACGCCCTGAGGGCCGTAGTCGGCGGCCCAAGTCCCCTCGATCAGCGCAGTGGGATCGACGTCGGGGAACCCGGTGACTCACTTTGCCAACCGGGTTGCGAAAGTAGAGCCATGACTGGCACAGCCACTGGTACTGGCACCCCCCTCCGTGTGGGCCTCGTCGGCTACGGCCTCGCGGGCTCCGTCTTCCACGCCCCGCTGATCGCCGCCACCGAGGGTCTCGTCCTGGACACGGTGGTCACTTCCAACGCCGAGCGGCAGGAGCAGGCCCGCGCCGAGTTCCCGGACGTGCGCCTCGCCGCCACCGCCGAGGAGCTGTGGTCCCGGGCCGGTGAGCTGGACCTGGTCGTCGTCGCCTCCCCGAACAAGACGCACGTCCCCCTCGCGACGGCCGCGCTCGAGGCGGGCCTGCCGGTCGTGGTCGACAAGCCGGTCGCGGGAACGGCCGCCGAGGCGCGGGCGCTCGCGGCTCTGGCCGAGGAGCGCGGCCTGCTGCTGTCCGTCTTCCAGAACCGCCGCTGGGACAACGACTTCCTGACCGTGCGGGGGCTGCTGGCCGAGGGCGGGCTCGGTGAGGTCTGGCGCTTCGAGTCCCGTTTCGAGCGCTGGCGTCCACAGCCCAAGGGTGGCTGGCGCGAGTCCGGGGACCCCGCGGAGATCGGCGGTCTGCTGTACGACCTCGGAAGCCATGTCGTCGACCAGGCGCTCGTGCTCTTCGGCCCCGCGGCCAGTGTGTACGCCGAGTCGGACGTCCGCCGTCCGGGCGCGCAGGCGGACGACGACACGTTCATCGCGCTCACGCACATCAGCGGCGTCCGCTCCCACCTGTATGTCTCCGCGACGACCTCGCAACTCGGCCCGCGTTTCAGGGTGCTGGGCTCTGGGGCGGGCTATGTGAAGTACGGCCTCGACCCGCAGGAGGCGGCGCTGCGCGAGGGCGGGCGCCCCGGCCCCGGCTGGGGCGAAGAGCCCGAGGCGCTGTGGGGCCGTGTGGGCGCCGGGGAGTCCCCGCTGACCGGCGGCGGAGTCCCCGTACCGACCGTCCCCGGCGACTACCCGGCGTACTACGCGGCGATCGCGAAGGCCCTGCGCGAGGGCGGCCCGAACCCGGTCACCGCGCACGAGGCCGCCGCGGCCCTGGAGGTCCTCGAAGCGGCCCGGCGCTCGGCGCGTGAGGGCGTGACCGTGACGCTGTGACCGCTCTCAGCGGTACAGCACGGCCCGCTCGACCGCGCTCCACGTCGTACTGGTCACCACGTACAGCGCGGCGGCCAGCGGCATCACCGCCACGGTGACCAGCGTGAAGAAGGAGAAGAACGGCATGACCTTGGTGACCGCACCGAGGCCGGGCACCTGCTCGCCGTCGCCGGCCGGGGCCGGGGTCATGGCCGTCATCCGCTTCGTACGCCGGTAGGTGAAGGTGGCGACGGCCGCGACGAGCGCGAACAGCCCGAGGTAGACGAGCCCCGCCGCTCCGAAGAGCCCGCCATGACCGAGCGCGTCGGCCCACCGGTCGCCGAGCGGTGCGGCGAACAGCGTGTGCGTGAGCAGGTCGTTGCTCTCGCCGCCGATCGTCGTGCTGGAGAACAGGTGGTAGAGCAGGAAGAAGGCGGGCATCTGGAGGAGGGCGGGAAGGCAGCCGGACAGCGGGGAGACCTTTTCCTCCGCGTGCAGTTCGAGGATCGCCTTGTTGAGCTTCTCCGGGTTCTTGGCGTGCTTCCTGCGCAACTCGGTGATCTTCGGCTGCAGTTGGGCGCGCGCCTGTTGTCCGCGGGCCGAGGCCCGGGACAGCGGGTGGACGAGGAGGCGTACGAGCGCGGTGAACAGGACGATCGCGGCGGCCGCCGCGGAGGCGTGGAAGAGCGGCTGAAGCAGTTCGGCCAGCCGCTCGACCAGGCCTGCGAACGCGGACAGGAACATGGACATGGGTGAGCCCTCCGGGGGTCTCGTCGTGCCGGGTCGGTGAAGGTGTCGGCATGACGACCCGCGTTGGGGCCACACGGGCGGTACGGGGGGTACGGGGCTGTACGCGCACGTACGGCGAACGTACGGCGGTGCGTACGGCGTTGCGTACGGAAGAGGACCGGGTGTGTGGCCTACGCGGCGGTCGCCGGAAGGGCACGCCCGGGCGCCCGCGGTCGGCTGCGGCCCGGGGCGTCGGGGTCCCGTTGCGGCAGGAACGCGGTGCGCTGCGCACGGTCACGCAGGGCCGTGCGCACCCGGGTCGGCGGCACGGCGGGCACGCTGCGCGCGGCGATCAGCGCACAGACGGCGAGGGCGGAGCCGACCGCGGCGGTCGCGGCGAAGGCGACGGCGGCGGTGAGGCTGCCGGTGTCGAGGACGGCGGCCTGAAGGATCAGGAGCAGCAGCACGGCGGCGGGCCGCAGGTTCGTCCAGGACTGGATCACCGCTGCCCTCCCTCAGGTAATTGCCTTGTCGTACTTCACCGTTATACAGGATCGGCCACTGTCCACGATCGGCCACCGCCCGGGTCGACCACGGTCGGGAGGGGCGCTCCCGGGCCGTACCCCCGTCCAGAGGCGATCACTGCGCGGGTTCGGCCTCGATCGGCGTCAGCAGCCGCTTCGGCCTGAGCAGCGCCCGGCTCACCGGGTCGGCCGGGTCCGGGTCGAGTCCGGGGCCCGGCAGCATGTCGATCTCCGGGACGGGGACGACGGTTCCGCAGGCGGGACATTCGCCGTACGGCCCGAGTTCCTTCTCCGTCCCGCAGGTCGCGTGCCGGAACGCGCGCAACTGCGCCGTGGTGAAGTGTTCGCGCCCCCACAGGCCGAGCGAGCGCAGGACCGGCCACAGCGCGATGCCGCGGTCGGTGAGGACGTACTCGTCCCGGGGCGGCGCCTCCTGGTAGCGGCGCTTCTCCAGGAGCCCCTCGGTGGTGAGGGTCTGGAGGCGGGCGGCGAGGACGGCGCGCGGGATGCCGAGGTGGACGAGGAAGTCGTTGTAACGCCGTACGCCGTAGAACGCGTCGCGCACGACGAGCAGTGTCCACCGCTCGCCGACGACCTCCAGCGCGCGGGCGATCGAGCACTCCTGCGTCGCGTAGTCCTTACCGAGAGCCATGACCCCCACTGTAGCTGCGTCCGGACGCTTTAGTTCAGTGATCGAACCGACTTTTACTGCTCTTGGTTCATCGATCGAACCAAGGCTGCTACGGTCACTCCCGTCGAAGGTTCAGTAACTGAACCTTCGCGTGAGTCGCCGACGATCGATCGGTCGATCAGTCGGTCCGCCCGTCCCCGAACCGACCCGTCCCGACCCCTCCCGTCCCGTCCCGCCCCGGAAGGGCAGGCCATGCCACAGTTGGAACGCACCGCGGAAACCGTCGCCGCCCCCGCCGCCCCCAAGACCCCGCGGGCGGCCCCCACCCTCGCCCTGACCAGCGCGGCCACCGCCATGGCGCTGATGAACTACACCGCGCCGATGGTCGTACTCCCCGACACCGCCGCCGCCCTGCACACCCCGGTCTCCGCGCAAGCCTGGCTCCTCAACGGCACCCCCCTGGGCCTGGCCGCCCTGCTGCTGGTGGCCGGCAGTCTCGCCGACGACTACGGCCGCCGTCGGATCTTCCTGGCCGGCACCGTCGCCCTCGGCGTGACCACCGCGCTGGGTGCGCTCGCGACCACGACATGGCTCTTCACCCTGGCCCGCATCGCGCAGGGCGCGGCGAGCGCGGCGATCCTCGCCAGCAGCCTCGGTCTCCTGGTGCACGCCTTCCCGACCGCGCGCGGCCGACTGCACGCGACCGGGGTGTGGGGCGCGTTCGTCAGCGGCGGCATCGCGGTGGGGCCGCTGGTCGCCGGGGCGATGCCCACCTGGCGGGTGGCGTACGGGGTTCTGGGCGCCGCGACGCTGGTGGTCGCGGCCCTGTCGGCGGGCGCCCTGACGGAGTCCCGCGCACCCCGCGGCGGCCGACCGGACCTGGCCGGCGCCACCGTCTTCAGCCTCGCCCTCGTCTCCCTGGTGGCGGCGCTGACCCTGGGCCGCGACGGCTGGCTGCGCGCGCCGGTGGCCGAACTGTTCGCGGCTGCGGTGGCCCTGGTCGCGGTCTTCACCCTGATCGAACGCCGCGCCCGCACCCCGATGATCGACCTGGCCCTGCTGCGCCGCCCGCGCTTTTTGGGTTCCGCGGCCGGCGGCCTGTTCACGGGCCTGGCGGTGATCGGCCTCTTCAGCTTCCTGCCGGCCCTGCTCCAGCGGACGCTGGGCCTCACGCCGATGAACACGGCGTGGCTGCTGCTGCTCTGGTCCGGGCTGTCCTTCACGGTCGCGCTCCAGGCGAAGCGACTGGCGGGCCGTATCTCACCGCGTCGCCAACTGGCCGCCGGCTTCGCGCTCCACGCGGTGGGTGTGCTGACCATGCTGGGCGCGACCGGCGCGCACTCCTGGACCCGACTCCTGCCCGGCCTGCTGATCGGGGGCGTCGGCAGCGGCCTGCTGAACGCCGCGCTCCCGCTGGTCGCCGTGGACTCGGTCCCCACCCAGCGGGCGGCGATGGGCTCGGGCGCCCAGCAGACGTTCCGCTACATCGGCTCGTGCGCGGGCGTGGCCCTCACGATCGCCCTGGTGACATCGGGCGGCTCACCGGCCCACGGGGCGAACATCGCCCTTATCGTCTCGGCCGGGCTGGCGCTGGTGGGTGCGATCGGGGTGCTGGCGCTGCGGGAACGGGCGTGACGGTCGTCCCGAAGCCGGGTCGGCCTCTGCTCGGGCAGCGTGCCCCGCGAGCGCTGGACACACTGCCCGAGCAGGGCGCACCGGTCACATGGCCGCTCAGGCAGAATCACCTCACCGGTGTCTGCAGCATGAGTGGCCCGATCGGCGACGGGACGCCGGAGTTCGGCTGCTCAGCGGCCGCACGGCCCCTCACGCCTCGCGGGCGGCCGGGTAGTCGGGCCCGATCGCCGTTCGCCTGCCCGGGCCACGGGTCACCGGGTGCGGTAGGCGTCGACGATGGTCTGGGTGAGGGTGTTCCCGCCGGTGTCGGTCAGGTTCGCGCGCAAGGAGACGCCGGTGCCCGCCTTCGGGTTGCGGATCGTGACGGCGCCGTTCTCGACCGGGACCTGGGTCCACGAGGCGCCGCCGTTCACGGATACCGAGACCGCCAGCGAGCGCACTCGTCCGTGCGAGCCGGCACCCAGCACGGTGACGGGGACACGGAGTGTCGAGTTCGCCGCCGCCGTGCCGGTAGCGCTGAGCGCGGGCGAGAACCGCACGACGCTCACCGGCATCGAGGTCGGACTGGTCACTGTGCCCGAAGTGAAGGTCCACGACGCGGTCACGCGGGTTGCGGCGCCGGGGGCGCCGGTGCGATTCACCGTGCTGGTGAGCCGGTATGCCGCGCGCCCCTGCGGCACGGTGAACTTGGCCTTTCCGGGGGTGCCGGTCTTTGTCCCGACGAGCACGCCGTTGCGGTGCAGAGTGGTCGAGGCCGACGCGTACGTCGGTGACGACGGCACGTGGCCACCGCCGTCGGCGAGCAGCGGGACATCGACATTGAGGCTGTTGCCGTCACGTACGACGCCGGGACGGCCGGTGAGGAGGGGACCGAAGACGGCGTTGTCGAAGGTGTGCGTGACCTTGCCCCCGGCGCGCACGGCAATGCGGTCGGCGGAGTAGCGGTTGGGTGCCTTGCCGGGCGCACCGGGGACCGCGTAGCTGACGTCCCAGGTGCCGCGTCCGGGTGTCACGAAGTAGGTGGCCGTGCCGGGGGTCGCCAGGGTCCGGGCGACTCCGACGGTCGGTCCGACGGTCGGTTGCAGGTCGAAGGACGCTTTCCCTGTGGTGCCCGGCCGGGCCGCGCCGCGGATCTGCAAGGTGGCCAGGTCCTTCGTGGCAGGGTGACGGGTGAGCCCGGTCAGGGCGCGGGGGCCGGTGAAGGTGTAGCCGAGCGCGTAGCCGCCCTTGTCGGTCGTCCAGTACGAGTCGAACCACTGCTTCACCGAACCGGGTTCGGCGTCGGGGCCTAGGTGTGCGACGCGCAGTTTCGACGAGGAGGTGATCAGGTTGGTCTCGCGGACGGCGCCGCCCTGCGTGACCCGGACGAACATCGCGCCGTGCTGGAAACCCGCGGAGTGGTCGGGCGGCTGTACGTCGACGGGGGCGGTGGTCCGCGCGTCGATGGTGATGGTGGTGTCGCGGTTGAGGTCGAGGCGCGGTTGGACGATCCAGTCCGTGCCGTCCGCGCCGTCACCGGTGCTCAGGGAACTGTCCAGCAGGTACCGGCCCTGGGGAAGACGCACGGTGGTCGTGCCGGAAGCGTCGTACGGGTGGGCGACCTTGTCGGCGCCCGCGCCGGAGATTCCGGTGACGTTGGTGGCGTAGGACCCGGTCAAATGGCCCGCGCGGTCGAGGTGCTTGATCGTGAGGGTGTACGTCTTGGGCGTCGCGGCGAAGGCGGCGGCGTCCCATACGGCTGTCGTGCTGCCAACCAGGGCGACGGCGACAGCCAGATTCCGGAGGATGCTCCGGCGAGGTACGGAAGAAGTGCTCATGACCTGTACTGCACTGCCGGGCGCCGGAGTTCCTGTGTTCCACATCACTCCGGGTGCGGGGTCGCGACCTTGGGCGACAGGCGTGGTGCACGTCACTGGAACCGGTGCGACGGAAGCGGCAGAGCAGAGTGTGGAATCACTCATGAGGAAACGCTTCCGCCGCGGAGACCGCGACGCCTTGGGAGAGCTGTACGACGAGCACGCACAAGTGCTGTACCGCTATGCCCTGCGCGTCACGGGCGACTGGGCGGAGGCCGAGGACGTCGTCTCGGCGACCTTCCTGGAGGCGTGGCGCGGCCGGGAGAAGCTGCACCCCGAGGGGGACAGTCTGCGCCCGTGGTTGCTGGGAATCGCCACGAACATCATGCGCGGCAACGCACGCGCACGCCGACGCCGCGAGATCGCACTCGCCCGCATCCCGGAACGCGGCTCGGTTCCGGACTTCGCCGACGATCTCGTCACGCACCTCGCGGACGCGGAGAAACTGCGCGCCGCGCACACCGCACTCGCCCGCCTGCGGCGCCGCGACCGTGAGGTCTTCACCCTCGTGGTGTGGGCCGGCCTGGACTACGCGGCCGCGGCCAAGGCACTCGGCGTACCGATCGGCACCGTCCGGTCCCGCCTGTCCCGCGCCCGCACCCGGCTGCGCGAGCTTGCCGACGCCGAAACCCGGGCCACACGCTCGCAGGCTCCGCAGGCCCGAGCCGAACGGACGCCCGCGACGCACAGCGGGGAACCCTCCAGCGCCCCCGACAAGCCAGTACCGGACCGCGTCCCCGCGGCCCGGTGGTCGATCCAGGAGAACCACGGATGAACACCACCCCGCGGCGCCGTACGGACCACCGGTCCGAGGAGACCGAACGCCTCGGCCTCGCAGACCTGCTGCCCCCGCCACCGGTCCCGGGCCTGGGTCCCGACCGTGAACTGCGGTTGAAGGAAGCACTGTTGCGTAACGCCACCCTTGCCGAACCGACCGGTCGCGTCACCACCCGGGCCTCGCGCCCGCGCCGGCGACTGCTCCAGGTCATGGTGCCGGCCGTCGCCTGCGCCTTGGTGGTCTGCGGCGTCGTGGCAGCGAACCTCACGGACACACCGGGGCGCGGCACTACCGCGGTCACGGGTGGCGGCGCCCCGCGTACGCCCGAAGCGACGCAACTCCTCGACCGCATCGCACTCGCCGCCGCCGAGACGAAGCAACCGGCCGTCCGTTCCGGCCAGTTCGTGTACGTCGAGAGCAAGGTCGCCTACGCCGGGCAGAGCGCCGCAGGAGGCTCGATCACCATGCCTCCCGTGCACACGCGGCAGGTGTGGCTGTCCGCCGACGGCAGTCGCCCCGGCCTGCTGCGCGAGGCGGGCCGGCCCGACACCCCGCTCGGCGCCGACGCGCCGGTCCACACCCTCGACGGCCCAGGGGCGACGCCCCGCCCGAGCAGCCTGGGCAAGCAGGGCCCCTCGATCGACGACCCGACCTACGAGTACGTCGCGTCGCTGCCCACCGACCCTGACGCCCTGCTGAAGCTGATCCGGAACGAGACCCGCGGACAGGGCCAGGACCCGGACCAGCGAGCATTCACCGCGATCGGCGACCTGCTGGCCGAGACCTGGGCACCACCGCAGGTCAGCTCCGCGCTTTACAAGGCCGCCGCGAAGATCCCCGGGGTCACGGTGATCCATGCCGCAGCCGACGCCACGGGGCGCGAAGGCGTTGCCGTCGCCCGTACGGCACACGGGCAGCAGACGCAGTGGATCTTCGACCGGACCACGTACGCGTTCCTCGGCGAACGATCGGTCCTCACCGAAGCCGGCGACGCAGGCCCGGCCGGGACCGTTGTCGGCACCTCCGCCGTCCTCACCAAGGCCGCGGTCGACCGCGCCGGCGTGACTCCCGCGCCGACGACGACGTAGCGCGGCAGCCACGCGCACCGGCCGCCCCGGAGCGCGGTCCCACCGGGGCGGCCGATGAGCCGCGCGCCTGCGACGGTTCGCGGCCGTCCGCCCATCCTGTGCGGGCCGCCGTCGTCCGCTCGGCACTGCTCCTGTGATGACCCCCGCTGCGCCGGGCCAGGTGTCGGCCGGCACACGAGGCCGACGGGTCGCGCCCCGTTCCCTGGCAGGCACCCCGGTGTGACCGCCCCCTCAGCCCCCTCCCGCACCCCTGGCCTGCGAATCTCTCTCCTTTGTCGGTCGGCGACGACTACGGCCGCCGCCGGATCTTCCTGGCCGGCACCGTCGCCCTGGGCGTGACCACCGCGCTGGGTGCGCTCGCGACCGACCACGACATGGCTCTTCACTCTGGCCCGCATCGCGCAGGGCGCGGCGAGCGCGGCGATCCTCGCCAGCAGCCTCGGCCTCCTGGTGCACGCCTTCCCGACCGCGCGCGGCCGACTGCACGCGGCTCAGCCGACCCCGGGCCCTTCCTCCTCCGGAGGTGCGCCTCGGCCGATCGTCATGGACCACCGCACGGCCGAGGGCGCCTCCACGGACACCACCCCACTGCGGTCCGCCCCTGTCACGGCGATCTGGTTGTAGTCGGTGCTGACCTCGCCGGTGAGGCATTTCTGCGAGAAGGAAGTGTGCACGGACGACACGACGACTTTGATCTTCCCCTGCCCCTGACAACGCGCGGCCACGATGAGCGCGTCGCCCTTCTTGCCCTTTCCGTACGGGAAGGAAGCGTTCCCGCGGGTCTCCTTCTGACGGCCGGCGAGCGTTTCGGCGCTGTCCAGCTCCGGCGGTTTCCGCACGGAGGGCTCGATGGTGCCGGGGGTGGTCACCGCTACTGTCGGTACGGGCAGGGTCGAGCGTGTGGGCTGGACGGTGCGCTCGGTGCCGGAGGTCTCCGTCGTGCAGGCGGCGAGCGACAAGCTCAGCGCGCCAATGGCGATACCCAGTCTTGCGAAGGTTTGGCGAGACATGTCAGTTCCCCCCAGATGGCCAGCCGATATGGGCGGCGTGCAGCCGAATCATCCCAGCGCGCGGCGGGGAACCACAGCTTCCCGCGGCTTTCCTGAGCAAGAACTGAGGTACCCGCCGGAGCCCGTCGTCGGCTCCCGTCACGGAGACCGTCGCACGCGGGGGCTCTCCCCCGCGCCCCGGCGGACCGCCCGGGTGCCACGGGCACAAGAGACCTGAGAGACCCCCTCCCCTGCCCCTGGCCTGCGAATCTCTCTCCTTTGTCGGTCGGCGGCAGTACGGTGTCACCCATGCGCCCCGACACGCCTGCCGAGAACGTCGACCACAACGCCGAAGCGGCACGCCTGGAGCGGACTGCCGGCCTGTACCCCGCGGACGCGGAGCACCTGCTGCTCCAGGCCGCGGCCCACCGCGAACTGGCCGACGACCGTCCCGGCGCGACCGCGCTGTACGACCACCTGCTCTCGTCCTCCGAGCCGTTGGAGAACCCCCACCTCGTACGCGCCCTGAAGGCGTCGAACCTGTGGGAGTACGACCACGAGGCGGAGGCACGAGCGATCATCGACGGCATCCGCGCGGCCTCCCCTCGCCACCCGGCCCCCTGGGTGATCGTGGCGGAGTCCCTGGAGTCGCACGACGAGCTGGAGGCGGCGGAAGAAACGTTCACGGAGGGGCTGAGGCTCCTGCTAGGCGACACCTGGGAAGCCCCGCACTCCACGCACACGCTCCTCTACGGCCGCCACCGGGTCCGCCGCATGCTGGCCGCCCCCCACGACGACTGGGACATGCTGGCGGACACCCTTCACTCCTCCCCGGTCTCCCTGGACGAGCTCCACGACCCGAAGCGCATCTGGTCCCTGGGCTCGAGCAACCCGACGGAGCTGAAGGCGGAGATCAGCCGCCTGCGAGCAGAACTGGGCGCATACCGGGAAGCCCTGTCCCGCCCGTTCCCGGTGGCGGTCCTGCACTGGCCGGCCCCCGAACTGACGGAGCTGGTGTCGGCGTACCCGTCACTGGCCGCCGAGTACCCCTCCCACGAGGAGCACCTGGCGACGATAGAGGCCTCCATGAGAGAACTGGCGACCTCGGGCACCCCCAACCTGGGCATCGTCACGGGCACGGTCCCGTCGTACGAGGCCTTCGCGGCATCGGAGAGCTCGTCACCGACGGACGTCTCACTGCTGCCTCAGTACGCGACGACGCTGGCAGCGCGGGGGCGGGCTGTGGCTTGGCCGCCGGAGAGGGGGGATGGGTGTTGGTGTGGGTCGGGGCGGGCTTATGGGAAGTGCCACGGCGTAAAGGCGTAAGCCCCACTCAGGCATAGGCGGTTCCGAAGGTTGGCCTCGGCCTACCACCAGATGTCGTTTGGAGGGCTTGGGCCAACTCCGCAGGCCGGGACCAGGCAGTCGGGGGCCACGAGTGGCCCAAACCCTCCAATTTCGGCGGCTGTCCGAAAACGATCACCTTTCGTCCCACGACCTTCGGTTGTCAGTGAACGCTGCTAGAACAGATCCGTATCGGCGCGCGAGATCGCGCGGGGGCGCACCATGAGGGATCGAAGGAGCAGTCGTGGCGGAAGCGGGGGGGGCTGTCGCAGCCGGTCGCGGGGGTCTACGAGCAACTCATCACCGAGAATCTGCAGGATCGGATCGAAGGACTCGAAGCCGCAGGCTGGAAGGCCATCGACGCGGAGGTCAGCGCGGAGTCCGCACCGCATGTACTGGCCCGGTACATCGGCGAGGACGTGGGACGACGACTCAGCCAACTGCCGCCGCAGAAGCGGGTGGTCGCCGCCAACCAGATCATGCAAGCACTGGCTGCCAGCGCACCCGACCCGGATACGGACGGCTCCCTCTCCATCGTCGACGGCCCGCGGCAACTGCTCGCTCTTGCCAAGCAGGAAGCACCCGGCGTCTATGCGATGCGTCCCCTGACCCCTCTCTCGGAAACGGCGTTGATCACCAACGCGCCGGACGATCCCAATCTGGGTGCCGAGTTGCGCGCCGAGCTCGCCACGGCCGACAGCATCGACCTGCTATGCGCGTTCGTGAAATGGCACGGCATACGCGTGTTGGAGGACTCGCTTCGCGCGGCGAAGGAGCGCGGCGTCCGCATCCGAGTCATCACAACCACCTACATCGGCGCCACGGATCGGTACGCGTTGGACCGCCTGGTCCGAGAGTTCGGCGCCGAGGTGAAGATCAGCTACGAGATCCGGTCGACGCGTCTACACGCGAAGGCTTGGCTGTTCCGCCGCGAGACCGGCTTCGACACGGCGTACGTGGGCAGTTCCAACTTGTCGAAGGCCGCATTGCTCGACGGTCTGGAATGGAACGTACGACTGTCGTCTGTCGCCACGCCCCGGGTGATCGACAAGTTCGAGGCGACCTTCGACGCGTACTGGGACGATGCTGCCTTCGAGTCGTACGACCCCGACAAGGATGGGCAGCGACTCACCGACGCGTTGGCCCAGGCGGGCGGCAAGGGATCACCGGGTGACGAGCTCAAGATCAGTCTCTCTGGGCTCGAAGTCCAGCCGTTCCCGCACCAGCGAGACATGCTGGAGCGTCTACGCGTCGAGCGTGAGATTCGCGGCCACCACGAGAACCTCCTGGTCGCGGCCACTGGCACCGGTAAGACGGTTATGGCGGCGCTGGACTATCGCGACCTGCGCGACCAGCGCGGCGGGGAACTCCCTCGGCTGCTCTTCGTGGCACATCGCAAGGAGATCCTGAGGCAGTCCCTACGCACCTATCAGGAGGTACTCGGCAACGCCTCCTTCGGCGAGCTGCTCTACAACGGGGAGCAACCACGCGAGTGGACGCACGTCTTCGCCAGCGTTCAATCCCTCAACCTCCAGCGACTGGAGCAACTCACTCCAAGCCATTTCGACGTCATCGTCATCGATGAGTTCCACCACGCCACCGCGACCACCTACCGCCGTGTCCTTCAACACTTCACACCGACCGAGTTGCTCGGCCTCACCGCGACGCCGGAGAGGATGGACGGGCACAACGTGCAGGACGAGTTCTTCAAGGGCCGGATCGCCGCCGAGATGCGGCTGTGGGAAGCACTGGAGAACGATCTCCTCTGTCCCTTCCACTACTTCGGAATCCCAGACGGCACCGACCTCTCCCAGCTCAACTGGCGAGCGGGTTCCTACGATCGAGATGAACTCGGCAACCTCTACACGGCCAGCCACGCTCGGGCCCTCATCGTCGTCAAGCAGGTTCAGGACAAGATCTCCAACCCGGCCGCCATGCGTGCCTTGGGCTTCTGTGTGACCAAGAAGCACGCGCACTTCATGGCCGACCGCTTCCGCGAGGCGGGGTTCCAGGCCGCCGCGCTCGACAGCGAATCGACCCCCGCCGAGCGCGAGCGCACACTGAACGATCTCAAGGCCGGCCGGATCCAAGTGATCTTCTCCGTGGACCTGTTCAACGAGGGCTTGGACATCCCGGACGTCGACACCCTGCTACTCCTGCGCCCCACGAACAGTGCGACCGTCTTCCTCCAGCAGTTGGGACGCGGGCTGCGCCGTACACCGAACAAGCCGGTGCTGACGGTGCTGGACTTCATCGGCCAGCACCGGGCGGAGTTCCGCTTCGAAGAGCAGTTCCGTGCCCTGACCAACCTCTCCCGCAACCGCCTGGTCGACAACATCGAGCGGGACTTTCCCCAGTTGCCCTCCGGCTGTCAGATCATCCTGGAGGGCAAGTCCAAGGATCTCGTCCTGGACAACATCCGTACGCAGCTCAACGCCACGATCAACACGCTGGCGAAGGAGGTCAGGGACTACAGCACGCCCAAGCTGGCCGACTACCTGCGCGAGAGCCGTCGCGAGATCAAGGAGCTCTACAAGAACAAGAACTCCTGGACGGCGATCCTGCGTAAGGCCAGGCTCGTCAAGGGCTCCGATGTGCCGGGCGAAGAGGAACTCCTCAAGCGTGTCCACGCGTTCCTCCACGTGGACGACCACGAGCGAGCCCACGCATATCTGCGCCTCCTCACAGACGACGCCCCCGACTACGACTCCCTCTCCCCCACCGAGCAGGCGTACGCTCGCATGCTGTTCTTCAACCTGTGGGACAAGGCGGGCGGCTTCTCCAGCTACCGCGAAGGCCTTGAGTCACTGCGCGCGCAGCACGTGTTCCGCGACGAATTGCAGCAGGTCCTGTCGTACGTCCTCGATCGAACCGACCACTTCCCCATTCCGCTGGACGGTCCGCTCAGCCACCTCCCGCTGAAGATCCACAGCTCCTACAACCGATCTGAGGTTCTCGCGGCCCTCGGAGTGGCCCGGCTGGGCGGCCAGATGCCCGGAGTCTTCGCCCAAGGAGTGACCTGGGTCGAGGACATCAAGACCGACGCCCTTCTCATCACGCAGGAGAAGAACGAGAGGGACTTCTCACCCAGCGTCCGCTACAAGGACTACGCGCTCAGCCCCACCCGGTTCCACTGGGAGTCGCAGGGAAACACGCCTGAGAACTCACCAACGGGGTTGCGCTACCAGCGGCATGTCGAGGAGGGGAGTCACGTCCTGCTGTTCCTGCGCCGCTACAAGAACAACAGCATCGGCAAGTCCGAGCCCTGGATGCTCCTGGGCCCGGCGACCTACGTGAAGCACACCGGCAGCAAGCCGATGGCGATCACCTGGGAGCTCCAGCACGAGCTTCCGGCCGACGTGTGGGCGTATTCGGCCATCGCCACGGGATAAGGACGCCATCCAAGAAGCGCGTGAAGCATGGCCGATCACGGACCTTCTCACCATACGGTTCGACGTGGCAGGCTCCGGCTCTCTTCGACCTGCGCCTCGAAGCGCGTTTGGGCACGGTCCACCACATCGTCCGCGTCCCACCCATGGGCCCGCAGCCAGTGAAGAAGGTCCGTCAAGACGTCGATCACCGTCTCTTGAGCGATCAACGTGCTGAGCTTGCTGGAACGCGGCTCACTGGGGCGGCGTGTCTGTTTGTAGAGGCCGAGGAGCGCCTCGGCGCGAGTCACGCCCGCGCCTCCCACATGGCCGTGTGGTGAGGTCAGCGGTGTCGCCAGCTCGCACCAGGTGACTTTCCGATCGGGGTGCAGTTGGACGCCCCACCGATCGGCGACGGCATCGAGAAGGGCCATGCCGCGTCCGGTTTCGGCGTCGGAGTCCGCGTCGACGAGAGTGGGAAGGGCGCGTGTGTCGGGATCGGAGACCTCGATGCGCAGATGAGTGCCGCTCATGGAGACCGCCAGGGTGGCCGGGGTGCCGTGGCCGACGTGCGTAATGACGTTGGTTACAAGCTCACTCACGCAGAGTTGGGCCTGGCCGGTGAGGTCGTGCAAGCCCCAGATCCCGAGATGCAGCCGCATGACGCGGCGCAAGGCGGCCACCTCGGCGGGTTCAGCCGTGAAGGCCAGGTCCCACGGCTTGCGTGACATACAGACTTCCTGGATCACGAGGACCCCCTCTTCTCACACGCCAACTCACCAGTTAGCGCAGAGCTATGGACACTCACCGTGAGTGTCACTGTCCGGTCGCGGCCGACTGCGTCCTCCACTCGAACCAAATACAAATTGCACTTGACCGCACACACAGAGTTGCATTGCAACTCTCGAAATGGAACTCTCATCACAGGGGCTTCGGAGCACACCCGCGTACCGTGCGCCCCCGGCGCACACCGTCTTGCCGTTGTGCTCGCACACCCAGGACGATCTGTTGGAACGATATGGAGGGCCGCGAACATGCCAGTTGGACCCACGACCCGCAGGCGTCAGCTGGGCGCTGACCTGCGCCGTCTCCGTGAACTCAAAGGCATGACCCTGGAGGAGGCAGGCGCACACGTCGGCATCTCGAAGGCCACGCTCAGCCGTTACGAAACCAAAGAGGGCACTGTGAAGTGGCCAGCCGTCGACGCCCTGTGCCGCGAGTACGGGGTATCCGATGAAGAGCGATTGGCACTCGTCGAGCTGGCGAAGGGAGCGAAGATCCAAGGCTGGTGGCGCTCATTGGCCGACCCCATCCCCGAGTCCATGAACCTCATGCTCACGCTCGAGGACGAGGTGGTGCGCGAGGACCACTACGCCTGCATGTACATCCCGGGCCTTCTCCAGACCCGCCAGTACGCCGAAGCGGTACATCGCGCCTCCGAAGTGCAGTGTGCCGAACGGGAAGTTCAGCACATGGTCGACATCCGCATGAAGCGACAGGAGCTCTTGGAGCGGGATCAACCGCCGCACATCTGGTGTGTGATCGACGAGGCAGCGATCCGCCGTCGCGTGGGTGGCCGGGAAATCATGCAGGAGCAGCTCAAGCACCTTCTTGCCGTTGGACAGCGACCTCACGTGACGATTCAGGTGCTTTCCTTCTCGACAGGCGCACACGCTGCGTCCGTCGGCAGCTTTGCGATCCTGCGCGGTCAGAGCCCGGAGCTGGACGTTGTGTACGTGGATCTTCTCGGCGGCGGGCTCTTCATGGAGAAACCGCAGGAGTTGGATCGCTATAGGTTGGCGTTCGAATATCTCAGCGCTCAGGCACTCGACTTCGAGTCCTCGGCTGAGCTGGTCAACCGCATAAGCCAGGAGATGACGTGACGGCACCCAGAGCTCTGAAGTGGTTCAAGTCCTCACACAGCGGCGGCAGCGGGACCGAGTGCGTGGAGTGCGCCCGCGCCCCCCACGGCGCGCTTGTACGCGACTCCAAACTCGCGAGTGGGCCTGTCGTCGCAGTGAGGGGCGAGGCGTGGCGTTGCTTTGTAGACGCGGTGAGCCAGGACGCGCTGTTTGTCCGGGCTTGACGGCGGCGTGGCCCTCGGGCGCCCCGAGTGGGGCCGCCTCGTCGTCCTACTCCTCCGGCTCCCAGGCCTTGAGCAGGTCGAAGAGCTGCCGGTCGCCGTCGAGCTCCAGGGAGTCCATCGGAATGCGGTCGTACAGGGCGAGGAGCAGCTCGCCGGCCGTGCCCCGGGCGGAGGCGACGGCCGTGTCCGGGCGATCGCCGGCAGCGGTGCCGGGCGCGGGCAGACGGGTGCTCCGTGCGCCGTCGGAGGAGAGCGAGAGGCGCCAGGAGCGGCCCTCGGTGGCTTGGAAGTCGATGGCAGCGGGCTGGTGCGGCCAGGCGCTCTTCCAGGCGCAGCAGGTGGACAGGAACTCCTCGACACCGTCGAGTGCCGCCTCGTCCGGCAGCGGCTGCGGGGTGCCCAGGGTGATCTGGGCGTCGTAGGTGTGCACCGCGGCCTCTTGGACCTGGTGCCGGGCGACGGCACCGGCGGTCTGCGGCGACTGCGACGGACCCCACCACGTCCAGCAACCGCGATCCGGGCCGGCCTCGCGCAGCGCGTCCAGTAGCTGCTGCGTCGATGCGGCCGACCAGGCCAGCAGAGCCTCGCGTTCCCGAGGCGCGGCCTCGACGAGCTCCGGCTCGGACTCGGCCGGAGGCACGGCGGCAGGCCCCGCGGCGACGGCGGCGGCCCAGAAGCGGTGCACGCCACCCAGGTGCTGCGCCAGGTCCAGCAGCGTCCACTCGGGGCAGGTCGGCACCTGCGCGTCGAGGCTGGGCGCGGAGGCGACCACGGCCCGGAACGCGATCGACCGTTCGTCTATCAGCCGCAGCAGAATGGGGTGCTCCAGAGTCTCTTCCACGCCGGTTGTCTATCACCGTGCTCCGCCGGGCTGCACGCGGTTTGAACCGCCGACGCGGCGGGCGCGCGGCACGAGCGGCGAGCCCTCGGATGACGCGGTGTACGGCGCCTGTTCAACGGCGGGGGAATCCGTACGCGTGACACTTTTTGCGAATGTGTCACGCTTCGGCCGGTACGCCCCCGGGGCCCCGGCCGCCGGTTCCATCGTCAAGTGGCCGCTGAGCGGCGGCGATTACGCAACCCCGCTCGGTAGGTCCGGGAGATCAGCCCTGCCCCCGCTCCCCCACCCCACGTTCCACGCAGAACTCGTTGCCCTCGGGGTCATGCAGCGTCACCCAGCCCGTGCCGTCGGGTCTGCGGTGGTCGCCCTGGAGTGTGGCGCCCAGGGAGAGCAGGCGCTCGACCTCCTGGTCCCGGGTGCGTTCCTGGGGCTGGAGGTCCACGTGGACGCGGTTCTTCACCGTCTTGGGGTCGTCCACCCTGACGAAGAGCAACGTGGTCGAGGAGGTCGTGACCACGGCTTCCGGGTCTCCTGGGAAGTCGTCGTCGGCCAGTGAACCGTCCAGGGCCTTGGCCCAAAAGCTCGCCAGTGCACAGGGGTCTGCGCAGTCGATGGTGAGGTGCCGAATTATGGGAGCCATGCCGGTAAGCCGATCACGGATGCCCTCCGGCGTCCACGGAGTATCGGCTACGCGTGCCGATACGTGGGGCAACGGGGCAGCGTGGGACGGAGAGAGCCCGGAAAGCCGGTGGTGGCCCTCCGGGCTCCTCGCCCGTGTCTGCTCCGGCAGGTCCGCGCCGGTGGCGAGTGACCTGATGTGCGGTCAGCCGAACTGGCCCGGCTGGTAGTCGCCCGCCGGCATGCGGACGATGACGTTCAGGCGGTTGTACGTGTTGATGAGGGCGATGAGGGCCACCAGGGCGGCGAGCTGCTCCTCGTCGTAGTGCTTGGCGGCGTTCGCCCAGGCCTCGTCGGTGACACCGCCGGCCGCGTCAGCGATGCGGGTGCCCTGTTCCGTGAGTTCCAGGGCGGCCCGCTCGGCGTCGGTGAAGACCGTGGCCTCCCGCCAGGCCGCGACCAGGTTGAGACGCACCGAGGTCTCCCCGGCGTGTGCGGCGTCCTTGCTGTGCATGTCCGTGCAGAAGCCGCAGCCGTTGATCTGGCTGGCGCGGAGCTTCACCAGCTCCTGTGTCGCGAGGGGCAGCGTCGAGTCCGTGATGGCCTTGCCCGCCGAGTTGAGGTACTTCCCGAACTGCGTCGCGACGGAGCTGCCGAAGAGGTTGAGACGGGCTTCCATGACGATCTCCTTGCCGTGTCGACGGTTACACCACACAGACGGTTCGGGACCGGCTGGATGTGACACATCAGCAGGGCAGGTGGGTGTGGCGTGCGTCACCCGCCCGGCGGGGCGGGAGGGGCACCCTGCATGCCCCGGCCGACCCCGGGGCCGCCGCGCCCCCGCGCGCGGAGTTAGCCTCGTTCCGCCGGACGACCACCGGCACGATCAGCGGCGTGGCCACCAGGATGGCCGGGCGACGCACCGAGAGGCAGGCAGCGATGGCGAAGGTTCCTACAGCAGTGGTAGCCGCGAGTGGACTCGTCGGCGGGTACGGAGTCGCCCGCTGGACCAAGAAGCGGCAGCTCGGCGGGGTCGTGCTGGCCGTCGCGGGGGCCGCGGCCGCGCAGCAGTGGCGCAAGCAGGCCGGTGGGGTGGCGGCCGGGGCGCTGACCACCGCGTATGTGGCCGCGTTCGCCGGGTCGCACCCGCTGGCCAAGAAGGTGGGCGCCTGGCCCTCCGTGTTCGGGGTGGCCGGGGCCGTCGCCCTCGCCTCATGGGCGGTGGCCGACCGGCGCGGCTGAGGCCTTCCGCGCCGGGCCGACTCCACGCTTCGGGCCACCTCTGCGACGGCTCCCAAGCGCACCCCCGTCCAGTTCCCCGAGTGCCTGTGCCGGGTCCCTACAGGTCCGCGGCCGCCCGCTCTGAGACCGGGCGCCTGCGCCATGCCCGCTCGGTGAGCGACGGCGGCTGCCAGACGCCGTCGGCCCGGTAGAGATCGGTTCCGGGCGCCACGATCTCGTCGATACGGTCGAGCACCGCGTCGTCGAGCAGCAGGTCGGCTCCCTTGAGCAGCGAGGTGAGCTGGTCCATGGTGCGCGGGCCGATGATCACCGATGTGACGGCCGGGTGCACCAGCGGGAAGGCGACGGCCAGTTCGGGCAGGGTGCAGCCCACTTCCTCGGCGAGAGAGGCGAGCTGCTCGACGGCCGCGAGTTTCGCGGCGTTGCCCGGGACGGCGGGGTCGAAGCGGTGCGGAGTGAGCTTGGCGCGGCCGGTGGTGAGGTCGACGGGCCGGCCCTCGCGGTAGGCGCCGGAGAGAAATCCCGAGGCGAGCGGCGCCCAGGTCAGCACTCCCATGCCCAGGCGCCGGGCGGTGGGCAGCACGGACCGTTCGATGCCGCGCGCGAGTATCGAGTACGGCGGCTGCTCCGTGCGCAGCCGCATCAGTCCGCGTCGCTCAGCCACGTGGTGAGCCTCGACGAGGTCCTCGGCGGGGAACGTGGAGCAGCCGAAGGCCCGGATCTTGCCCGCCCTCACCAGGTCGCTGAGGACGGACAGGGTCTCCTCGATATCGGTGGTGTGGTCAGGACGGTGCACCTGGTAGAGGTCGATCCAGTCCGTGTCCAGCCGCCGCAGACTGTCCTCGACGGCGTTGAGGATCCAGCGGCGCGAGTTGCCGCTGCGGTTGCGTCCCTCCCCGAGCGGGAAGTGCACTTTCGTGGCGAGCACGACGTCGTCGCGTCGGCCCTTGAGGGCCTTGCCGACGATCTCCTCGCACTCACCGGCCGAGTACATGTCGGCGGTGTCCACGAAGTTGATGCCCGCGTCGAGCGCGGCGTGGATGATGCGTGCGCCGTCCTCGTGGTCGGGATTGCCGACGGCACCGAACATCATCGTGCCGAGGCAGTGGGTGCTGACCTCGATGCCGGTCTTGCCGAGGCTTCGATAGCGCATAGGGGTGCTCCGTCGCAGGTGGGGCGGATCGGGTGCGTCAGCCTAGGAGTTGGAGTGCGCTCGATGGCAAGAGCGCGAGGCATGGCAGCCCGCGGAACGGCGGGCCTGTCGGTACGTGGGCATGTACCGCACGTGGGCATGTACCGCGGCAATCCCGTGCACTACCGGGTCTGGGCGTCCCACTTCATCGAGACGGGGACGCGGTACTTCTACGGCACCTGACACACGCGGGTACGGCGGTCCGCTCTCACAGGCCGCCGTGGCGTGGACGCTCACGTTCCTCGGGACGCCGCTTCGCGTCCGCCGGTGCGGCCGTCAGCGGGCGGGCGATGTCCTCCAGGGACCGCCGCTCGGCCGGTACCGCGAGCAGCGCCGCGACCAGGCCCGCCGCGCACATCAAGGAGGCGCCGGTCTGGAAGGCGAGGACCGTGTCGCCGATCCGGCCGGTGTTCGTGAGGTCCGCGAACAGGAGCGGGCCGCTGATGCCGCCGGCCGCGGTGCCGAGCGCGTAGAAGAAGGCGATCGACATGGCCCGCGTCTCCATCGGGAACACCTCGGAGACCGTCAGGTACGCGCTGGACGCGCCCGCCGACGCGAAGAACAGCACCACGGACCAGCACGCCGTCAGCGTGCCCGCGCTCAGCGAGCCCCGGCCGAACAGCCAGGCCGTGCCGAACAGCAGCAGGCCCGACAGCAGATAGGTCGAGGAGATCATCACCTTGCGGCCCAGCGAGTCGAAGAGCTTGCCGAGCAGCAGCGGGCCGAAGAAGTTGCCGAACGCGATGACGGCGAAGTAGTAGCCCGTGTCACCGGTGGGAACGTCGAAGAACCTCGTCAGGATCGCGCCGAAACCGAAGGTGATCGCGTTGTAGAGGAAGGCCTGGCCGATGAAGAGGGAGAAGCCCAGCACCGCCCGGCGGCGGTAGTCACGGAAGACCGTACGGGCGATGGTGCCGAAGCCGATGCTCGCGCGCTGGTGGATGGTGATCTCGCCGTGGGCGGGCGGGAGCGGCCCCTTCTCCGCCTTGACCCGCCGCTCGATCGCCGACACCACCCGTTCCGCCTCCCGGTGCCTGCCGTGGATCAGCAGCCAGCGTGGGCTCTCGGGGACATGGCGTCGCACCACGAGGATGACCAGGCCGAGGACGACGCCCAGGGCGAACGTCAGCCGCCAGCCGACGTCCTTGGGCAGGAAGTGCGTGTTCAGCGCGACGATCGACAGCAGCGAACCGCCCACCGCGCCCAGCCAGAAGCTGCCGTTGATGATCAGGTCGACACGGCCGCGGTAGTAGGCCGGGATCAGCTCGTCGATCGCGGAGTTGATGGCCGCGTACTCGCCGCCGATACCGAAACCGGTCAGGAAGCGGAAGAGGAAGAACCACCAGGTGTGGGAGGAGACCGCGGTCAGCGCGGTGGCGCCCAGATAGACCGCGAGGGTGATCATGAAGAGTTTCTTGCGGCCGTAGCGGTCGGTGAGGCGGCCCCAGATGAGGGCACCGGAACACGCGCCCGCCACATACAGCGCGGCCGCGACGCCGGTGACCTCGCCGGAGGTGATCGGCAGGCCGCTGCCGGGCTCCGCCAGACGGCTCGCGACATTGCCGACGACCGTGACCTCCAGGCCGTCGAGGATCCAGACCGTGCCGAGCCCGATCACGATCGTCCAGTGCCAGCGCGACCACGGCAGACGGTCGAGACGGGCGGGGATCGCGCTGGTGACCGTACCGGTCCGGGGCGTGCCGACGGACATGCTTGCCTCCTCGGGCGACGCCGGGGCCGGGTGACGCCGTCCGCGGCCCGAGTGCCCGCGCAGCCGCGGGTTACGCCCCCAGCGTCCGCGACACCGTGTAGATCAGCAACCCCGCCAGCGAACCCACCACCGTGCCGTTGATACGGATGAACTGCAGGTCACGGCCGATGTGTGCCTCGATCTTCCGCGTGGTGTGCTCGGCGTCCCAGCCGGCGACCGTTTCCGTGATCAGGGAGGTGATCTCCTTGCGGTAGGTCGTCACGACGTGCACCGCCGCGCCCTCCAGCCACGTGTCCATCTTGGACTGCGTCTTCGGCTCGGTGGCCATGCGCTGACCCAGTGACAGCAGCGACGCCCGCACACGCAGCCGGAGCTGGCTGCGCTCGTCCTCGGCGGCGGACACGATCATGGATCGTACGGCCGTCCAGGCGGAGGCGATCAGGTCCTGGACCTCCCCGCGACCGAGCACCTCGCCCTTGAGGCGCTCCACGCGCGCCCGGGTGTCCGTGTCGGACTGCAGGTCGGAGGCGAAGTCGGCGAGGAAGCGGTCGAGGGCGCCGCGCGCCGGGTGCGAGGGCTCGTCGCGCATCTCGGTGACGAAGCGGAGCAGCTCCTTGTAGACGCGCTCGCCGATCTTCTTGTCGACGAAACGGGGGGTCCAGCCGGGGGCACCGCCCTGGACGGCGAACATGACCTGCTCGTCGTGCAGCACGAGCCAGTCGTGGGCGCGCACGCAGATCAGGTCGACGAACCGTTTGTGACCGCCGTCCGCGACGACCTTCTCCAGCATCTTGCCGAGGCCGGGTGCGATCTCCTGGGCGCCGGCCCGCCGGGTGATGGCCTCGCTGACCACCGCCTGGACGTCCGAGTCGCGCAGCACGGTCAGCGCGCCGCGCAGGGCCGTCGCCAGCTCGCTCGTCACCCGGTCCGCGTGTTCCGGCTCGGCGAGCCACGCGCCCAGCCGGCGGGCTATGCCCACAGCGCGCAGGCGCTGCCGTACGACCTCCTCGGACAGAAAGTTCTCGCCGACGAACTCGCCCAGCGAGACACCGAGCTGGTCCTTCTTCGTGGGGATGATCGCGGTGTGCGGGATGGGCAGGCCGAGCGGGTGGCGGAAGAGCGCGGTGACCGCGAACCAGTCGGCGAGCGCGCCGACCATGCCGGCCTCGGCGGCCGCCGCCACATAGCCGGCCCAGGCGCCCGCCCCCGCACCCTCCGCCCACTTGGCGAGGGCGTACACCAGCGCCACGAGGAGCAGCAGCCCGGTCGCCGTGCTCTTCATCCGGCGTACGCCCCGGCGCTTCTCCTCGTCGGCGGGCGTGAAGGAGGTCATGGCACGACCCGGCACGGCCGCCCGTCCGGCGGCCGCGGTAGCGGGGGTGCCGGAGCGCGCAAGCCGCCCCACGGCACCCTTTTCTTCCGGCTTCGTACGTTCCATCCACTCCACCCGATCGCATCCCCCTGCACTCATTGTCTCTTCCTGACGACTCCTGGAACGGAACAGGAGTTCCCGACGTCTGTCCTGGGGGAGAAGAATCAGGGGCTTTTCAGGGTTCCTACGGGATCCGCCGAGGAGTCCGCAACCATCCTCCTCCCCATCACCCATCATGGTGATGATCCGTGCCGGAGCCTCGGGCTCCCGTCGTCCGAGGAGACACACACCGCATGACCAGGCGCCACGGCTGCGCCCTGCTTTCCGCGATCCTCGCCGTGATCGTGGCCGTATCCGCCGCCATCTACGTCGGCTTCGCGGCCGACGACGGCGTCCGCGGCACCGTCGTCGCAGGCCGAACCCAACCGCACAACCACCCGCACAACTCCGCCGCCCCCGTCTCCACCGGCACCTGGGTCGGCGCCTGGTCGGCGTCACCCTCGGGGGCCGAGCCCGGCACCGAGATGCGGGGGCTGGCCGGACAGTCGGTGCGCAACGTCGTCCACACGAGCGTCGGTGGTACGAGTGCCCGCGTCACGCTCTCCAATCTCTACGGCCAGCAGCCGCTCGCCCTCACGCACGCCTCGATCGCTGCCGCCGCCACGTCACAGGACGCGACCGCGGCCGCCGACACCATGCGCCGGCTCACCTTCGGCGGCGCCACGACGGTCGTCATACCGCCGGGCGAGCAGGTCGTCAGCGACGCCGTGGCCATCGCACTCCCCCAGGGCTGCGACGTGCTCGTGACCACGTACTCGCCGACCCCCTCGGGCCCGGTCACCTACCACCGGCAGGCCCGCCAGATCTCGTACGCCGCCCAGGGCGACCACACGGAGGACACGAGCGGCGTCGCCTACACCGAGCAGACCTCGCTCTGGCGCTATCTGACCGCGCTCGACGTGCTGAGCGACGAGGCGATCGGCACGGTGGTCATGTTCGGCGACTCGCTCACCGACGGCATCACCTCCACCCCGGGAGCCAACCACCGCTGGACGGACGTCCTCTCGGACCGGCTGCGCGCGGCGGCCGGGTCCACGGCCGTGCCCCGCTACAGCGTGGTCAACCAGGGCATCAGCGGCAACCGCGTCCTCGCGAGCGGGACCGGCCGGCCCGCCGACAACCCGAGCGCGCTGTCCCGCTTCGAGCGCGACGTCCTGGGCCGCACGAACGTCAAAGCCGTCGTCATCGACCTCGGCATCAACGACATCCTCCGCGACCCGGGCCACGCCGACCCGGACCGGATCACGGCGGGGCTGCGCACCCTGGTGCGCGAGGCGCACGCGCGCGGCCTGAAGGTCGTCGGCGCGACGCTGATGCCCTACAAGGGCCACCGCGGCTACCGGGCCGACGGCGAGCAGGTACGACAGGCCGTCAACGCGCAGATCCGCTCGGGCACGGTCTACGACGAGGTCGTCGACTTCGACAAGGCGCTGCGCGACCCGTACGACCCGCGCCGGCTGCGCCTGGAATACGACTCGGGTGACCGCCTGCACCCCAACGACAGGGGATTCAGCCGGATGGGGCAGGTCTTCGACCTGGCCACGCTGAGGGGGGCGGCACCGGCGCAGCTGTGACGGACTGACGGGCCCCGGGCGGACGGTCAGTACCGGCCGTACCGCCTGCGGTACCGCTCCTCCCGGCGTCCCTCCCGCCGCTCCCGCTGGATTTCGCGGCGCTCCTCGTGCCGCTCCCGCAGCAGATCCCGGTGGCCCTCGAGCATCTTGCGGTGGGCCTCCTCCATCTCCTCGCGGTATGACTCGTGCAGTTCCCGGCGGGAGGCCTTGCGGTCCAGCTTCTCCTGGCGACGCTCCTCCTTCAGTCGCTGCCGCTCGGCCCGGGTCAGCTTGCGCTCGACGCCGACACCGCCCCAGAACGCGAACCCGGTGACGATCACACGCGGCGCGCCCGGTTCCGCCGGCACGCCCTCCTCGCGGTGGTCGAAGCCGCCCATGATCCCGATGCCGCGCACGACCACCTCGACCCCGGGCGGCACGATGACGTTCATCCCGCCCATGATGGCGATGCAGTTGATCTCGATCTCGCGGTCCGCGAAGTTCGCCTCCCGCAGGTCGATCTCACCGCCGCCCCAGAAGGCGAAGCAGTTGAACCGCTTCGGCGCCGTCCAGCGCCCCTTGCGCTGGAAGCCGGACATCACGGCGACAGCCCACGAGGACGACCCGTCGCCACCGACGATCCGCTCCGCCCAGCTCCCGCTCTCGGCAGGCTCCTTCGTCAGCGACACGGCGGGCGGAGTCACGGCTCCCGCGGTCGGCAGGTCCCGGGTGATCGGCGTCAGTTGGCCGTACGTCCGCGCTTTGTACGTGGCCTCCAGCCGCTCCTCGAACTCCTCCATGTCGAGTCGGCCGTCCGCGAGGGCGTCGCGCAGCACCTCGGCGACTTGTTCACGGTCGGCGTCGGAAGCCCTCAGTTCCTGGGCGGCGTTGGCGGGTGCGTGCGGCGTCGGCCGCCGATCGTCACTTCCCCCGGGAGACACAGCGTCGGTCATACCGTCAGCCTACGAGTTCCCGGAGCGGGCGGCTACGACGCCGCCCGCTCCGACCGGGCTCGACGCGCCTGGTCCCCCCGCGAGTGCAGCATCTTCGCGATCACCGCCTCGATGTCCGGCTCCCGCACCGACAGGTCCACCAGCGGGTACTCCGCCGCGATCCGCGCCACCAGCTCAGCCGCCGACCGGGACGCCGGAAAGGCCAGCCACTGCCGCGGCCCCTCCACCCGCACCACCCGCGCGGGCGACGCCTCGATCGGCGGCAACTCCCGCTCCAGGTCGACCACCAGGGTGCGCTCGCTGTCCCCCACCTCGTGCAGCCCGGCGAGCGAACCGTCGTACATCAGACGCCCGTGATCGATGACCATCACCCGCGAGCACAACTGCTCGATGTCCTGCAGGTCATGCGTGGTCAGCAACACGGTCGTGCCACGCTCGGCGTTCAACTCCCGCAGGAACTCCCGGACCTTGGCCTTGGAGATCACGTCGAGACCGATGGTCGGCTCGTCCAGGTAGAGCACCTCGGGATCGTGCAGCAGCGCCGCCGCGATGTCGCCGCGCATCCGCTGCCCCAGCGACAACTGCCGCACCGGAACATCCAACAGGGCGCCCAGTTCGAGGAGTTCGACGCAACGGTCGAGGTTCTCGCGGTAACGCCCGTCGGGAATGCGGTACATGCGGTGCATCAGCCGGTAGGAGTCGATCAGCGGCAGGTCCCACCACAGGGTCGTGCGCTGCCCGAACACCACCCCGATGCGCTGCGCGAGCCGCGTCCGCTCACGGGAGGGATCGATCCCGGCGACCCGCAGCCGACCGCCGCTCGGCGTCAGGATCCCGGTCAGCATCTTGATCGTGGTGGACTTCCCGGCGCCGTTCGGCCCGATGTAGCCGACCATCTCGCCACGCGCCACGGTGAAGGAGATCGAGTCGACGGCCCGCACCTGACGCCGCTCGCGGCGCAGGAACCCGGTCCGCCTGAGCACGTCGAAGACCTTCTCGACCCCATCGAGTTCGATGAGGGCGCCGTCCCCGACAGCACCCTCCGCGGCGGCACCGCCCTTGGATCCACTGCCCATCGGTCCCCTCAGCTCCCCGTGCTCCGGTACGAACGCAGTCCCGCGCGCCAGGCGAGCCCCGCCAGGGCACAACAGCCCGCCGCCACCAGAGGCGGGGCGAACGCGACCCAGGTGGGCAGGCCGAGCGGATACGGCCGCCCCAGGACGTACAGCGCGGGCAGCCAGTTGACGAAAGCGAGCGGCAGCACGAAGGTCACCCCACGCACCAGCTCCTTCGCGAAGACGCTCGGCGGATACTGCAACAGCGTCTGACCGCCGTAGGTGAAGGAGTTCTGCACCTCGGAGGCGTCCTGCGCGACGAACTGGAAGGCCGCTCCCGCCACGAACACCGAGCAGAAGATCGCGCCTCCGCTGAGCAGCATCAGCGGGACCATCACCGCCTTCAGCGGCGTCCAGACGCTGTCGAGCGCGACGACGGCGTACCCGAGGACACACAGCCCCTGAATGACCCGGCCGAGCCGGCGCAGCCCGAAACGGTCCGCGGCGACCTGCGCCAGGACGGGCGCGGGGCGCACCAGAAGAGTGTCCAGGGTGCCGTCGCGCAGCCGCCGCCCCAAGCGGTCCATGGAGCCGAGCGCGAGGTCCGCGAACCCGAAGGCGGTCGCGGATAGGCCGTACAGGAAGGCCACCTCCGGCAGCCGGTACCCACCGAGCACGTCGACTCGGGAGAACATCAGCAGGATCGTGACGAAGTCCAGCGCGGTCGCCGCGAAGTTGCCGAGAGCGGTCATCACGAAGGAGGCACGGTAGGCCATCGTGGAGCGGATCCACATCGCAGTGATCAACCGGTACGCACGCAGCCCCTCGCGCACCCGGCCGTAGGGCCGCGCGTCGCCGTACGCCGCCTCAGCCACCCTGGACCACCACCCTCCGTGTCGCCACCGACTGGAGCATCCGCCCGGCCGCCAACAGCGCCACCGCCCACCCGAGCTGACGGGCGAACACCGGCAGCGGATCCGCCGCGCCCAACAGGATGTCCGCGGGCGACTGGATCAGCGACGCCCAGGGCAACGCACGGACGATCTCGCCGAGCGCCCCGGGAAACACATTGAGCGGCAGCAACATCCCCGAACAGAAGCTCGCCGTGATCCACGAGATCTGGGCGACGCCCGCCCCGTCCAGCAACCAGAACGCGGTCAGCGCGACCAGGAAACGGATCGCGAAGCTCACCACCACACCGAGCAACACGGCGACCAGGAAGGCCAGCCAGGTCAGCGGGCGGGCCGGCAGAGCGAGCCGGAAGAGGAACGCGCCGGCCACCATCGGGGCCACGCCCCGGGCCAGTAGCTGGAACAGGGCCCGGCCCAGGTCCTGGGCCAGCCACCACAGCTGCAGATCGGCAGGCCGGTACAGGTCGATCGCGATGTCCCCGGTGCGGATGCGCTCCATCAACTCGTCCTCGAAACCGCCGCCCATCACCGACACCGCCACGAGCAGCGCCTGCCCGATCCACACGTACGTCAACGCCTGCGCCTCGTCGTACCCACCGAGATGTGGCCGTTCGTGCCACAGGGCGAGGTATGTGTACGCCAGGATGATCCCGAAGACCGTGTTGGTGAACACACCCGCCGCGGTCGCGGTCCGATAGGTCGCGTACCGCCGGAAACCACCGGCGGCGACGGCGGCGTACAACCGTCCGGTGCCCACGGGTGTCACCTCCTTCGACGCGTGCCGGGCGAAGCGCAGGAGCCTAGCGGGCGAAGCAAGTGGACCACCACACGATTTTTCCCGCACGACATGTCCCTCGTCCCGGGAACGGAACACTTGGTGGGACAGTCTTCACCAAGGGACGCAGAAGGCTTATGAGGCGTACGGGTACGTACGAACGCGAAACGGGAGTCCGGCACCAATATGAGCGACGAGCCGCAGCCGCAGCGAAGCAGCCAGGGCGATGAGTCCGCAGAGCCGCGCCCCGCGGCTCCCGAGGCGTCCCCGGGCAAGAAGCCGAAGCGGCCCCGGCGCACCGGGTGGCGCCGGCTGGTCCCCACCTGGCGGATAGTGCTCGGCACCTTCGTGATCGGGGTCATGATGCTGGCCGCCCTGTTCGTGCTGGGCTACACCCTGGTCCAGATCCCGGCCGCGAACGCGACAGCGGTCAAACAGAGCAATGTGTACCTGTACGCGGACGGCAGCGAACTGGCCCGCGACGGCTCGGTCAACCGCGAGATGGTGCCGCTCTCGCAGATCTCCAAGGAAGCCCAGCACGCGGCGCTCGCCGCCGAGGACCGCGACTTCTACACGGAGTCCGCCATCGACCCGAAGGCGATGGTCCGCGCCGCCTGGAAGACGGCCACCGGCAAGGGCAAACAGTCCGGGTCGACGATCACCCAGCAGTACGTGAAGAACTACTACCTGGGCCAGGAACAGACCCTCACCCGCAAGGCCAAGGAGTTCTTCATCGCGATCAAGCTGGACCGCGAGAAGAGCAAGGACGACATCCTCGAGGGCTACCTCAACACCAGCTACTTCGGCCGCAACGCGTACGGCATCCAGGCCGCCGCCCACGCGTACTACGGCGTCGACGCCAAGGACCTGACGGTCGGACAGAGCGCCTACCTCGCCTCGCTGCTGAACGCGCCGAGCGAATTCGACGTGGTCGCCCACCCCGAGAACAAGGCGGCCGCCCTGGCCCGCTGGAACTACGTGCTGGGCGGCATGGTCAAGAAGCACTGGCTCAGCCAGGCCGACCGGCAGAAGGTGACGTTCCCCGCCCCCGGCCAGCAGGTGTCCGCGTCCGGTATGTCCGGCCAGCGCGGCTACCTGGTCGAGGCGATCAAGGACTACATCACCTCTCACCAGATCCTCGACGAGGACGCCCTGAGCGGCGGCGGCTACCGGATCACCACCACCCTGCGCAAGCCCGCGCAGGACGCCTTCGTCAAGGCCGTCGACGACCAGGTGATGAGCAAACTCGACAAGAAGAACCGGAAGGCCGACCGCAACGTCCGCGCGGGCGGTGTCTCCATCGACCCGGCCACCGGCAAGGTCATCGCGATGTACGGCGGCATCGACTACACGAAGCAGTACGTCAACAACTCGACCCGCCGCGACTACCAGGTCGGCTCCACCTTCAAGCCGTTCGTGTTCGCCTCGGCCGTGGAGAACAGCTCCCGGACGCAGGACGGCGCCACGATCACCCCGAACACGGTGTACGACGGCACCAACAAGCGGCCCGTGGTGGGCTGGAGCGGCACGCCGTACGCGCCCGAGAACGAGGACGGCCGCTCCTACGGCCCGATCCCCGTCCGCACGGCCACGGACAAGTCGGTGAACGCCGTGTACGCGCAGATGGCGGTGGACGTCGGCCCGTCCAAGGTCATGCAGACCGCCATCGACCTCGGTCTGCCCAAGAGCACGCCCGAGCTGTACCCGTCCCCGTCGATCGCGCTCGGCACGGCCACCGCGAGCGTCCTCGACATGGCGGAGGCCTACGCGACGCTCGCCAACCACGGCAAGCGCGCCCCCTACACCATGGTCGAGAAGATCGAGACGATCTCGAGGAGCGGCGCGGAGGACGTCGAGGTGCCACGGCAACAGGCACAGCAGGTGGTGAGCCGCACGGCGGCGGACACGACCACGGCGATGCTGCAGAGCGTGGTGGACAACGGCACCGCGATCGCCGCGCAGGCCGCCGGCCGGCCCGCCGCAGGCAAGACGGGCACCGCGGAGGAGGACCGGGCGGCCTGGTTCGCGGGCTACACCCCGAACCTGGCGACGGTGGTCGCCGTCATGGGCCAGAACCCCGACACCGGCAGGCAGGAGTCGCTGTACTACTCGATGGGCCAGGCCCGCATCAACGGCGGTGGCGCGCCCGCCCAGATCTGGGCGCAGTTCACCAGGCAGGCCCTGAAGAACAAGCCGGTGAAGAGCTTCGAGCTGCACCTCCAACCCGGCGCGGACCAGACCGAGGAGCCCAGCATGGACCCCACGGACCAGCAGCCGGGCAGCACGGGCAGCCAGGACGACGGCGGCACTACGGGCGAGTCCAGCAGCCAGGGGCAGACGGACGGCGGCACCTCGGGGACGGACGGCACGTCGGACACGGGCGGCACCGGCGACGACGGCGACGACGGTGACTGGGGCACCACGGGCACGGGCGGCTGGACCGGAATCGGGGGCGCCACGGGCATCGGCGGCGCCACCGGAACGGACGGCTCGACCGGCACCGGCGGTGCCACCGACACGGGCGGCACCACGGACTCGGGCGGCACCACCGGAACGGGCGGCACCGGCGACAACGGCGGCACCGGCGGCACCGGGGACAACGGCGGCACCACCGGCGGGCCCGGAGGGACGACGGGCACCGGGGGCACCGGTGGTACGACGGGCGGAACGGGGGGCCCGGGGTTGCTGGGCACGCGGCGGAACTAGTCCCGCGGGAGGCCACTTCCGGGCCCCCGGATCCTCAGATGCCCAGATCCTTGATGATCTTCGCCACGTGGCCGGTCGCCTTCACGTTGTACAGGGCACGCTCGACCTTGCCCTCCTCGTCCACGACCACCGTGGAGCGGATGACACCGACGACCGTCTTGCCGTACAGCTTCTTCTCGCCGAAGGCGCCGTACGCCTCCAGGACCTTCTTGTCGGGGTCGGCGAGCAGGGTGACCTTCAGGGACTCCTTCTCACGGAACTTCGCGAGCTTCTCCGGCTTGTCGGGCGAGATGCCGATGACGTCGTAGCCGGCCCCGGCCAGCAGTTCCAGGTTGTCCGTGAAATCGCACGCCTGCTTGGTGCAGCCGGGGGTCAGCGCGGCAGGGTAGAAGTAGACGATGGTCCTGCGGCCCTTGTGGTCGGCAAGGGAGACCTCGTTACCGTCGGCATCCGGCAGGGTGAAGGCGGGTGCGGTGTCGCCGGGCTGGAGTCGCTCGCTCATCGGTACCTCACGTGACAGGGGCGGGTTACCCGACGAGCCTAATCTCCTCGGGCCGCTCCACAGAGGTGCCGGGGAGTGCGTTCGCCACGAAGCTGACAGACTGTCGATCACAGATGCAGGAATTGCGCGGAACACGTCGCAATCGACCACGGAGGAAGCACGGTGGCGGACACGTCGAGCACACCGGACACCAGGACTCCCGCGCAGATCGAGGCGGACATCAAGCGCCGTCGCGAAACGCTCGCCGCGACGCTCGACGAGATCGGCGTCCGAATGCACCCGAAGACGATCGTCGGGGACGCCAAGGCCAAGGTCGTCTCCCACGTCGACCACACGTTCGGGCGGGCGTATGTCAGCGCCAACCGGGTCGTCGGCCAGGCGAAGAGGCAACTGGTCACGGAGGAGGGCGCGCCGCGTCTGGAGCGCATCGTGCCCGTGGCGCTGGTCGTGATCGGGGTCGGCGGGCTGTTCGCCCTGGGGTCCAGGGGCTCCCGGAGCTCCCGGAGTTCCAAGGGCTCCCGGCGGCGCAAGAACTGACCCGGGCGCGCACGAAGCCGTCGACGACAGGTAGGTTCGGGGCGTGAGCGAGAAGACCCACCACGACAAGTTGCCCATCCGGATGCTGCACGACCGTGTGCTCGTACGGCAGGACACCGCCGAGGGCGAGCGCCGTTCCGGAGGCGGCATCCTGATTCCCGCGACCGCGGCCGTCGGCCGTCGCCTCGCCTGGGCCGAGGTCGTCGCGGTCGGGCAGAACGTACGGACCGTGGAGGTGGGCGACCGCGTCCTGTACGACCCGGAGGACCGGGCCGAGGTCGAGGTGCGCGGGACCGCGTACGTCCTCATGCGCGAACGCGACCTGCACGCCGTGGCGGCGGACCGCTTCGAGGGCACGGAAGACTCCACGGGGCTCTACCTCTAGTTCGTAGGAGGAAGGGGCTGGTGACCCTTGTCACCAGCCCCTTTCGCATTTCGTCGCCGTGCTTCTTGCTACGTTGGACGGGCCCCGCGAGGGCCCCGACGAGACGCGCCGTACCGGGACCGCAAAGACGACGCACCCCTGTTGCTACTGGAAAACGGAGGTGCCGTCATGGCCTGGATCCTGCTCGTGGTCGCCGGTCTGCTCGAGGTCGCCTGGTCGATCGGAATGAAGTACACCGACGGTTTCACCCGCCTCTGGCCGAGCCTGGCCACCGGCGCGGGCATCGTCGCGAGCATGCTCATGCTGTCGTACGCCGCGAAGTCCCTGCCCATCGGAACGGCGTACGGGGTCTGGGTGGGTATCGGCGCGGCCGGCGCGGCAGTGCTGGGCATGGCCGTACTCGGCGAGCCCGCGACCGCCGCCCGGATCTTCTTCGTGGCTCTGCTGCTGGTGTCCGTGGTGGGGCTGAAGGTGACGTCGGGACACTGAGGCCGCCGTACACCGCCGTCCCGGAGGTTCTTCGTAACTGTCCGATGAGCCTTTCGTTACTCCGTACGAGACTGCGAACAGGTGGCCGGGAACGGAGGGGGCCGACGGTGGCGAGCCGATACACACGCGAGGTGCTGGCCGCAGCAGCAGCATCGTCCCGCACGCTCTCCGAGGCGTTGGAGAAGCTGGGAGTGGAGCCTAAAGGCCCTTCCCGACGCTACCTGCACGACCGCATGCGGAAGCTCGGTGTGGATACCTCTCACTTCGAGCGTGAATCGGGGGCACGGTGGACGAAAGAGGTTCTCGAGCCCGCTGTGGCCGCATCCACCAGCGTGAATGGCGTCCTGCGGTACTTGGGAATCGAGGTTGTGGGTGGTCACCACACGAACATCAGCCGCCGGATCAAGATGTACGGCATCGACACCTCGCACTTCCAAAGAGGGCCCCGGTATCAGGTTCCGACGCAACGCCGCACTCCGGAGGAACTGTTGGTCGAACAGGATCCATCACAAGCTCGGCGGATCCGCAGCGACCGGCTCAAGCGAGCCATGATCACGCTGGGGGTGGTCGAGCGGTGTGCGCTGTGCGGGACGGAGCCTGCATGGCGGGGGCGCCCGCTGCCGCTGGAGGTCGATCACTTGGATGGCGACTGGCGCAACAATCGACCGGAGAATCTGCGCCTGCTGTGCCCCAACTGCCACTCGTCCACGGACACCTACCGGGGAAGGAACAAGGGGCGGCGGGCATGAACAAGCCGGTTCGCTACACAAGAGAAGCACTCGCGCAAGCCGCAGAGCGCTGCTCGGACATCGATGAAGTCATCGCCCACCTGGGCGTCCGGCCTTACCACCAACTCCGTCGGTACTTGTTCCAAAGATTCGAACACTTCGGGATCGATGTCACCCATTTCCGGCAATTCAAGCGAGAGCCTCGCCCCTCCCGGCCCGAACTGGCCGCGGCCGTCGCGGAATCATCCTCAGCGGCGGAGGCACTGCGCCGACTCGGTCTGCCCAAAAACTCCCGCACGCGGTTCCACGAGTGGACCGCCGAATACGGAGTCGACACATCCCACTTTCTGGGACAGGCTCACCTACGCGGCAAACCAGGGACCACCCCTCGAAGACCATCTGCCGATGTACTGGTACAGCACGACGGCCGGCGGCGTACCAAAACCATCCTGCTGCGTCGTGCCCTACTGGATGTGGGTGTTCCCGAGCAGTGCGACGAGTGCGGCACCCCGCCTCAGTGGTATGGACGACCCATGACGCTGGAGATCGACCACGTCAACGGCGACTGGAGCGACGACCGGCGCGAGAACTTACGGTTCCTGTGCCCCAACTGCCATGCGGTCACCAGCACTTGGTGCCGAGGTGGTCGGCGTCGGAGTTCGTAGGTACCTCTGCTCCCTCAGCCAAACAGGCCCAGTAGAGTGGAACGCGGTACAAGCGCCCGTACTCCAATTGGCAGAGAGACTGGCCTTAGAAGCCAGGTGTTGTCGGTTCAAGTCCGACCGGGCGCACTCACAGAGGGGCCGGATGCCGCACGTCACAGGCACCCGGCCCCTCCGTAGCCACGCCTCAGCCCAGCAGTTCCCGCACCACCGGCACCAGCGCGCGGAACGCCTTCCCCCGGTGGCTGATCGCGTTCTTCTCCTCGGGGGTCAGTTCCGCGCAGGTACGGCTCTCGCCCTCCGGCTGGAGGATGGGGTCGTAGCCGAAGCCGTTCGTGCCCGACGGGGCGTGGCGGAGGGTGCCCGTCAGTCGGCCCTCGACGACCCGTTCCGTGCCGTCCGGCAGGGCCAGGGCCGCCGCGCAGGCGAAGTGGGCGCCCCGGTGGGCGTCGTCGATGTCCGCAATCTGGGCCAGGAGCAGGTCCAGGTTGGCCTTGTCGTCGCCGTGCCGGCCCGCCCAGCGTGCCGAGAAGATGCCCGGTGCCCCGTTCAGGACGTCGACGCACAGGCCCGAGTCGTCGGCCACGGCGGGCAGGCCCGTCGCCTTGGCCAGCGCGTGGGCCTTCAGGAGGGCGTTCTCGGCGAACGTGACGCCGGTCTCCTTGACGTCGGGGATGTCGGGGTAGGCGTCCGCGCCGACCAGGTCGTGCGGGAGGTGCGCGTCGGCGAGGATCGCCCTCAGTTCGGTGATCTTTCCGGCGTTGCGTGTGGCGAGGATCAGGCGGGTCATGTCCATCAGTATCCGCTCGGCGCCGGGACAGCCCTCAGGGGGTGCACACCTTCGTCAGCTCCCCCGCGGCGTCCGTGAGCGGGCGGAGGTCGGGTGGGCTGTCGCCGTTCCTGACGGCGGTGCGGACGTTGGTGACCGCCTTGCGGAGGCCCTCGACCGCCTTGTCGACGTCCACGTCGTCCGTCGTGTCACCGATCTTGTCGAGGTCCTTCTCGATGGAGTCGAGGGATTTGTCCGTCTGCGCCGGGTCGTTCGCCGCGTTCTCGACGGCCTGTTGCAGGCCGGTGACCCGGTCGGCTATCGCGTCGGCGGTGTGGACGCAGTCGATCGCCCTGTCGATGGCGTCGCAGCCCGTGCTCGCGCCCATGGCGGCGAGTACGGCGACGACGGCGAGCGCGGCGGTGGCGGTGCGGCGGCGGTGGCGCGCGGCCATGGAACGGTTCCCCTCCCCGTAACGGGTGCTGCACTCTCACCCGGGCGCGCCGACCGGTCCGGTCCGGTTCGCCCGGCGTGTCGATGGTCGTACGGAACCGTGGGCGAGCGCACGGGGTTTTCCGTGCGCCCCGCCCGCGAGCCGTGCGCCTACCCCAGATAACGCCGATCAGGCCTTACCGGGTTGCTTCCAGGGTCGTGCGCTGGATCTCCGCCAGTTGGTCGCAGCCCGCCACTGCCAGGTCGAGGAGGGCGGTCAGTTCCTTGCGGTCGAAGGGTGTCGCCTCCGCTGTGCCCTGTACCTCAACGAAGCGGCCGTCACCGGTGCAGACGACGTTCATGTCGGTCTCGGCCCTGACGTCCTCCTCGTAGCAGAGGTCCAGGAGGGGTACGCCGTCGACGATGCCCACGGAGACGGCGGAGACCGTGCCGGTCAGCGGCTGTCGACCCGCCTTCACCAGCTTCTTGGTCCGGGCCCAGGCGACCGCGTCGGCCAGCGCCACGTAGGCGCCGGTGATCGCGGCGGTGCGGGTGCCGCCGTCCGCCTGGAGCACGTCGCAGTCGAGGACGATGGTGTTCTCGCCGAGCGCCTTGTAGTCGATGACGGCGCGCAGGGAGCGGCCGATGAGGCGGCTGATCTCGTGCGTACGGCCGCCGATCTTGCCCCTGACGGACTCGCGGTCGCCACGGGTGTTGGTGGAGCGGGGCAGCATGGAGTACTCGGCGGTGACCCAGCCCTCCCCGCTGCCCTTGCGCCAGCGCGGCACGCCTTCGGTGACGGAGGCGGTGCAGAAGACCTTCGTGTCGCCGAAGGAGACGAGGACGGAGCCCTCGGCGTGCTTGCTCCAGCCGCGCTCGATCGTGATGGGGCGGAGCTGTTCGGGGGTACGGCCGTCGATTCGAGACATGGCCCGAGCCTAGCCGTACATGGGGAAGGGGCCCGCTCGCGGTAGAGGGGCCCCTTTTCCGGTGGGCGCGTGGACCCGGTCGGGGTCCGGGCGCCTCACATCATGTCTTCGATCTCCGCGGCGATCGGGTCGGCGTCCGTGCCGATGACGACCTGGATGGCGTTGCCCATCTTGACGACGCCGTGGGCGCCCGCGGCCTTCAGGGCGGCCTCGTTGACCAGCGAGGCGTCGTGGACCTCGGTGCGGAGCCGGGTGATGCAGCCCTCGATCTCGTCGATGTTGTCGATGCCGCCGAGGCCGGCGACGATCTTCTCAGCCTTGCTGGCCATGTCTTTCTCCCTGATCCGAACCGCTTTGTCGCAGTAACCCACAGTTGGCCGTGCTTTGCGAGCGGCCATGTCGTCGGTACCGGAGGACGGCGTCCACGACGGGGCGACCGTCCGGCAACTGGTCTACACCAGCTGAGGAGTGGTCGCCAAACCCGGTTGCGCACGCCGGATCCGGATGCGACGACTCATGGGCTTGCGGCGAAGGGTGCGACACTGGTTCACATATGTCCGGGACTGCAGATTATGTCCGAGGCCACAGGAAGCGCAGGTTCCGGATCCCGCGCGCCCCATGTTCCAATAGGTCTACACCACTGAGTGGTGTAGACCACAGGATGCTGCCCACCCCCGATTCCCTTGTTCCGTCCCCGGCGGCATCCGGGCACATGGAGGAAGTATGAGCACCGCCACCGCCAAGGCGGCCCCCGCGAAGAAGCGGGGATCCGGCCTGTTCCAGGGCCTGCAGAAGGTCGGCCGCAGCCTGCAGCTCCCGATCGCGGTGCTGCCGGCGGCGGGCATCATGGTCCGGCTCGGCCAGGATGACATCTTCGGCAAGGACGGCCTCGGCTGGGACAAGGTCGCCGCCGTGTTCAACGCCGCGGGCGGTGCCATCACCGGCAGCCTGCCGATGCTCTTCTGCATCGGTGTCGCGATCGGCTTCGCCAAGAAGGCGGACGGCTCCACCGCCCTCGCCGCGCTGGTCGGCTTCCTCGTCTACAGCAAGGTGCTCGAGGCGTTCCCGCTGGTCGAGCAGCACATCGAGGACGGCAAGATCGTCGAGGCGACGTACAACAACCCCGGTGTCCTCGGCGGCATCATCATGGGTCTGCTGTCGGCCGTGATGTGGCAGCGCTTCCATCGCACCAAGCTGGTCGACTGGCTCGGCTTCTTCAACGGCCGCCGTCTGGTGCCCATCCTGATGGCCTTCGTCGGCACCCTCGTGGGTGTCTTCTTCACCCTGGTCTGGGAGCCGATCGGCAACGGCATCACCGACTTCGGTGAGTGGATGACCGGTCTCGGTGCCGGCGGCTCGGCCATCTTCGGTCTCGTCAACCGCGCCCTCATCCCGATCGGCATGCACCAGTTCGTGAACACCGTGGCGTGGTTCCAGCTCGGTGACTTCAAGGACGCCGCGGGCGAGGTCTTCCACGGTGACTACGGTCGCTTCCTGCACGGCGACCCGACCGCCGGTATGTTCATGACCGGCTTCTTCCCGATCATGATGTTCGGCCTCCCGGCCGCGGCCCTCGCCATCGCGCACTGCGCCCGCCCCGAACGCCGCAAGGTCGTCACGGGCATGATGGTCTCGCTGGCGCTGACCTCGTTCGTCACGGGCGTGACCGAGCCGATCGAGTTCTCGTTCATGTTCATCGCCCCGGTCCTGTATGCGATTCACGCCGCGCTGACCGCGCTGTCCATGGCCGTCACCTGGGGTCTGGGCGTCCACGCGGGCTTCAACTTCTCCGCAGGCGCTCTCGACTACCTGCTGAACTGGAACCTGGCCACCAAGCCGTGGCTGATCATTCCCATCGGCCTGGTCTTCGCGGCGGTCTACTACTTCCTCTTCCGCTTCGCGATCACCAAGTTCAGCCTCCCCACCCCGGGCCGCGAGCCCGAGGAGGAGATCGAGGACCTCACCAAGGCGTGAGCGCACCCTGACGTACGCGAGGGCCCCGGAACCCGATCACGGTTCCGGGGCCCTCGCGCATGCCGGGCTCAGATCTCGTACGTCGTCCCGGGAGCGGCCAGATCCACCGGCCCCTGGTACGCCGCGCGGGCGTCCCTCAGGTTGACCTGGGCGTCCGTCCACGGCGGGATGTGGGTGAGGACCAGACGGCGGGCTCCGGCGCGGGCGGCCGTCTCGCCGGCCTCGCGGCCGTTGAGGTGGAGGTCCGGGATGTCCTCCTTGCCGTCGATGAACGCGGCCTCGCACAGGAACAGGTCCGTGTCGCGGGCGAGTTCGTCCAGGGCCTCGGTCACGCCCGTGTCGCCGGAGTACGTGAGCGACCTGCCGCCGTGCTCGATCCGGATGCCGTAGGTCTCCACGGGGTGACGGAGGCGTTCTGTGTGGACGGTGAAGGGGCCGATCTCGAAGGTGCCCGGCTTGACCGTGTGGAAGTCGAAGACGTCGCTCATCGAGGAGGCGGACGGTGTGTCGGCGTAGGCCGTGGTCAGGCGTTGCTCGGTGCCCTCGGGGCCGTAGACGGGGATCGGGGCGCAGCGGCCGCCGTCATGGCGGTAGTAGCGCGCGACGAAGTAGGCGAGCATGTCGATGCAGTGGTCGGCGTGCAGATGGCTGAGGAAGATCGCGTCGAGGTCGTAGAGACCGCAGTGGCGCTGCAGCTCGCCCAGGGAACCATTGCCCATGTCGAGAAGCAGCCGGAAGCCGTCGGCCTCGACGAGGTAGCTCGAGCAGGCCGACTCCGCGGACGGGAACGACCCCGAGCAGCCGACGACGGTGAGCTTCATAGAGCTGGAACCTCCGCGTGGCAGTGAAGTGCAGAAGGCATGGACGGGGACGGTGACGGGGGTCGTGCGGTCCGTCGAGCCTAAGGCGCGAAAGGGTGGGTCGCTCCATCGGCAGCGGTCGTTGTGGGGGAACTCACCTGTGGTGTCACCGGTTCGGCTGGAGCGGCGGCGCGCGGTGCGGCGTACGGGAGTTACAACAGCGCGGGCGATGGGGCGTACGCGCCGGTACCGTCATCCGTATGGACACGTCCTGGTGGCTGGCGCTCGCGGCGGTCGTATTGCTCGCGCTGGTCGCGGCGCTGATGGACGGCTGGGGGCGCGGGCAGCGTCGCCGCGCGGCCACTCGTGGGCGGGGGCGTCCTCAGGTGCATCCCCGGCCGGCTGAGATCTGGTGGGCGAGCGTGCCGCACGAGGACCGGGCGGGCAGCAGGAAACGGCCGTGTCTGGTGCTGGCTGTGCGCGGGGACAGTGCGACGGTCGCGCAGATCACCAGCCGCTACCACGACGAGCGGGTGGGTGTGATCCCGCTGCCGCCGGGGACGGTGGCCGACGCCCACGGGCGGCCCAGTTTCCTGGAGACGGACCGGCTGTGGGACGTGCCGCTGTGGGATTTCCAGCGGCGGGTCGGGGTGGTGGATCCCGTTCTGTGGGACCAGGTGCGGTACCTGGCGGGTTGACCGGCCTCATGGCGTCCTCACCGTCACCGTGACCGTCCACTTCTGTACGGCCAGGCAGGAGTTCTGGCCCGCTCGCCTGGCGCACAGGGGGCGGGTCGAGGTGAGCTGTGCCGTTCCGGGTGCGACCGCGTCGAAGGCGGCGACGGCGTCGCCCGGCCGGACGGCGATACCGGCGTTGACGGCCTTCAGTGTGTTGCCCGTGGCGGTGACGGGGGTCCAGGGCCGGTCCTTGGTGCCGTGCAGCGTCAGACGGATCTGCCCGCCCGTCGTCAGGCATACGGTGCGGCCGTCGTCGGCCACGGTGAGCCGGGCCTGCGCGGCGCATCCCTTTCCGCTCCCGGTGGGGGACGGCGAGGGTGACGCGGGCGGCGACACCGTGCCGCTGGCGGATGTCCCGCCGCCGCTCTGTGTCCCGCAGCCGGCGAGGAGGAGTGCCGCCGCCACGGCGGTGGTCCGGTGGAGTGTCGTACGACGCATGGGCAGGCTGCCTTCCTGTGCGCTTGTCCCTGTACCCGTCTTCTCGACAACCGGTGTGACGTTCCTCCTCCGTTTCAGGATCCCCCTGCGGCCGTGACGGCGGGGGCCCCGGCCGTGTGTACGGCCGGGGCCCTTGGAGCGGTGGTGCGGTGGAGCGATGGTGCGTCAGCTGGTCGTCAGGGCGGTGTCGTCGATGACGAAGCTGGTCTGCAGCGTGGCGTCTTCCACGCCGGTGAACTTGAGGGTGACCGTGGACCCGGCGAAGGACGACAGGTCGAAGGTCTTCTGGCTGTAGCCGGAGGCGGCGTTCAGGTTCGAGTACGTCGCCAGGGTGGTCGACCCGGCGGTCACCGTCAGCTTGTCGTACGCGGCGCCGGTGGTGGACTCCGCGGTGTCGATGTGCAGGTAGAAGGTGAGCTTCGCCTTGCAGCCGGACGGGATCGTCACCGATTGGGCCAGCGTGTCGGTGTGGGAGGTGCCGTAGCCGTCGAGCCAGGCGTAGTAGGAGCCGCTGTGCGGCGACTGGCCGCTCTGGTTGGTGATGACGCCGCTCGTCGTGGTCCAGCCGGTGTTGCCCGACTCGAAGCCCGGGTTGCCGAGAAGCTGCGTCGAGTTGCAGGTGCCGCCGCCGGACGAGCTGACCGTCCAGGTGAAGGAGACGGAGCCGGAGGCGCCCGTGCTGTCTTTCGCGGTGACCGTGGTGCTGTAGGTGCCCGCGGTGGATGCGGTGCCGGTGATCAGACCGGTGGAGCTGTTGATCGACAGGCCGGTCGGCAGGCCGACGGCGCTGTAGGTGAGGGCCGCTCCCGCGCTGTCGGTGGCCGAGATCTGCAGGCTGACCGAGCTGCCGGTGGTGGTGGACTGGCTGCCCGGGTTGGTCACGGTCACCGTGTTGCCGGAGCTGCTGCCGGGAGTGAAGGCGGCCGTGCCGTTGGGGGTGCCCCAGCCGGTCGGGCCGTCGTAGCCGGCGCCCGCGGTGCAGAAGTACGAGGGGGAGCAGGTGCCGTTGTTGCCGCTGGTGACGTCGTTCAGGTTCGCGGTGTGGGCGTAGGGGTACTGCGCCGGGTAGTCAGCGGAGCCCGGGGTGCCCGCGAGGGCGTAGACGCCGGCGACGATCGGGGCGGAGGCGCTGGTGCCACCGTAGACCGCCCAGCCGGAGCCGCCGTAGGTGTCGTAGACGGCGACGCCGGTGGCCGGGTCGGCGACCGCGGAGACGTCGGCCTCCATGCGCTTGGCGCAGCCGGTGTCGGTCTGCCAGCTCGGCTTGGCGTCGTAGGCCGAGCAGCCGGAGCCGGTGCCCTCGGTGCTGTTCGTCTTCCAGACGGTCTCGTTCCAGCCGCGGGAGTTGGAGGCCGTGGTGAGGGCGGTGCCGCCGACGGCGGTCACGTACTGGGAGGTCGCCGGCCACTCGGCGCCGTAGCCGGAGTCGCCCGAGGAGACGGTGATGGCGACGCCGGGGTGCTTGAAGTACTGGGTGTCGTAGCTGGTCTGGGAGGACGTCTCGGAGCCGCCCCAGCTGTTGGAGACGAACTTGGCGCCGAGGGTGACCGCCTCGTTCTCGGCGGCGCCGAGGTTGGCGTCGGTGGGCGAGTTGGCCTCCACGAGGATGATGTTGCAGTTGGGGCAGACGGCGCTGACCATGTCGATGTCGAGCGCCTCCTCACCGGCCCAGCCGCTGTCGTTGGGGGGCAGCGAGGTGGTGGAGCCGGTCTGGCTGACCTGCTTGAAGCAGCCGTTGGCCTTGGTGCACGGCGACAGTCCGTACGTCGAGCGGTAAGTGGCCAGGTCCGACTCGGCGTTGGGGTCGTTGTACGCGTCGACCACCGCGACGGTCAGACCGGAGCCGCCGGTCGCGGGCAGGCTGTACGCGCTGTGCAGGTTGGCCGGGCTCAGGCCGGAGGGCGTGGCGGCCAGCTCGGAGGCGAGCGCCTGCCGGATGTCGGTGCGCCGCTCGGCGAAGCACGACGCGTGCCCGGCGGCCGGGGCGCCGCACAGGTGCTGGGTCGGCACCTTCTGCCCCGGCTTGCCCGTCGCGTGGACGGTCTGCGCCTTGGCGTCCGTCAGGGCCTTGGCGTTCTGGGCGGCGCGGGAGGAGTGCGAGGAGAGCGGGGAGAGCGGGGCGTCGGAAGCGGCCTGCGCGCCGGCGGCCGGGGCCGCGAAGAGACCGGCGACGGTCAGGGCGAGGGCGGGCACGGCGGCGGTCAGAAGTCTTCGCAGGCTTCGGGGGCGCCTGCTCGCGCGTGACTCACGCATGGGGGTGCTGCCTCCATCGGTTCGAGGCCGGCGCCGCGCGGACCCGGATCGGGCCGTACTCGACGCCACAGCCGGATGTGGGGGATCTCGAACTGAGCGACAGGCCCATGACGTGCAGAGATCAGCCCTGCATAGCCATGGGCATGACAGTTACCCTGGGATGTCGGTGAGCGTGACATGACAGGACTCGGCGAACATAGCCCTGCGAGACGGCGAACGGATTCCACCGGGCAAAGATCTTTGCCGCTCCATAGGCGGCGATTGGCAGCCCCTTAGGCGGCGGTTGGCCTGCCGATGAAAGGACGAGGTCCGGGGGCGTTTCCCCCGGACCCCTGAAGGGACATCCCTATGCCCACAACTGCCCCTGCAGTGTCTCGACGGCCTCTTCGGTCGTGGCCGCCGTGTAGACGCCCGTCGAGAGGTACTTCCAGCCGCCGTCGGCGACGATGAACGCGATGTCCGCGTTCTCGCCCGCCTTGACGGCCTTGCGGCCGACGCCGATCGCCGCGTGCAGGGCGGCGCCGGTGGAGACTCCGGCGAAGATGCCTTCCTGCTGCAGGAGTTCACGGGTCCGGGCCACCGCGTCCGCCGAGCCGACCGAGAAGCGGGTGGTGAGGACCGAGGCGTCGTACAGCTCCGGCACGAAGCCCTCGTCGAGGTTCCTGAGGCCGTACACCAGGTCGTCGTAGCGCGGCTCGGCCGCGACGATCTTCACGTCCGGCTTGTGCTCGCGCAGGTAACGGCCCACGCCCATGAGAGTGCCGGTGGTGCCGAGACCGGCCACGAAGTGCGTGATGGAGGGCAGGTCGGCGAGGATCTCGGGCCCGGTCGTCGCGTAGTGTGCGCCCGCGTTGTCCGGGTTGCCGTACTGGTAGAGCATCACCCAGTCGGGGTGTTCGGCGGCCAGCTCCTTGGCGACGCGCACGGCGGTGTTGGAACCGCCCGCGGCCGGGCTGGAGATGATCTCGGCACCCCACATGGCCAGCAGGTCCCGGCGCTCCTGCGAGGTGTTCTCCGGCATCACGCACACCATGCGGTAGCCCTTGAGCTTCGCCGCCATGGCCAGCGAGATGCCCGTGTTGCCCGAGGTGGGCTCAAGGATGGTGCATCCGGGAGTCAGACGGCCGTCCTTCTCCGCGTGCTCGATCATGAACAGCGCGGGGCGGTCCTTGACCGAGCCGGTCGGGTTGCGGTCCTCCAGCTTGGCCCAGATACGGACGTCGGGGGACGGCGAGAGCCGCGGCAGGCGGACCAGTGGGGTGTTGCCCACCGCGGCCAGCGGGGAGTCGTAGCGCATCGGTGATCAGCGACCGTCAACCATGCAGGCAGAACCTCCGGCGACGGCCGGCAGGATCGTCACGCTGTCGCCGTCGGCGAGCTTGGTGTCGAGGCCGTCCAGGAAACGGACGTCCTCGTCGTTCAGGTAGACGTTGACGAAGCGGCGCAGTTCGCCACCGTCCACGATCCGGGCCTGGATGCCCGTGTGCCGCGTCTCGAGATCGGCGAACAGCTCGGCGAGGGTCTCCCCGCTGCCCTCGACGGCCTTCTGGCCATCGGTGTACGGGCGGAGGATGGTCGGAATGCGGACCTCGATGGCCATGGTTGCGGACTCCTGTCAGGAGGTGTCGGGTCGGAGCGCGCGCGGCGGCGCGGGAGCGTGGTCGTACGCAGGAGGACGCCGCGCGGCTCACGGCCGGACAGCGGCAGGACGCGGCAGGGGCAGCGTCAACAGATGGCGCTGGCGAGCCTGCACAGGTCGACGTGCAGCCGCGCCACGAGCAGTGCGCCCGGGGTCTTCTCGCTCACGTCGTTGAGAACCATGCGCTCATCGTAACGATTCCCGGTCCGGGTCCTGGAATATGATCTCGCATGCTGGAACGGCACTGCCCGAACTGTGGGCAGGGGGCCAGGCATGGCCTGCTCAGTAGGCGTCGACGACCTTGACCTCCTCCTCGGTGACCTCGCCGTCGAGGATCCGGAAGGAGCGGAACTGGAACTCGCCGAGGCCGTCGGCGTCGGCCGTCGAGACCAGCACGTAGTGGGCGCCGGGCTCGTTGGCGTAACCGATGTCGGTGCGGGACGGGTACGCCTCCGTCGCGGTGTGGGAGTGGTAGATGATCAGCGGCTCCTCGTCGCGGTCGTCCATCTCTCGGTAGAGCTTGAGCAGATCCTGCGAGTCGAACTCGTAGAAGGTGGGCGAACGGGCCGCGTTGAGCATCGGGATGAAGCGCTCGGGGCGGCCGGAGCCCACGGGGCCGGCGACCACGCCGCACGCCTCGTCGGGGTGATCCTCGCGCGCGTGGGCGACGATCTGGTCGTAGAGGGCCTGGGTGAGGGTCAGCATGGTGGCCAGGATAAGCAGAGGGGCCGCTCCGTACCGAGGATTGGTACGGAGCGGCCCACATGATGGACGTCCTGAGCGGCGGCGGCCAGGGGCACCCCGAGTGCTCCCGGCCCCCGGACGTCCGGCGGTGGTGTCCTGACGGGCGGCGTCAGCGCTTGCGGAAGGCCGCGGCCTCCGGGTTGCGGCCCCGGAGCACCCAGTAGGCGACGCCGAGGATCACGGCCCACAGCGGCGCACAGTACAGCGACACCCGGGCGTCCTTGTCGATGCCCATGAGCACGATCACCATGAAGATGAACAGCAGCGCGAAGTAGCTGGTGAACGGGGCTCCCGGCGCACGGAACTCGCTCCGCGGGAGCTGCCCGCGGTCCGCCTTGGCCCGGTAGCGGATCTGGCAGATCAGGATGACGATCCAGGCCCACATGCCGGAGATGGTCGCGAAGGACACCACGTAGTCGAACGCCTTGCCCGGCCACTGGTAGTTGATCCAGACGCCGACCATCATCAGCGCGGCGGAGAACGTCGTACCGATCAACGGGGTACCGCTGCGAGTCAGCTTGGTGAAGAGCTTCGGGCCCTGGCTGTTGAGCGCCAGGTCACGCAGCATGCGGCCGGTGGAGTACATGCCGGAGTTGCAGGAGGACAGCGCGGCGGTGAGGACGACGAAGTTGACGATGCCGGCGCCCGCGGCCAGGCCCATCTCCTCGAAGGCCTTCACGAAGGGGCTCACGCCCGGGTGGAACTTCGTCCACGGCACGACCGAGAGGATCATGATCAGCGCGCCGATGTAGAAGACGGCGATGCGCCACGGCACGGTGTTGATCGCCCTCGGCAGCACCTTCTTGGGGTCCTTGGACTCGCCCGCGGTCACACCGACCAGCTCGACGGCGAGGAAGGCGAACATGACCATCTGCAGGGTCATCAGCGTGCTGCCGATGCCGTGCGGGAAGAAGCCGCCGTCGTTCCACAGGTGGCTCACCGAGGCGGTCTCGGCGGCGTCGGAGAAGCCGATCGTCAGGATGCCGGCACAGATCAGGATCATGCCGATGATCGCGGTGACCTTGACCATGGAGAACCAGAACTCCAGCTCACCGAAGAGCTTCACGGAGATCAGGTTGGCGCCGTAGAGCACGACCGTGAAGATCAGGGCCGAGACCCACTGCGGCGTTTTGAACCAGTACGTCATGTAGGAGGCCGCAGCCGTCACCTCGGTGATGCCGGTGACCACCCAGAAGAGCCAGTAGGTCCACCCGGTCACGAAGCCCGCGAACGGGCCGATGAACTCGCGCGCGTACTCCGAGAACGAACCCGACACCGGGCGGTACATCAGCAGTTCACCGAGCGCCCGCATGATCAGGAAGATGACGCAGCCCGCGATGGCGTACGCCAGGATCAGGCTGGGGCCGGCCTTGGAAATACCCTTGCCCGCGCCGAGGAACAGCCCGGTACCGATGGCACCGCCGATGGCGATCATCTGGATCTGCCGGGCACCGAGCCCGCGCTGGTATCCCTCGCCAGCCTCGCCGTCCTCGACCCGCGCGGCCTCCTGGCCGTCGCGATGCTGGTCGACCTGCGATGAGGTCATGATGGTGCGCCTTTCTCCATACCGACCCGTGGCCGTTCGTCGGCCTCGCGTCAGGTCTCGATCCCCCCGGACTGATGGAGTTGTTGCCTGGCCGACGGTCGCCGGCGCGGTGGCGCACCCGACCGGACATGGGTGGCGTCCTGTCGGGCAGTCGTAAGGATTTACCACGGCGGGGGCATTGATCGGCTGCCCGATGTATGGCACACATCACTGGAAGAAGCGGACAAAAGGCCACCGAAAAGGGCATAGAGGACCATCGCTGTGACGCGATCGTTATTCGAACTCCGATGCCCGCTGAGCGGACACCGGAGGGCGACCCCAGGGGTCGCGAAGCCCTACGTGTCGGTACGTATCAGGGCATAAGGGTGGTGACGAGGGTCTCCTGGAGGCCGCCCAGCCACAGGTACGCCATCACCATCGGCTTGCGCGGATCCTCGTCGGAAAGCGCATAGAGCTCGTCGATGTCGTCCTCGTCGACGACCTCCAGCCGGGAGCCGATCGCCAGGCGCAGGTCGTTCAGGGCACCGAGCCACTGCCTGGACCCCTCGGTCGACAACTCGAGGACGGCGGCCTCATCGCCCTCCGGGGTCAGCGTGTCCAGCGAGCGGATCACCGCGAGGGCGTTCTCACGCTTGCCCGCACGCAGGTCGTTCTCGGTGAAGCGGCGGAACTCGGCGGAGTGGGCACGCCGCTCCTCCACCTCCTCGGGCGAGGCCGGCGCGCCACCGGGGCCGCCGTAGGCGTCAGGGAACAGGCGGCGCAGCACCGGGTCGGCGGGCGGCTCGCTCGGCCCCTCCGCGAACAGTTCGGCAAGCGGGTCCTCGGAGCCCTTCTCCGCCCCGGGGCCCGGCCCGATGAGCTCGAGCAGCTGGACGGCCAGCGACCGGATGATGGAGATCTCGACGTCGTCGAGGGCGACGGCCGCGCCGCCGCCGGGGAGCGGTTCGAAGTGTCCTGGCATGAGTCTTTTCGGGGTTCGAGGGGCCTGCTGACTACTTGCGGTCCTGCTGGAGCGTGGCCCACAGACCGTAGCCGTGCATGGCCTGGACGTCGCGCTCCATCTCCTCGCGCGTCCCGCTGGACACCACTGCCCGGCCCTTGTGGTGGACGTCGAGCATGAGCTTGGTCGCCTTGTCCTTGGGATAGCCGAAGTACGTCTGAAAGACATACGTCACATAGCTCATGAGGTTGACCGGGTCATTATGGACGATCGTCAACCAGGGGACGTCCGGCTCGGGGACGGCGAAGGCCTCCTCCGCCGACTCGGTCTTTTCGATCTCTAGGGGTGCGGGAGCCGTCACACGGCCCATGCTGCCACCACTGTGGGGCGCTCGCACAAACGAGGCCACAAAATCGTCAGACTGACGAGATGAAGGTACGATCGTCCACCATGGAGACAGCGGACCTTGGGCTGCCGGTGGACGTTCCCTCGACGGCGCTCTTCACCGACCACTACGAGCTGACGATGCTGCAGGCCGCCTTGAAGGCGGACACCGCCGAGCGGCGGTCAGTCTTCGAGGTCTTCACCCGGCGGCTGCCCGAGGGTCGCCGTTACGGCGTCGTGGCCGGCACCGGGCGCGTCCTGGACGCGGTCGAGAACTTCCGCTTCGACACGAGCGTCCTCGATTTCCTGCGGGAGCGCGGGGTCGTCGACGAGGAGACCCTTCAGTGGCTGGCCTCCTATCGCTTCAGCGGCGACATCTGGGGCTACCCGGAGGGCGAGGTGTACTTCCCGGGCTCGCCGATCATGCGGGTCGAGGGCACCTTCGCGGAGTGCGTGCTCCTGGAGACCGTGATCCTGTCGATCCTCAACCACGACTCCGCCGTCGCGGCCGCCGCCTCCCGCATGGCCTCCGCCGCCGGTGACCGGCCGCTGATAGAGATGGGTGCCCGGCGCACCCATGAGCTGGCCGCCGTGGCCGCCGCACGCTCCGCGTACGTCGGCGGCTTCGCGACCACCTCCGACCTGGCCTCCGGCTTCCGGTACGGCATCCCGACGGTCGGGACGTCCGCCCACGCCTTCACGCTCCTGCACGACACCGAGCGGGACGCCTTCCGCGCCCAGGTCGAGTCGCTGGGCCGGGACACCACGCTGCTGGTGGACACCTACGACGTCGCCGAGGCCGTCCGGGTGGCCGTCGAGGTCGCCGGGCCCGAGCTGGGCGCCGTACGTATCGACTCCGGTGACCTGTTGCTGGTCGCGCACCGGGTGCGGCAGCAGCTCGACGAGCTGGGCGCGACCGGCACGAAGATCGTCGTGACCTCGGACCTGGACGAGTACGCCATCGCCTCGCTGGCCGCGGCGCCCGTGGACGCGTACGGCGTCGGCACCCAGCTGGTGACGGGTTCTGGTCATCCGACCTGCTCGATGGTCTACAAGCTGGTCGCCCGCGCCGAGTCGGCGGACCCGAAGGCTCCGCTGCTGCCGGTGGCGAAGAAGGCGAGCGGCGGCAAGACGTCCATCGGCGGGCGCAAGTGGGCGGCCCGGCGGCTGGACGAGCACGGGGTGGCGGAGGCCGAGGTGGTCGGCACCGGGCCGGTGCCGACCGAGCTGGCGGACCGCCAGTTGCTGGTCCAGCTGGTCAAGGGCGGCCAGGTCGTCGCCCGTGAGCCCCTGGACGTCGTACGCGACCGGCACGCGGCCGCGCGCGCCAATCTGCCGCTGTCGGCGACGCAGTTGTCCCGTGGGGAACCGGTGATTCCGACCGAGTACCTGTGACGTACCTCTGACGCCTTCGGCGTGACCATGGGGGTAAGGGCGGGGTGTGGGCTTCGGACTGCCTGGTCCACGCGCGCATGAACGCACCGCCGGCGGGAATGCAACGGCAGCGCACCCGCGCACCCGACCCGACTCGGCATGCCCTCTCCCGCCCCGCCCCTGAAGTCCCTAGGCTCGGTAGTTCACTCGGACGGCCGGGCCCGCACCTCCCCCACCGAACCACCGCCAAGCCGAAGGACACCGACCATGCGCCGCGCCCTGATCGTCGTAGACGTACAGAACGACTTCTGTGAAGGCGGCAGCCTCGCGGTGGCCGGGGGCGCCGATGTGGCGGCCGCGATCACCGAGCTGATCGGCCAGGCTCCCGCCGGGTACCGCCATGTCGTCGCCACACGTGACCACCACATCGCCCCGGGCGGGCACTTCGCCGACAACCCGGACTACGTCCGTTCCTGGCCCGCGCACTGTGTGGCGGGTACGGAGGGAGTGGGCTTCCACCCGAACTTCGCTCCGGCGGTCACCTCCGGCGCGGTCGACGCCGTGTTCGACAAGGGGGCGTACTCGGCGGCGTACAGCGGGTTCGAAGGGGTCGACGAGCACGGGGTGCCGCTGGGCGACTGGCTGCGGGCGCGGGAGGTCGACCAGGTGGACGTGGTGGGGATCGCCACCGACCACTGCGTGCGCGCCACCGCGCTGGACGCGGTGCGGCAGGGCTTTCGCACACAGGTCCTGCTCGACCTCACCGCCGGGGTGTCCGAGGAGACCACCGAGCGGGCGCTGGAGGAACTGCGCGGGGCGGGCGTGGAGCTGTCCGGCAAGCCGGTGGTGTAGTGCCGCGGCGGGCACGGTTCACGCCTGGGTCGTGGGCTTGCGCAGCAGGGCCCTGATCGGGTGCCACAGTTCCTGGGACAGCTCCTGGGAGGCGGTGCCGGGGGCCGTGCGCCAGATCAGGCCGTCGGGGTGGTGGAGGACCGCCGTGATCTCGTCGGGGGTCGGCGGTGCGGCGTTGCCGCGCAGGTAGACCGCGCGCAGGCCCAGATTGCGCAGACGAGTCAGGGCGCGGGCCCGGTTGCGGGCCAGCACGAGGACCCGCACCGCGCCGCTGCCCGACCCGGGGCTGGGCAGGTTCAGCGCCACCACCACACTGCCGTTCGGCAGCTTGCAGAAGCCTCCTGCGGCCATGCGTGTCACGCTCCCGTGAGACCTTGTGTCCATAAGCGGGTCACAGGACGCACCTAAACACGATCGGCGGCGACCCGCCAGGGGTCACCGCCGATACGCTTTTGACCTGCGAGGATGCGGACTACTTCACCGCGGGACCGACCTTGAGGTCGACCGTGGAGCCGTCCTTGGCCATGTTCTTGATCTCGATCTTGGTGTTGGTGTCAGTGACCTTGACACCGGCGGTCGGGGCCGACGGGTCGTAGTAGGTGTTGGTGTGGTCGTTGAAGACCGACACCCCCTTCTGCGACTTGATCGTCACCGGCACGCCCGCCTTGTGCAGCGTGATCGCGTCGGTGGGCTCCAGGGTGAACGTCGAGTCGTAGGCCTGGAACCGGTTGCGCAGCAGCGTGCCGTCGGTCCACTTCAGCGGCGCCGGGTGCGAGTCGACCGGCAGGATCAGACCGGTGCCCTTGTGCGCGCCGGTGTTGTTGTCCGGCTGCGAGGTGTCCCACTTCCAGATCAGCAGGCCGTTCTGGTACGGGATGTGCTCCACCCAGTCCGGACGGGTCGTCGAGAAGCCGAAGTTGTACGGGCCGACCTTCAGGGTCTTGTCGTACGACACGTACTGCCGGTTCTCGGCGAGGTAGTACTGCTCGTAGTCCTTGGTGAAGGACGCGCCGATGCGGGAGAAGCCCGAAGCGGTCCAGGCCGCGTCCGCGCTCTCGGCGTCGTCGGAGAAGACCGTCGAGCCGTCAGCGGTCACCTTGATCTCGTCGGCCGCGAAGCCCTTGAGCGCCACACCGCCGTCGGTCTGGTAGCGGAAGCGCAGGTCGACCTTCTTGCCCGCGTAGGCGTCCAGCGGGTACGCCAGCTTCGCGTACGCGTCGATGGAACCGGTCAGCGCCGGCTTGTCGCTGGCGTCGCGCGGGATCGGTTGACCGTCCACCGTGCCGTCGAGGGCGGTCCAGTTGGCGCCGCCGTCCGTCGACACCTCGGTGTAGAGGAAGTCGTAGCCGGCCTCGATGTCGTACCAGCCGTCCAGGGACAGCGTGGCCGAGGACTTGCCGGTGAGGTCGACCGAGCGGGTCAGGGTGTTACGCAGGTCGTTGCCGCTGCCGCTCCACCACTGGGTCTCGCCCTGGGCGGGGGTGACCACCTTGGTGGTGACTTCCTTGTCGGGCAGCGAGACGAGCAGCGCCTGCTTGTCCTTGGTGTTGTACTCGGCCACGCCCAGCTTGTGGCTGGACTTCACGCCGGCCTTGGCCGTGTCGTAGTCGAGCCAGCCCAGCTTGAGCTTGTCCCAGGCGTTCAGGTCGCCGGGCAGGTCGCCGATGGCCTCCTTGCCCGTGCCCAGCCAGGAACCGGACGACATCAGCGTCCAGAACCCGGTCGAGTTCTCGCCGCCGTTGGTGTCGTACTCGTCCGGCAGGCCGAGGTCGTGGCCGTACTCGTGGGCGAAGACGCCGAGTCCGCCGTTCTCCGGCTGGATGGTGTAGTCGCCGACCCAGATGCCGGTGTCGCCGATCTGGGTGCCGCCGAGCTTGTTGTCGTCGGGGCCGGTCGCGCCCGCGTCGGTGCCGAAGGCGTACCAGCGGTGGGCCCAGATGGCGTCCTCGCCCTGGGCACCGCCGCCCGCGGACTCGTCCTCGCCGGCGTGCACGATCTGGAAGTGGTCGATGTAGCCGTCGGGCTCGTTGAAGTCGCCGTCGTTGTCGTAGTCGTAGCGGTCCCACTGGTCGTACTTGGCCAGCTCGGTACGGATCTGAGCGGTGGTCATCCCCTCGGCCTTGCGGTCGGCGACCCAGGCGTTGACGCCGTCCTGGACCGCGTACCAGGCAGCGGAGTCGTCGGCCAGGTTGGACCCGTAACGGGCCTCGTTGTAGGGGACCTTGACCCAGTCCATCACCTGACCGTCGACCGAGTAGCGGCCCGAGGACTGCGTCTCGTAGTACTTCTTCAGCGACTCGGTGTTCTTGCCGGTGCCGAAGTACAGGTCCTGGAAGTGCTTCTGATTGTAGTCCGCCTGCCAGGCCGTGCTGTTGTCCTTCGTACGGTCGGGCGCTTCGATCTCGTTGTGCCGCGGGCCGGGCGTACCGCCGTAGCGGCTGTCGACCTTGTCGCCGAACTCGACGAGGATCGTGAAGATCTTGTCGGTCTTCTCGCGGCCGAGCTCGACGTACTTGCCGTGGCCCTTGTTGCCCTTGAGCTCGACGACCTTCGAACCGTCCTGGTCCTTGACCTTCGTCTTGCCGGATATGACCTGCTTGAGGGCCTCGTCGCGCTGAGCGTCCTGGGTCTTGCTGAGCGGCCCGTCGAAGTCGTGCTCCTTCTGCTTCACCGGCTGCGGGTCGTGCCGGTTCACGGCGGCGGTGTTCGCCGGCGTGCTCGCCTCCGCCACCGCGAAGGTCGCGAACGTGGCCGAGGCGGTCGCAAGGGTCACACCTATCGCGGCCGCCCTGAACGTCCAGGTTTTGCTGGTCACTTGATGAATTCCTCCCCGACGCGTCGATCGCGCGGAAGAGGAAGTCCCGATCGGGGAACGGTCCGCGCGTGGTGCACGCGTGTGCCAAGTGACGACATTTGACCGGACGTTTAGAAGAAAAGACAGATCTTGACTCGGACAGGTCAAGTGCACTAGACGAGTCTTTCCGAACACGGTTAGTGGTCGTAGGCGGTCAGTGAGCGGCTGACCGCCTGGCCGGTCTGGAAGTTGTGCCAGATCGCGGCGG
>NZ_JBSFLQ010000031.1:0-101369 GCF_053599115.1 Streptomyces sp. NPDC001020 | reverse complement strand
AGCTCGACGAAAGGATTCGCGTTACCAGACACGGATATATCCGTAACGCTCCCTTGCATCGGCCATCGACCGGGGAGGAGCCCGGACCACCGGCCCGCTCCCAGTCCCCAACCCCACTCCCATCAGGCAAAACACGCCTGACGGCCCGTCATACACTGGGTGATCTCGACGTCTCGGCTCCTGCGCCTGCCCCAGGACTTCAGTAACGATGGGGCTCCCCCGACCGGGGGACCGTGAACTTTCACCCGCCTTGACGGACACCACCCACGCGGGTCAGGCCGCGAGAAAGGTCTCGAAGCCGTCGACTCGGCTCGCCCGTGAGAACCAAACGGTCGTGATCGAGGACGTCACCGTCCGCAGAGACGGGAGCCTTCACGGACGGGGCGGTCGTCGCTGAAGCAGAAGCGCTGGCGGAAAACCGCGCGGAATCCTCCGTCCTTGAGGCGGGGAAGAAATCAGGAGGTTCGTTCCACGCCCGCCATCACCGCAGGCCTCCGGCTCGGCGATGAAGCAGGCCACGCAACATCGTCTATCGCGAGCCACGGCGCGACGGCCACGGCCGTGGGCGTGAGCCCGGTGAACGCCTTGACCTCGCGGTGGAGGTGGGACTGGTCGACGTAGCCGCTCGCGGCGGCAACGCCGGCGGCGGCTTGACCCGCCGCGAGAAGGTGGGCCGCGTGGTCGAACCGCACCAGCCTGGCGGCGCGTTTGGGTGTGATACCGAGGTGGGACCGGAAGCGGGCCGACAGGCGCTTGCGGCTCCAGCCGACCTCGTCCGCCAGGCGGTCGACCCTCACCCGCCCCCGGCTGGTGAGGGTCCGCCGACAGGTGTAGGCGACCTCCGGGTCGGTCGGCCGGCAAGTGCCCAGCCGTCGGCCGAGGATTTTCACCGCGATCGCGAACCGCTCATCCCACGACGCGGCGGCACGCAGCCTGTCCTCGGCTCGCCCGGCGTCGTGACCCCAGACATCCTCGAGGGAAACCACCGTCCCGCTGAGCTCGGTCGACGCGCCGAACACCGCAGCGGCCGCTACCGGCTCCAGCCGGATCTGGAGACACCCCACGTTCAGGGCGGTGCTGCGCCGGAACGCCGAGTACATCACCGAGCGGAGCGCGCCCGAGCGTCTCGCGGTTCTCGAAAAGCCCGTGCTGGTTGTACATATGTCTTTGTGGCGTTGACGATGCTGACTTCCTGAATTTCCAGGACCAGATGGGCAGCGGCCCGATGCGTTCGGGAGCCGGTAGGCCCCTCCCCGTCGCCCTGGAGGAGGCCGACGAAGTAACCCTCGCGGCCGGTTGGTGTCCCGGCATGACCACTGAGAACCGCCGCGACCCGCCTGCCGCTGCGACAACGGCAGGCACCGAGCTCGTCAAGCCCGGCTACATGATCCGGCCGGACACGGTCACGTCGGACTCGCTGATCTGGTGGCGTGTCCCGAACGAGTGGGCATGGTCGGCGAAGGCAGCGACGTTCGCCGACCTGCAAGCCCATGGAATCTGACGTTGGCCGAATGACTTCCGGACCTCGCTTGTGGAAAGCGGCTCGGGATGGGCTAGCGTGCGATCCTTCCTGACCAGAGCGGGGTGTCTGTGCTTTACGGAAGATCTGCGGAAATCAGCGCACTCGACGAGGTGATCGCGCGGGCCCGCGACGGCTCCGGCGGCGCGGTGGTGCTGCGGGGCGAGGCGGGTGTGGGCAAGACCGCTCTGCTCGACGCGGCGGCCGCGCGCGGTGGCGCGATGCGGGTCTTGCGGACCACTGGCGTCGAGTCCGAGTCCGACCTCGCGTTCGCGGCACTGCACCAGGTGCTGTGGCCGGTGACCGGCGCGCTCGACGCGTTGCCCGAGCCGCAGCGCGTCGCCGTGCGCGCGGCTCTGGGGCTGGCCGACGGCGGCGCCGGCGATCGGTTCCTGCTGAATGCGGGCGTGCTCTCCCTGCTGGCCGAGGCCGCCACGCCGGACGGACTGATCTGCGTGGTCGACGACTTCCAGTGGATCGACCGCGCCTCGGCCGATGCGCTGCTGTTCGCCGCCAGGCGGTTGCGGACGGAACGGATCGTGATGCTGTTCGCCGTGCGCGGGGACGCTCCTGTCAAGGGCGTGCCGTTGACGGTGGACGTGCGTGGTCTGCCCGAATCCGCCGCGGCCGAGTTGCTGGAGTCCCGCCACGGTGTGCTGCCCGCCCATGTGGAACGGGAGCTCGTCACGCTGACCGGCGCGAACCCGCTCGCCCTGGGCGAGATCACCGCCCGTCTGACGCGCGCTCAGCTCGACGGGCGGGAGCCGCTGCCCGACCCGTTGCCCGGTGGCGCCCGGCTCTTCGGCGACCGGGTATCCGGGTTGTCCGCCCCTGCCCGGCTGGTCGCACTGGTCGCCGCCGTCGAGGCTGACATCGAGCTGGTCCTCCGCGCCACCGACCGACTGCTTGACGAGCAACGAATACGGCCCGCCGCGAACGCGGCCCGATCGGCTTCATCCGGGCCCCGGGCGGGGGCCGCGGCTGGACAAGTCGCGTTGGCCGAGCTGGAGGAGACCGGGCTGGCCGAGGTGTCGGGCACGAGCGTGCGCTTCCGTCATCCGCTCATCCGATCCGCGATCCACGACGCGGCCGCCCCCGCCGAGGTGCGCCGTGTGCACGCCGTCCTGGCGGAGTTGACCGCGGACGACCGTCGCGCCTGGCACCTGGCCGGGGCCACCCTGGGGCAGGACGAGCAGGTCGCCGCCGGGCTGGTGGCCGCCGCGGAGCGGGCGCGTGACCGCGGCGGGTACGGCGCCGCAGCAACGGCCCTGGCCAGGGCCGCCGAGCTGACCCCCGAGCCGCGCGCCCGTGCCGTCCGTCTGAAGGACGCCGCGGTCGCGGCCTGGCTCGGCGGCCGCCCGGGACAGGCGGAGTCACTGCTGGCCGAGGCGCGTGAAAAGGCCGGCGAGGACGCCACCCTCGCCATGGAAATCACTCAGCTCCGGGGCCGGTTCGAGCTGAACTCGGGCAGCGCCGCCGAAGCCGTACGGATCCTGGCGGCGGGCGACAGCCTGGACATGCTCGCCGATGCCTCGGAGGCGGCCTCGTACGTCGGCGACACGGCGACCATCGTCGAACTCGGCCGGAGGGCGGTGGCGTACCCCGAGGGTTTCCTGCGGGACACGGTGGCCGGGATCGGCCTGACGCTGGACGGCGACGCCGCCGGACCGGGCTTGCTGCGGAGGGCGCTGGCGCGGGCAGACGGGTTGGAGGACGCGGCCAAGTACCTGTGGGCTGCGGCCGCGGCCAGCTACCTGGGCGAGTCCGACCTGGCCACCGAGATGGTCAGCCGGGCTGGGCGGGTGGCCAGGGTGTCGGGGATGACCGGACAACTGCCTGTCGTGCTGGAGTTCGTGGCGACGGCCGAGCGTATCGCCGGGCGGCTGGCGCGCAGCCGGGCCGTTTCCGAGGAGGGCCTGGAGCTGGCCCGTGAGGCCGGGTACGAGAACACGGTGGCCGCGCACCTGGCCAACCTGGCGGTACTGGCGGCGCTTCGCGGCGAGGAGGAGCCCTGCGAACGACAGGCTCGCGAGGCGCTGGCCATCGCCATTCCGCATCGGGTTGGGCTGCGGGCAGGAGTGGCCGCGTACGCGCTGGCGATGCTCGACCTGTGCCTGGGTCGCTACGCGGCGGCACACGACCGTTTCACGGCCATCGCCGTGGCGGGACCGGGCGCCGGACATCCGACCGTGGTGGGGCGGACCGCGCCGGACCGCGTCGAGGCCGCCGTGGGCGCGGGTGACGAGGCGGGCGCGCGGGCGGCGTTGGTCGCGTACGAGCGATGGTCGACGCACGCCGCGACGCCCGAGTCGCACGCCCTGCTGGCCCGTTGCCGGGGCCTGGTCAACTCGTCAGAGGACGCCTTTGGCGAGGCGCTGCGGCTGCACACCAACCCGTTCGAGGCGGCCAGGACAGCACTGCTGTTGGGCGAGCGCCTGCGCCGCGCGCAGCGGCCCGGCGAGGCGCGGGCGCATCTACGGATGGCGTGGGAGACGTTCGAGCAGGCGGGCGCACAGCCGTGGGCTCGGCGCGCGCAGGGCGAGTTGCGGGCCGCGGGCGAGAGCGGGCAGACCTCTCCCGTGGCCGTGCTCGACGCGCTGACCCCGCAGGAACTGCGCATCGCGGGTCTGGTCGCCGACGGATTGTCGAGCAAACAGATCGCCGCCCAGCTCTTCCTGAGTCCGCGCACGGTCGAGTACCACCTGTACAAGATCTATCCGAAGCTGGGCATCGGGTCCCGTACGGAACTGGCGCGGCTAGTAGTTCTACAGAAGGCGCCTGTAGCCGAAGACGACATGCTGTGAGGCATGCGAAACGTGAACATCTGGAGTGAAGAGTTCGGCGCCGAGACGGACACGCCGATCCTGTTGATCATGGGCTCGATGTCGCAGGGCATCCTGTGGCCGGACGAGTTCGTCGGCCGTCTGACCGCCGGAGGTCGCCGGGTGATCCGGTACGACCACCGTGACACCGGCATGTCGGGCACCGTCGACTTCGAGGCAGAGCCGTACACCTGGGAGGACATCAAGAACGACGTGTACCGCGTGATGGACGCCCACGGCCTGGAGAGCGCGCATCTGGTCTGCCACTCGGCGGGCGGGCTGCTCGGCCAGTTCATCGCCGTGGAGCGGCCGGAGCGGGTGCGCTCGCTGACCGTCATCGGCTCCTCTCCGCTAGGCGGTGGCGAAGGCCAGGTGATCATGCGGGCCCTGATGGGGCAGCCGCAGTCCGAGGGGAGCCTGCCGGAGCCGACGCCGGAGTTCGTGGCCTTCTACCGCGCATTGATGGCCGCCCCGCCGCCGGAGGACCGGCGCGTGCGGATCGACGGCATGATTGCCGAGCAGCGCCTGCTGCACGGCACCGGCTTGGCGTTCGACGAGGACGCGGCGCGGCGCCTGCAGGAACGGATCTACGACCGGGCCCGCGACCTGTCGGCGGTGGCCAACCACCGGTTGGCCGCGATGGCCAAGCCCGACTTCGAGCCGGTGGGCGTGCTGCACCAGGTGAAGGCGCCCACACTGGTCATCGAGGGCAGCCACGAGCCGGCCAAGCCGGGTCACAGTGCGATCATCGCCGAGCAGATCCCAGGGGCGCGGCTGATGATCGTGGCGGGCATGGGGCACACGTTGCCGCCCGAGGTGCACGAGGAACTGGCTGCCGCCATCCTCGTGCACACGGCCGAGTGAGGACGCCGCGGGCCACCATCGGCCGGCCGGCCGAGGCCGGGGCCGTCCATCGGGGCGCCCCGGCCCGGATCCGTACGTTGGTCGTCGGCAACGTAGTTGTCCACAAGCCGCCCGCATGAACGTCGTCGGCGACGACGGCGTTCATGCGGCCAGTGGGGCCGTTGCCGTGGCGGGCGGCTCTCACGTCTTCGTGCCTCGGGGTCACCCATGGTGGTCGCAGCGACGATGGAATTTCGCGCGGTACTCCCTCGGCCGCTCGCCCGTGTGCCTGGCAAAGATGTCGCTGAAGGCCCCGGGGTCGCGGTACCCGACGTCGGCGGCGATGCTCGCGACGGTCTTGTCGGTCGTCTCCAGCAGGTGTCCGGCCCGACGCACCCGGGCCGTCTGCAGGTACGCGAGTGGCGTCTCACCGGCTTCGTCGCGGAAACGACGGAGCATGGTTCTCGTGCTCACATGGAACTCCTGGGCGAGGGCCGGCAGGTCATAGCGAGCACTGAGATTCTGGTCGAGCCACCGCTTGACGCTGAGCGAGAACTCCCTGCCCACCGTGGGTATGAGACCCGAGTCGACGTAGGGAGCCTGGGTGGAACGTGCGTCATCGACAAGCGCGATACGTGCGGTGCTACGGGCGACGCGGGGGCCGTCGTGCTCGCGGATGAACTGGAGCGCGAAGTCGTACATGGCACTGAAGGCCGCTGTGGTCGTCACGCCCCCGTCGGTCACGACCAGGCTCTCCGGGCGGAGGCGCACGTCGGTGTACCGGCGGGCGAACCGATCCGCGAACAACCAGGACGTGGTCGCCGCGCGCCCGCTGAGCAGCCCGGCTTCAGCGACGAGGAAGGCGCCCACGCAGATCGACACAACGGCGGTCCCCGAGGCCGCCTGTGATCGAATCGACGCTACCTCCGGTCCGAGGTTTGCGAGTGTCGCGTCGAGATCGAGGGTGGGCGAAAGTTCGAAGCCCGGCACGATCAGGACGTCCACCGGGCGAACCGCCGAGACATCGAGGACCGAGCCGCCGGACGCGACCACACGCCGTCGGGGTGAGACGACCGACGCCTCGTAGGCCGGTTGCACCGACCCTTGCGCCGCGGCGACGTGCGTCGCCATTGCCAGGAGGTCGGGGACTCCGAACACCTCCGATGCGAAGCAGCCAGGGTAGGCCAGTACACCAACTCGCAGCGGACTCATGAGGCCCTCCGGCGCCTTCGAACGGGTGGCGATATTACCCGGATACATGGCGATGCCGCCGCTTCTCAGGAGGGCGGCCACTCATCATCATCTCGATCATGACAATCATGAGAGGGCAAAGAGACTCCCTGGACGACTTCTCGCGGAGAGCCGTCAGCGTCGATGACGTCGACAAGATCGTGTACGTTGCCGGGTCAGGACCGGCAGTCATCCTCATGCCCGAGATGCCGGGTATCAGCCCCGACGTCGCACGGTTCGCGCGTTGGGTGTGTGATGCCGGCTTCTCCGTGTACCTGCCCTCTCTTTTCGGTGTCGACGGCGCCTATCCGCTCGCCGAAACAGGAGAGGCCGTCGTTCGACGCGCATGCGTCAGCGCCGAGTTCCGAGCGTTTGCCGGTGGCGGCACCAGTCCCGTCGTCGCATGGCTCCGCGGCCTCGCTCGCCTGGCGCACGCCGAGCGTGGCGGGCCCGGTGTCGGCGCCGTCGGTCTGTGTTTCACCGGCAACTTCGCCTTGACCATGGCGCTCGAACCCGCTGTCATCGCACCAGTGCTCAACCATCCGTCGCTTCCACTCGACGACCCCGGCGGTCTGGAGATCAGCGAGAAGGACGCTGCTGCCGTGGCTGAACGCGTGGCGCGAGACCGGTTGAAGGTTCTCGCCTACCGCTTCGACAACGACAAGTGGTGCACCGGGCAGCGGTTCGCTGCTTACCGAGCGCTGCTCGGGGACGCCTTCGACGGCCGCGTACTCAAAGCGGAGACGGCGAACACGAGCCCTCCGCCCTTCTTCCGTGATGTCGTCGGTTGTGCCCACAGCGTCGTCACGGCACATCTCGTCGACCAGGACGGTCACCCCACCATGCAGGCCCGGAACGAGATCATCGCCTTCCTGGCCGAGAGGCTCGGGACGCGGGCCGAATGAGCCCTTGGCGCTCCGGCGCCTGGCGACGCGCCGGAGCGCGGGCTGGTCAGAGCCGGATCGGCAAGGGCGCACAGCAATGCCCAACGCCGTGCGAGGCCGCGGTCACGCACTGGCCGACCGTGTCGTGCCGCGCGGACCAGCGATCAACCTGGTCAGCACCTGTCGATCCCCAGTGGGTCAGGAGTCGCCCTCTGCCGCCCACATGGGAGCCCCCGCAGCGCGTCACACCTGCTGGGCGTCCAGGGCGGCTGCTTCCAGGTCGGCGATGCTGCCCGACATGATCGTCCGTACGTGCTCGGTGATGTGCTCCGCCGGCCAGTCCCACCAGGCCACCGCCAGCAGTCGGGCGATGTCCTGGTCGTTGTAGCGGGTGCGGATGAGGCGGGCCGGGTTACCGCCGACGATGCCGTAGTCGGGAACGTCGCTGGTCACCACTGCACCCGAGCCGATGATTGCGCCGTGCCCGATCCGTACGCCGGGCATGACCGTCGTGTTGTGGCCGAACCAGACGTCGTTGCCGACTACGGTGTCCCCTCGGTTCGGCAGCCCGGTGAGCAGGTCGAAGTGTTCTGACCACGAGCCGCCCATGGTGGGGAAGGGGAAGGTCGAGGGGCCGTCCATCCGGTGGTTGGCACCGTTCATGATGAACCGCACTCCCGTGCCCAGCGCACAGAACCTGCCGATGATCAGCTTCTCCGGCCCGTAGTGGTAGAGCACATTGCGGGTCTCGAACGCGGTCGCGTCGTCGGGGTCGTCGTAGTAGGAGTACTCCCCGACCTCGATCAGCGGAGACTTCACCAGCGGTTTGAGCAGTACCACCCGCGGCTGCTCAGGCATCGGATGAAGGATCGTCGGGTCGGCAGGCACGGGCATGGAAAGCGTTTCCTCATCGGTTGCTGGTCCGTATCCGCTTCATGATCGCAGGACCGCGCCGTCTCATGACATCGATTTACCGCCAGACTAGGCCAGTTGTTCGATCACGGTGGACTTGGTGTTCGTTGATCGACTCGGCGCGTTTGACGCTCCTGCCGACTCCGCGAACCGTGCGGCCGGTGTCTGCTCGGCGTACCGCGGGTGTTCGCGCCGGCCGCCTCAGCTGTAACGGCTACCGCGCTGCGTGGCTCTCCGAGCCGTTGGTCCGCAGAACGAAGTCGCGGACCGCATCACTGAAGGGCGCGGGTTCTTCGATGTGGCCCAGGTGACCGCTGTTCTCCAGGATGACCAGCCGGGAGTCGGGGATCAGTCGGTGCAGTTCCTTGGACCAGCGCGGTCCGCAGATCACGTCGTGCCGACCTACGATCACCAGGGCCGGTACGTCCAGTCCCTTGAGCGCGGCACGATCGTCGATGAGGTCCGGCGAGAGGTCCTCGTCCATTCCGGAGATGTACGCGGCCTGGATCGTGTTCCGGATCGGGGCGAACCGCTCTTCGTCGGCCCAGTAGTTCGCGAAGTAGGACGGCAGCGCTCCTCGGGCGACGGCGACGGTCGACTCGTCGTCGGAGATGCTGGACATCGCGCCGAACGCGGCGAGCACGTCGGCGAGTCCGGGGTGACCGGCGTACTTCGCCGCGAACTCCCGCAGCTTGCGGCCCGCCTCCTCGCCGTGCTTGGGTCCGGTGACCGGGGCGCCCTCGTACAGGACGACACCCGCCAGCCGCTCCGTGCGGTACAGGGCGTGGTAGGCCGCGACGAACGCACCGTGGGAGTGGCCCAGAAGGTGCACTTCGGGCACGCCGAGGTGGTTGATCAGCACTTCGAGGAAGCGGCTGTAGCGGTCCCGGGTGTAGCCGTGCGGGTGGGAGGGGAGGCGGCCGGAGTCGCCGGTGCCGATGGGCTCCACGTAGACCATGGTCAGGTGCTGTTCCAGGAGCGGCATGCGCATGTACTCCCAGAAGATGCCGGGTCCGCCGGAGTGGACCACACAGACCGGGCCACCGCCGTACACGTGGTAGCGCTGAGTGATGCCTCCGACCTCGAAGGAATGAGCGCCGGGGGAGAGGGGGCCGTCGGGACACCTGGGGGCGGCAGCGGGATTTGCGGCAGTGCTCATGTTGCTCTCCGTGTGGTGAGAAGGTTTCACTGTTTCACTGGCACCGTCATGGCACGGCGGGCGGCCTGAAAGTTCGGTTCGTTCCCGGCCGGCCGGGCCGCGGCGCCAGTGCCCTGGTCTCTCCCCCGTAGCGGGGAGCCCGTCATCCTGCGTGCTGATGTGCGGGTGTCTCCGCGTGAGCACGATGGAACTCGTGCTGAAGATCGACGCGCTGCCCGATGTGCCACGCTGGGCCGTCCTCGCCGCCCATATGGTGCCACTTGTCACCCTGCCGTCCGGCCTCTGGCGGATCGCCGAGGTTGCCGGGTTCCCGGTGGCCGACCAGTCAGGCCGGAATGGTCACGAGATGGTGGTGGCCGTGTCACTGACCTTGACAACCGAAGGTCTCGCCCTGCTCACACTCGGGTTGGTGCGGCCCTGGGGTGAGGTCGTGCCCCGCTGGCTCCCACTCGTAGGCGGACGGCGAGTGCGTACGCTCGCGGCGGTGATGCCGGCGCTGCTCGGGGCGGCGCTGCTGTGCACGCTGGTGGGCTGGTTCACCTGCACCCAGGCGGCAGACCTGATGGATCGTGTCACGCAGACGCGGGCCCAGCGGGTGCTTCTCGTGGTTTGCTACTCGCCACTGCTGGCCTGGGCGCCCCTCCTGGCGGCCACGACGGTCGCGTACTACAGACGTAGGACGCGACCGACGCCCGGCGCAGTCACAAGTGGTCCACGTCGATGACGGCCTGAGCGAAGGCCGTCGGCGCCTCCTGCGGGACGTTGTGGCCGATGTCGGGCAGTGTGCGGTGCTCGTACTTGCCGGTGAACTTGTCGGGGTAGCCGGACACGTTGCCGGGCGTCGTGAACGGGTCCCTCTCGGGGTTGATGGTGATGGTGGGCACCGTGATGGTCGGTGCGGTGGCCAGCTTGTCCTCGTAGCGATCGTAGCGGCGTTCGCCCTCGGTCAGGCCCAGCCGCCAGCGGTAGTTGTGGATGACGTCGCCTTGGTGGCCCGTACCTCCGACCTGGACTCCGACCAGCCGGTCCGCGCGCTCTTCCCCCGCTACATCGAGGCGGAGTCTGCCCGGGTCGGCTGCGGCACCAGCGGGTACGAGCGGGTGTGTCGCCAGGCGATTCTTGAACATCGGCGCCCGCAGTGGACAGCGACTTCCGGTCGCTGTCCCGACAGGCTGCACCGCCGTCAGGGCGCGGCCCCCCGCCGTCGTGGTGATGCCCGGCTTCTCGGCAGGTGTACGTTCAGGCGAGTCCTGCCATGAGTTCGGCGAAAGCGAGAGTGGAGGCACGGGAGTTGCACAGCCGATCCAGCCGTGCCAGCGCCAGTTTGCGGCGGAAGGGGCCCGTGCGGGAGTCGTCGCCGGCGTCGTGGAGCATCTCGGTCATCCAGCGTGAGAACTCCTGATAGTTCCATGTGCGGTGCAGGCAGGTGCGAGAGTAGGAATTCAGTCCTGACTCGTCTCCGTGTGCGATGAAGTCGCGTACGGCACGGGCGAACATCTCGGCGTCGTACAGGGCGAGGTTCATTCCCTTGCCACCCACGGGGGACACCACGTGGGCCGCGTCGCCGACCAGGTACAGCCTGCCGTAACGCATCGGCTCATGGACGACGCTCCGCAGCGGAAAGACAACCTTCTCGTTGATCGGGCCCGCCACCAGGCCGTCCTCGTCCAACCGGGTCTGCAGTTGCTGCCATACCCGGTCGTCCGGCCAGTCGTCCGCCTGGTCGCTGGACGGGCACTGCAGGTAGAAGCGGCTGGCGAGCGGACCGCGCGCGAAGTGTCCGGCGAAGCCATGGCGGCTTATCGCCATCAGCGGGTGGGGCGGGGGCGGTACTTCGGCGAGCACGGTCAACCAGGAGATGCCGTGATCGAACGGATAGGCGGTCAGTTCACCGTGGGGCACGGTGGCTCGGCTGACGCCGTGGTCGCCGTCGCACCCGGCCACGAAATCGCATGCGATCTCGTGCATGGTCCCGTCCGTACCACGGTAGCGGACAGTCGGACGCTGACCGGTGAGCTCGTCCAAGGTCACCTCGGACGATTCGAAGCGCAGGTCGCCGCCGTTGTCGAGGAACGTATCGATCAGGTTGGCAACGAGTACCTGTTGAGGGCACAGCAACGACTGAGGGCCACCGTCGTCGACGCTGAACCGCAGCAGGCGGTGCTGACCGTCCACCCGGACCTCCAGGATGTCGTCGGAGGGAGCACCGCCGAGGACACGAGCATCCAGCCCCCACTCCTGGAACATGCGCACGGCGCGTGTCTCGACGATGCCGGCGCGCTGCCGCTGCTCCGTGTATCCACGGCTCTGCCGTTCCAGCACCACGCATGGGATTCCGGCGCCGTGGAGCATGTTGGCCACGGTCAGGCCAGCCGGCCCCGCCCCCACGACCACTACACAGGTCGCCTCCTGTACCGGCTGCGTCACATCGGCTCCTCTGCCCGGTCAGCCCGTGAAAGGCCACCAACTTACGGTATTTAGAAGGTAGTTACCAGGGTGGCTGCCGTGCTGCGGTGCGTTCTCGGTTCCCTTGGCAAGGAGGCAACGGCGTCGCGCTCGGCCCCGAACCGACGGTGCCGCCCCGAGTTTTGAGACACGCTTTACGCGACGTGTGCAACTGCGTCCCGAGCCCGGCTGTCTGACAGGAAGTCGGGCCTGTCAGGGCCGAAAAGCGAGAGAGCGGGGCAGGTTGTGGGACGGCGCAAGGGCGGCATAAGGGTTGCACTCGTCACGGGTGCGGTGCTGGTGGGCGCGACTGCCTGCGGGGGCGGGGGAGGGAGTGACCAGGCGAGCGGGGACGACACGAAGCCGTCGGGCAACCCGGGTACGAGCGCCTCCGCTTCACCGACGAAGCCCGCGGGCCCGCCGATGCTGCTGGAGACGATCACCCCGCAGACGGGAACCACCGTCGGCGTGGCCATGCCGATATCGGTGGTCTTCACGAATCCGGTGGCGCCAAAGGCACGGGCCACGGTGGAGAAGCACATGAAGGTGAGCGCCTCGCAGCCGGTGGCGGGCGCCTGGCACTGGTTCGGTGACAAGCGCGCCGACTGGCGACCGAAGACGTACTGGCCCGCCGGCACGAAGGTGAAGATCGATGCCGACATGAAGGGCGTCAGCAACGGCAACGGACGCTACGGCGTACGCGGTTACACGCACACCTTCACCATCGGCGACGACGTGCGTGCGGATGTCTCGGTGACCGGCCACACCATGAAGGTGACCCGGAACGGCAAGATGGTGCGCACCTTGTCGATCAACGCGGGCAGCGCTCAGTACCCGACGTGGAACGGCACGATGGCCGTCATCGACAAGCAGGAGAAGGTCCATATGACCTCCTGCAGTGTTGGCATAAGCTGTGACAAGGGCAACCCCAACTTCTACGACCTGACGCTGCCCTGGGACGTACACCTCACCCAGTCCGGCACGTACGTGCACTACTCGACCGGTGACCCTTCCCCGGGGAGCGGCAGCGCGCGCGGCTCCCACGGCTGCGTCCACCTGTCCCTGTCGGACGCCAAGTGGTTCTACGGCCAGGTCAAGCAGGGCGACCCCGTCACCATCACGGGCTCCCCCCGCGCCAAGGCCCCGGCCGACAACGGCTACGCCGACTTCAACCTGGGATGGGACCAGTGGCTCGCGGGCAGCACGTCCGGAGAAGGGACTACCGCAGTGCTGTGATGCGTTGCGGTGACGGCGTCAGTCAGCACCCGATGATGCTGAGCCGAGGCCACCGTCATGGTCGACCTTCGGGCTGATCGGAAATGGCAGGCCTCCGGCACACCCTTCTCGCCCAACCGCCGCTCGAGTCGGGGCGGTTACCGCTCAGGGGGTTGCAAGGCGGTCGAGCAGGGAGCGGAGGATGGCATCGGCGTGCACGCAGCCCCCGGGCATGGGCAAGGTGCCGGACATCGGCGGCCCAACTGCGCAGTGTCCGGTCCGGGTCCGGGTCGGAGGCGCCGAGGCCAGGCCGGTCGATGCTGATCAGACGGATCCCTGCGTCCTCGACCAGGTCGCTGCCGAAGCCGAGTCATCTGCTGGTTGCCGCGCCCGGGCACAGCAGCACGGCCGTACCTTCCTCGGGCCCCCACTCTGCCCAGGCCAGACGCCGTCCGTCGGGAAGCAGGGTGTGCCCGAGCCGTGCGGGATCCGCCACGCCGTAGTTCATGACCTTCATCCTCCATGAGGAAGGCCCGGAGGGCCCAACGGTTTTTGTGCCGTCGCGGGCTGGGTCCGGGCCACGACTCAACGGCATGCGATCCCATCAGTCCCAAGGCGTTTCTACACCTTCTCGACACGTGTGGTGTCGGACGTGAGCACCTCGTCCGCCTCGCCTCGGGGAAGAAGGGGGGGCACGGTTCTGCCGTGCTCGTCGACGAGCAGCGAGTGGGCTTCGCCGGGGGAGAAGGTATGGCGTTCGCCCCACTGCCGGAGAGCGACGATCAGCGTGAACAGATCCCGTCCCGTTTCGGTGAGCACATAGATCCGCCGTTTGCCGGAAGCGGCGGTGTCCTGGGCGAGGATGCCCAGCTCGACCAGCCGGCGCAGCCGGTCGGTGAGGATGTTGCGGGCGATCCCGAGGCGCCGGTGGAAGTCGCTGAACGCGGAAGCGCCGTCCATGGCATCCCGGATGATCAGAAGACTCCAGCGATCACCGACGAGGTCGAGTGTGCGTGCCACCGGGCAGGTGGGATCAGTCCAGCCCGAGGAGGGCTTCGGTGTCTGTGCTGGCGTCGGCATCGGAGCTCCTAAGGAGTTGCGTATCGAAACCATTCTGGCCTACGGTTCAATCAGTTGCAATGTGCTACCGATTGGAGCTGTCGTGCCCGGAACCCTGACCGGAGGCCGAAGACTTCTGCTGGTGGTGGTGTGTGCGGTCGCCGTGGCGAACGTCTATGCCGTACAACCCGTACTGGCGGACATCGGCTCCGGACTGGGGGTGCGGCCGAGCGCCCTGGGGTGGTTGGTCGCGGTCGCGCAGGGCGGCTACCTGTTCGGCCTGATCGTGCTCGTCCCGCTGGGCGATGTGCTGAACCGGCGCCGCCTCATCGCCGGTCATCTGGCGCTGACCGCCGTCGGGACCGGCATCGTCTCCGTCTCGCACATCTGGGCGGTCGGGCTTGCCGGGCTCGGTGTCGCGGGTCTGTTCGCGGTCGTCGTGCAGACCACAGTCGCCTACACGGCAGCCATATCGCCGCCGCACGAGCGGGGGCGCAACATCGGTGTGGTCACCTCTGGTGTGACGGTGGGCATTCTTGGCGCCCGGGCGGCCGCAGGAGCGCTCACCGACTTGTGGGGTTGGAGGAGTGTCTACGTCACCCTGGCCGCGGTCTCCAACGTCCTTGCCCTGCTCGTCCTGGTCGCGCTTCCTCCCGACGCCCGGCGCGAGGGCGTCCCAGCCCGTTACGGACAGCTGATCCGCTCGATGGTCCGGCTCGCCCTGCGGGATCGACTGCTCCTGAGCCGGTCGGTGATCGCGTTCTTCCTGTTCGCATCGTTCGGGACTCTCTGGAGCGGCATCACGCTCCCGCTCGAAGCCGCCCCCTGGCATCTGAGTCCCGCGCAGGTGGGCCTCTTCGGGTTCGCCGGCCTCGCAGGAGCGCTCGGCGCCGGCCGAGCCGGGCGCTGGGCGGATCGAGGCCGCGCGAGCTCGGTGACCGGCTGGTCGCTGTTGGCCCTTGCCGCCTCATGGCTGCTCATCGGACAGACAGGACGTTCACTGTGGCTGCTGGGGGCCGGTGTGCTCCTGCTGGACTTCGCCGTGCAGGCCGTCCACGTCAGCAACCAGCACCTCCTCACCGGGGCGCATCCCGACCGGACCAGCAGCGCCATCGGCGCGTACATGGCCTTCTATTCTCTTGGCTCAGCCCTCGGCGCGGTCACGACGACCTGGGCCTACACGAACGCAGGCTGGCGAGCCGTCAGCCTTCTCGGCGCCTCCTATGCCGCGGTCGCATTCACCGCCTGGGTACTCTCCGTGCGCCTCGCCCCAGCGCGACCGACACGACTGCCGGAGGGAAGCGACGATGCGCCTCCCCGATTCTGCGGCCGGGCTTGATCTGCTCGAGAACGCCGAGGGTGGCACGGCTTCTCGCCGTTCGTCGAGCTGACATGCGCAGGTGCCGCAGACCGGGTCTGCGGTCAGATGCTGTGCCCGTCACCGAAGTCGGGAGGATGGCGGGGAGTCCACCACTCCAGAAGTCCCCACACCCCGAGGGAGAGTGCGGCCAGGGCGGTGAGTACCGCAACCCACGGCCGACCCACCCAGCGGCTGGTCAACGCCCAGGTCAGAAGCGGAACAAGAGCAACGCCGAGCAGGGTGAGCGGGAGATCGACGACGAGCAGCGCGACTGTGGAGCCTCCGGCCAACAGTGGTGTCTCGGGTCGGGGCACCGCGTCGAAGGCGGCATTGCTTACAAGGTCCCTCAGGTCCTGTAACGGCTCGTCATGCGCGCGCCCAGGACACCCCTGACGGTCGCACCCCGGTTGCGCACTCGACCTCAGGCCTCGAAACTGAGCATGCTCATATCTTGGGTGACCGTGGCTCGCAGTTCCCTCACCAGCGCCCGCACGACAGAGGATCCGGCCAGTTCTGAGGTGGTGACGTAGCCGACCTGGCGTGTCGGGCGGTTGGGGCCGAGATCGCTGATCTCGACCGAGTTCGGTGCTCCGGCCACGGAGAGCGCGGGCATGATCGCCATTCCGTGACCTCCGCTCACCAAGGAGAGCACCGCTCCGTCGTCCTCGGCCTCGACGGTCGCCTTCGGGATCCAGTCCTGTGCAGCCCACCAGGCGCGGGTGTACGAGCCACAGTTTTCGGCCCAGTCGACCAGCGGCAGCGAACGCGGGGCGGCGTGTCCCGCCACGTGCACCAGGGCATACGGCTCCTCGAAGAGTCCGCTCGCGACCAGACCCGGTGGTGGAGGCACAGAGCCGCCCAGCGTGGCCAGGGCGATATCAGCTTTCCCGTCGGCCACTTCACCAGCGGTACCGCGCCCGACTTCGCGTACGATCCGCACCTGCGGCTCGATCCCGGGATGCCGGACACGCAGCCGTTGAAGGACCGGCGGCAGCAGATGGAGAGCCGCACTGCGGAAGGCCGCGATCCGCAGCGGCCCCTCCGCCGCGTCGGACCCGGCCGCACCGCGCGCCTCAACGGTCAGGACGTCCAGCAGGCGCAGGATGCGGCGGGCGTGTGCGACGGCCTTCTCCCCGGCAGGCGTCGGGCGGGCACCGGTGCGGCCGCGTTCGAAGAGCACGGCACCGATCTTGCGCTCGCTGCCACGCACCGAGTGGGAGACCGCGGACTGAGTCAGACCGAGTACCTCGGCCGCGGATGAGAAGCCGCCGGTGTCCGCGACCGTCACCAGGACGCGCAGTTCGTGCGGGGCGAGATCGGAGTCGGTCGTGCGGGCCACGGGGCGCTCACCTCAAGGTATGAGAACTGCTCATGGAACGGGGTGTCGCATGAGCCCAACCCACTGCTCACCAGGGGCATTCCCGTCCTACGGTCAGGCCATGAACGAGACCGCTCTCACCGTGCACCAGACTGCCCGACCTCACGGCTTTCCCACCGCCGAGCACTTCGCCTTCGTTGAGTCCACGCTTCCCGCCCCCGTGGTCGGTAGCGCGCTGGTGGAAAACCTCTACTGGTCCGTCGACCCCTATCACCGCGAGATGATGGACGACGTGCCCGGCGGCTTCGCGCTCGACGCACCGCTTGAGGGCCGTACCATCGGGCGGGTCATAGCCTCGCGCACGCCCCGACTGACCGAGGGCGAAATCGTGTTCCACCGGCAGGGCTGGCGCACGCACGCAGTGGTCACGCCCCATGAGATCCGGCGGCTGCCGCGCTTCGACGGGGTACCACTGACCGCGTACTTGAGCATTCTCGGTGGCACCGGCCTGACCGCCTATGTGGGCCTGACCCGGATCGCCCGGCTCCAGGAGGGCGACGACCTGTTCGTGTCGGCGGCCGCAGGCGGGGTCGGCACGGCGACCGGACGGTTCGCCCGACTGCTCGGCGCCGGACGGCTCCTGGGCAGCGCGGGCTCGGCATCGAAGGCCGACCATCTCAGGCGGGAGGTCGGCTACGACGCCGTCTTCGACTACCACGACGGGCCCGCCGCCGACCTGCTCGGCAAGATCGCACCGGACGGCATCGACGTGTTCGTCGACAACGTCGGCGGCGAGCAGTTGGCCGCGGCAGTGGGAGCGCTGCGCGAGTTCGGGCGCATCGTCCGCATCGGCACGATCAGCCAGTACAACACCCCTGACGCGCCACCTCTGAGCCTCAACCACGCGGACATCGTGGAGAAGAGCATCCGCATGGAGGGCTTCCTGGTCAGCAACTACCGTGACGTCCAAGAGGAACTGTACGAATTCGCCGTACCGCATCTTCAGAGCGGCCGGCTGGCTCTGGACGAGACGGTTGTCGACGGGTTCGAGCGCATCGTGGACGCGTTTCTGGGAATGCTGCGCGGTCAGAACACCGGAAAGATCATTGTACGAGCTCGCACGCAATGACGGCCCGGATGCCGCGCAAACGCAGAGGGCCGCCAGGGCTGATGCGTTCTCATTCGGGGCGACGTGCTGATTGCGGGTGTCTGAGGCGGGACGGGCGGGTCGTCCGGGCCGGAGATGGCAAACGTGGCCTCTGATGATCAAGGTTCTCGAATGGATGGGCCTGGCCGTCGAGGGCAAGACCGTACGGCGGCAGCTGCAGTGGCGACCAGAAAGCCGTTCACCTCCTGGCCGCCGTCCTGCGCGAGTCCCAGGCAGTGATCTCCCGGCGGGATCAAACCTCAGAAGATCTGCACCCTCTTCAGATTACAGGAAAGCAGCATCCCACGTTCAGCACGTTCGACTTGCCTCGCGAAGTGGGAGGGCCAAGACTCGGTGTTGAGCGTGCGCATCACGCCTGGTCATAGATGTCTTTGGGTGACGCTACACCAGGACAAAGTGATGGCTCGCACTCCTCCGGCCTGCAGGAACGTGAACCTCCGGCTGTACTGCCAGTCAACTGATCGGGAACTCGAATGCAAGCCCCTCAAAGAAGGGTAAGGGCGTCAGAAAGTGAACAAGAAAAGAACCGCTAGGGTGGTCGCTGGTGCGGCATTTGCTTTGATAGGCGTGTCAGCCACCGTCTCGCCAGGAACAGCAGCCACCAAGGATGTCGGTACAGAGAAGCTGTACCTGACGGTCACTGGAACCGCGCAGTACGGGTATCCGTTCAAATCAAAGAAGCCGGGGGACGAATTCGGCGGTAGCGGGAAAGCCAGTGAGAGGAACAACAGAGTAGGCGACGGAAATTTCTCGTACTACTGCAAAATCACTGCGGTCGGCACCGCTCCCAACACGTTCACCAACATCTGTCACGCCGCGCTGGACCTGCCCAAAAAAGGCCAGATCATGCTGGAGGCGCTGGTCACCCCAAAGGCTGGCACTTCGGGTTTCCGGATGGCGGTCACGGGTGGAACAGGCGACTACGAATTTGTAAGGGGTCATGCCGACTTCACTGAAACACCACGACCCGCGAAAATCGTCGTCTCTCTGGTCCATCCAACAAAGACGCCGTCGGTAGCGCCCGGCGTGGCAACACCTCACTGACAACTCAGATGGCGTGTCGGGTGGCAGGGTTACGGCTATAGCCGTCGCTTTGTCTTTGTGGTGCTTGGGTGGAGGAGTCCGACTCGGATGTGAGCGGTTCGCGAGCGGTGGCTCTGGCCTCCGTTCTCAGGCCGGCCGCCGTCGGCTGCCGAGTGCAGTTCCTCGACGACTTCCACGGCCGCCCAGGCGTTCAACAGTCTGAACCTGATCGGCGGTTGGCCCGTCACCGGGATCTCCAGTTCGCCGTGGCTCGACGCCTTCACGGACCGCACCTGCGACCAGGCGAACTCCCCGCCCTGCCCGTACGGCGGCGTGTGGACCAGCCCGGCGCGCGTGACGACGAGCCGACCTCGATCGAACTGGACGCTTCCCTCGGCACGCAGCGTCTCGTCAAGGTCGACCTGGATGGCCGGAATGATCCGGTTGTCGATCGCCTCGAACAGCCGGGCCATCCGCCGCACGTGCAGCAAAGTGATCGGCCCGGCGGCCCCCGCGATCCAGATCATGCCCTGCTCGTAGGTGCGGGTGGCCCGGGGCTGGCCGGAACCCAGTCGCTCGTCCCGGTAGCTCTCACGGGGACCCGCTCCGCGTCGGACGTCGGCCGGGTGAGGCGCAGCACTGCCGGGGCCCAGGGACCGTTTGGTGGGACCGGGGGCCAGCGGAAGCGTCCGAGTGCTGTCGGGACAGCCCGTCCTGATCTTGTCCGGACGCTGTCCGACCCCTGTCCGTGCGGCCATCGACAGACTCGGATTCACGCTGGGCCGGGCCCGAACACAACCCCCGGGGACGGTGGGAGCAGTGGCGCGCTGTGGGGGCGGCGGAGGGCAGTGCAGTTGCACGGTGAAGGCCGGCCCGAACACGGCGGTGAGCTTCTCGGGTTCGGCGGCCTTTACCAGGCCCTCATTCGCATCGCCGCCGACGCGGCGGCCTTCCGGCCGGGTTTGGTCATGGAGCGGATCAGCTTCACCATCCTCCTCGACAGCGCCCGAGACCAGGTGCGATGCTGCGACGGGGCGGGGAAGCGGGGGAGCGGTAGCGTTACGGCATGACGTCAGCCCCGCCCCGGTTCCCCGCGTATCCGATCCGTGGCGTGCGCGTGCTGCATCAAAGGCAGAACTGCGCGCCACAGTTCGCCATGATCGTGGTGGATTTCGAACCCGCGGTGGAGGGCTTCGCCTTCGAGGTGGCCGAGGGGCTGACGGTGGAGTATGAACCCGCTGAGGACCTGCCGCGCTTCTTCGCCGCAGTTGCTGAGGGCATCAAGGAGCAGTTGAACCTGCCCGAGCACGGTGTCGCAGCCGCCATCAAGGTTGTTCTGCGGCAGGCTCATGCCGAGAGGATCGGCTCCCATGAACTGGCGTTCAGGATTGCGGGCTATCTCGCCGCCCGCAAGGCTTTGGAGCACACACGGCCGGTGCCGCGCGTCTGAAGATCGCCCGCTGCCACGGCGTCCGGCGGCGTACCTTCCTCCCGTACGGCAGCAGGGCTTTGCCGACGAGGCCCGTGGTGACAAGTAGCGTGTCGCCGCATTTGCGGCACTTGAAGCAGCATCGGTCGTCCAACTCCATGAAGCCGACCCCGACACAAGTCGGTTGGGCCGCCTTCCTGTACTGCGAACCACAGTGATCGGAACTTGCGGCTGACACACAGGGGCTCATGAGGCGTCGCTGGAAGCAGGTTTTTGAAAAAGGTTTGCGGGTGGGGTCGCGGTTGGATAGAAGTTACGGCGGAACCCCTGCCGCGAGGGTGGGGGGGCCACGACAGTGAGAGGAGGGATAAGCCCATGATCCCCATGATCACCGCGCTTGTGTCCTCCCGGGGTGCGGACCGCCTCTGACCTCGGAGCGGACGGGCGCCTTCCCCGGAGCGTGCCTTGACCGTGAAAACGAACGACCTGACCATGCGTCCGATCACCGGACGCGAAGAACTCGGCCTCTTCTCTCAGCTGCCTTACGTTCTCAATGAGGAATTGGCCGACGACCTTGCCGCCGACCGCCGACGTCCGGAATGGATGTGGGTTGCTTTGCGCGGTGACCGTCTGCTGGCGAGGGCGGCCTGGTGGAGCCGAGCGGGCAGTGACGTGCCACTCATCCTGGATATCCTCGACATCGACGACAGCACCTCGACTCCCGATCGCGTGGGCACCGGGGTGCGGCTTCTGCACACCGCGATGGCCGCCACCCTCCCGAACGGGTCGCACCCCCCTGAATACAGCCGTTTCATCCCCCCGGACTGGCGTGAGAACGCGGTGACCAGGCAAGTTGTCGAGGGTCGCATGACGGTGCTGGAGCGGGCCGGTGCTCGGTTCTTCGTCGAACGACTGCGTTTGGAATGGCGTCCGGAATCGCCAGTTCCGGTGCCCAGCAGGCGCCTCGTGTTCCGGCCGGTGCACGATGGGCAGGAACTCATGTCGCTGATGGCTTCAGTTCTGGACGGGACGCTGGACGCACACGGGCGTGACGACCTGACCCGGATGTCCGCCCAAGAAGCGGCCGTCAAGCACTACGAGGGCGAACGAGCGCGCTACAGCAGCCCGCGAACCTGGTGGCGCATCGCAACCCTGCCCAATGGAGAGCCAGTGGGGTTCGTCATCCCAGCCCACAACGGCTACAACCCCATCATCGCCTATGTTGCGGTCCTTCCCGCGCACCGCGGTAACGGCTACATCGACGAAATTCTCGCCGAGGGCACCCGCGTCCTTGCCGAGCAGGACGTCCCCCGCATTCGCGCGTCCACGGACCTTGGCAACGTCCCGATGGCGAGCGCCTTCCGGCGCGCTGGGTACGTCAACTTCGAACGCGAGATCAATATGACCTGGAGCTGAACGAGGCGCGGGGGTTCCCGCACATGGTGCCCCCGCCCACTGGCCCGGCGGTCAAAAAGTGAACTGCTTTGTCCGTAGCCGGTCCTCGTCTGCCCGAGCTGCGGCCGCATCGCACCCGGCGCCCCCTTCCCGCCTGACCAGCCTGCCGCGCGAGCAACGCATGGGCTCTGCCTCAGCGGGTCGAGTGGACTATTGCCCCACCCGGCCGTCGAGGCATTCGCGCAGCAGGTCGGCGTGGCCGCAGTGGCGGGCGTACTCCTCGATGCGGTGAACCCACAGTTCCCGGACCGAGTCGCCGTCTTTACCCACCCGCGTGCCCAGATCCGCATACTCGGCAAACGCCGCATCCGTTGCCGCCTGTTCGCGGGCCAGATCGGCGAAAGCGCCCTCGACCAACGCCTGTTCCGCGACGGCTCCGTCGAAGTCGGTGTCGCGCGCTCCGTACAACTTCGGTGCCGGCTCTCCTGACGCGATCCAGTTGCGCCAGTCCCGCTCCACCTCGGCAAGATGGCGGACCAAGCCCAGCAAGGACATCGTCGACGGCGGTACCGAACGGCGCGCCATCTGCTCCGGATTCAACCCCTCGCACTTCATCTGCAGGGTCAGTCGATAGCCGCGCAGGAAGTCCTGCAGCGTCGCCAACTCACCGTCCGGGCTGACTCCGTCGAGGTGGCGGGGATCCTCGTCTGGGTCCGCCCACATATCGGGGTAGACGTTGGCCTGGGTCCATCGCTCGGGTATGTCGCTCATCGTGGGCATGATTGTGAGCGGCGGTCCGACAGGCAAGTGATTATTCAGGTGCGGCAGGCGACGCCGGTGCGGGCGGTCGTCGAGGCACCCGACAGCTCTCACGGTGCTTTGTGTCTGCTCCACGACGCTCTGGCCGCCGAAACACCTGCGGCTACCAGGAGGTCATCAGGCGGGCCCACGCCCGCGGCCTGAAGACCTACGGTGGCACGCTGGTGCCCTTCATGGGCTCCAACAGGTTCGGCGGCGACTACGGCACCGCCTACGGCGAACAACAGCGCCAGGCCGTCAACCAGTGGATCCGCACCAGCGGTGCCTTCGACGGAGTCATCGACTTCGACAAGGCCGTCCGCGACCCCGCAAACCCCGCGTACATGCTCCCGGCCTACGACTCGGGCGACCACCTGCACCCGGGCGACCTGGGCTACAAGGTGATGGCCGACGCCATCGACCTCGGCATGATCCTGACCAAGTAACGCCGGCGCGGACCTGCTCCCCTGCACCCCGGAAACACTCGACCGCCTGCTCGGCACCGACGACCGGCGGACCAATCCCGCCGCGATGACGGACCCGGCCCAGCCTGTAGGGCAGTCGGCCGAGGCGAGGGAACTGCGGCTGCCGGCCGAGGCGTGCAGCGGAATCGCCACTCCCGGTCTGGACACACGTCCCAGCCCGGACGCCCTTACTTCAGATCGGCGAGGAGGCCATCCAGGGCCCTTGCGAGGGCTGCCGCGTTGCCCGGATCGAACCAGGTGGTGCGGATGCGCTCGTTGTTCCCTTCGGGCGTCTCATGATCGGCGGCGAGTTGGTGCAGAGGACGGGTCTCGTCGCTCAGGGAGCGGCCGACGTGCTGGAAGAGGCCGCGCACATACCGGTCGGCGTCGTCGGAGGCGATGCCATGGCCGGTGGCCCACGAGGTGAGCGTGGCGAGATAGGCGTAGTGGGCGGTGAGCGTCCCGGTCAGTGCGGAGAAGACGTTGAAGGCCCCCTCGTCCGCGACGGGGAGCGCTCCACCCAACTGTTCAAAGAGAGAGTCCACCACCGGGTGCGAGGGGCAGGTCACGGTGACGGAGCGGCGCTCGCGCGCGACGGGCAGCGGGATAGCGCGGACGATCGGGGCGCCGGTGGCAAGGGTTCGGCGCAGGTCGTCGGTGGCGATGCCGGCCATCAGGTTGACCACGGTCTTGTCGTCGTCGATCTTCAGCCCGACGAGTGCCTCATGGTGGTCCTGGCGGCGCACGGCGATGATCACCACCTCGGAGCGGTCCACCACCCCCTGGTTGTCGGCGCACACATGGACGCCCTCGAAGCGCTCGGACAGTTCGGCGGCAGTGCGCGCCCCCCGGGGAGAGAGGAAGACGTCTGGCGACGCACCGCCCCCCTTGCGTAGGCCCTCGACGATGGCCCGGCCGATCTCACCCACTCCGATGATGCCGATGCGCTGCACTGTGTTCCTCCCTGATGCGCGGTGGTCGTGACCTGTGTTGGTGCGGATCTGCGCGGTCGCGATGGTTCTCGTCGGCCCTCGGCGGTGCGGCGGACCCCGGTCTTGGTGGCCAGCACGGCGCGGTCGCGGTGCGGTTCGAGGGTCCGGCCGAGGAGTTCCTCGTTTGCTCCGGCGCCGTAGAAGTCGCCGGTGTCGAACATGGTGACGCCCGAATCGAAGGTCTCCAGCAGAGTGGCCGCGGCCTCGTGCGCGTCGGTGGGGCCGTAGATGCCGGTCATGCTCATGCAGCCGAGGCCGAGTCGGCAGACCGCTGGGCCGTCGGGTCCAAGGGTGGGGTGCATCGTTCCTCCGTCACTTTGCCAGGGCCGCGCGGAGGAACGCGAGGATCTCCGCCTGGGCGGGCTCGGCCTGTGGTTCCACGCCGGGCAGGGTGAGGAACGCATGCTTCGCTTCCGGATACTCGGAAAGCCGCACCGGGGTCCCTGCCTCGCTCAGCCGCTCGGCGTAGCGGCGGCCGTGGTCGGCGACCGCGTCCTGGGTGGGCACCACCACGAGCGTCGGGGCGAGCCCGCTCAGGTCGTCCGCGTACAGCGGCGAGACTGCGCTGGCGTCGGCTCCCGGTGGGACGGCGAGCCGCTGGAACAGCCGCAGTAGCGGCAGGGCCCGAGTCGGGCTGTACGCGTACTCGGCCATCGAGGGATAGTCGGACATCGTCTCGGTCACCTCGACTACGGGGTTGACCAGCACCTGCCCCTTGAGTCCCAGGCCGGCCTCCCTTGCCCGGACAGCCGTCAGCGCGCTGATCAGCGCGCCGCAGCTCTCACCGAAGACGGCCGCGCGCGCCGGGTCGACGCCCCACTGCGCGGCGTGCCGCACCACGTGCTCGAGCACGTCCCAGCCGTCTTCGGCGGCGTTCGCGAGCGGGCTGCCGGGGGCGAGGAGGCGGTGCTCGACCGAGACGACGAGGGCAGGCAGCTCCACGGCGAGGTGGCTGTTGGTCCAGTCGCACTGCACCGCCGTGCCCACGAAGCCGCCTCCGTGGACATGGACCACGAGTGGCAGGTCGGTTCGGGCCGCAGCTTCGTCGTCACCTGTCGGCGCCGGCCGGTAGACCCGGACCGGTAGGTCGCGGCCGGGTAGCGCGATCTCCTGCCAGTCGATCGCGGCGCGTGTGTCCGGCTCTCCGAGGATCGCCCGCGCCGCGCTGGAGGCCCGGAAGCGGTTCTCCGCGTCGCGGTAGGCGCGCAGTTCCTCGGTCGTGATCACCGAGAAGTCCGGCTCCGGCGGCCGTGTCGCGGTAGTGGTCTCGCTCATGTGTCCTTCTCCCCTCCCGGCCGGATGCCGGGTGTGTCGTTGTGGCCGGACAGTGCGTTGTCCTCATTATGCACGCAGTGCGTGCATCAGCAAGTGCATGGGTTAGTCTGAGTACGGACGAGAGGGGCGAGATGACTGGCCGAAGGCGATGGTCGACCGAGGAGATCCTGGACACGGCGGCGGAACTGCTGCGCACGAGCGACGCCGAGTCGTTCAGCGTGCGCAAACTCGCCGCAGCGCTAGGGACCGACTCCTCCAGCCTCTACCGGCACTTCCGCAACAAGACCGAACTGCTGCGCGCGGTCGCCGACCGGATCTTGCTGGCCGCCATGGACGGCTACCGCCCCGAGGGCGACTGGAAGCAGCGTGTCACCGCCCTTGCGCTGCACCTGCGCGAGGCCTTCGGCGAGCAACCCCAACTCGCCACGGTGTGGGGACGCTACGGGTCCGGCGGCACCGGATCCCGATTGGTCATGGAGGAGCTGCTGGAGGCCCTGCGCGCGTCCGCCCTGCCCGACGAGGAGGTTCCGGTGCGATACCACCGCATCGTGATCCTCCTCGCCTCCCTGATCGCCTCCGAGGCCGGTATCAGCACCATCACCCCCAAGGAGTACGAACAGGGCATGGAGCAATTCCGCGTCGCGGTGCTCGGCGCCGACCCCGAACGCTTCCCCGTCCTGGCCCACTTCGCCCGCGACATCCGCCCCCTCGGAGCAGATCGCCGCGCCGCATTCGAGGAAATCCTCGCCGCCCACCTCGCCCACATCGAGGCCGAGATCCCCTGACGTGCCGGATCACGAGTGCGATGCGGTCTGGTCGCCACTGCCGCTGGCCCAGTGCCGGAGGCCGGGTAGGAGTAGCGGCCGCGGAAGTTGGCGTGGTCGTACCGGAGAGAGGAGAGCCGGGCGGTCGTTCAGGCCGAGCCTGACCAGCCGCCCGCCGACGGGGCAGGGGGCACTCCGGGCGCGGGGCGGGGCCGGGCACCCTGGCCGCCGCCGCGGCGGCGGCCAATTCGAGGTGGGATTCATGTCCGGCTCGAACCGGCCGTAGAACAATGGCTGTTACCAGCGCATCGCGGTGAAGTCGACGGGGCGGGGCTGGAGTTCTCGGGTCCGCGCGGTCAGCCGCCGCATCCGCTGGGCCATGTCGTCGCTGGGGAGGCGTTGGCGGTCGCCATGGCCCGGCAGCAGCCACTCGAAGCACAGCCGGTCGGCGGTCCGGGCCAGGGAGGCGGCCAGTTCCCCGATGGAGTACCAGGTGACGCTGTGGGCCACCTCGATGTCTGCTGTCGTGCGGGACCAGTAGAAGCTGTCGCCGCTGAAGCAGTACCGCTCGTCCGCGAGGTAGAGCACGCTACCTCGCGTGTGGCCGGGAAGGGGGAAGGCGACCACCCCTTCGGCAATCCTCGCCGGGTCGGTGCCACGGAGGACACGGTCAGCGTCCGGGGCGGCATCGAGGTCACCTTCGTGGATCCACAGCTGGGCGCCGAAGCGGTCGGCGTAGCGGCGGCCGTGTGCGGCGTGGTCGCGGTGGGTCAGCAGAACATCGGTGACGGGGCCCAGCGCCTCGTAGCGCGCGGCCAGCGAAGTGCTCCAGCGCGGTGTGTCCACCATCATCGCGGTGCCGTCGGGGCGGCGTAGCAGGTAGGAGTTGGCGCCTGCGGTGTGCGTGGAGTTGTGCCCGCACAGGTGCACGGTGTCGTCCAGCGCCATCGGGAACGGGTCCAGTGCTTCGTCCAGCCGCCCGGTCGGGGGACGGATCGACCGGGTGGGGCAGGCGTGCGCAGCGGCATGGAGCTGCCGGATCTCGGATTGGCCGTGCGGCTGGTGCAGGATGACCGAGCGGCCGCCGACCTCACCGATCAGGCCGGGGGCAAGCTGCCGGGCGACGTCGCAGTTCATGCAGCGCCCGTCCACCTGCCAGTCGCCCTCAAACCGTTCTTCGTCCATGACCCACTCCGTTTCGCACCGCGCCCGCTGACCGGCCGCTCACTATCAGGGGTATCCCGCGCCCTGCGGATACAGGAAGAGGGCTTGGATCTTGTACTTGCGGTATCGCCCTGCTCTGAGAGGAGGTTCTTTGCCCTTCGCCCGGAGACAGCGGTCCTATCTGAAAGCGGCGATGTAACGCTGAGCCCAGTCGGCAAAGGTGCGGGGCGCGCGGCCCAGGACCTGCTCGACGTGGGGGCTGATGCGCCGTTCGGCGGGGGTGGGCTCGCCGAGGATGGTCAGCGTGGTCTCGACCACGGGCTCGGGCATGAACTGCAGCATCTGCGTGCGGGCCTCGTCGCGGGTCTGCTCGATGAACCGGACAGGTTCGCCGAGTGCGTCGGCAATCGCCTCGGCCCGCTGGCGGGGCGTGTTGATTGCGGGCCCGGTCAGCTCGTAGATCTGTCCGGCGTGGCCGTCCTCCCGCAGGGTTGCGGCGGCGACCTCGGCGATGTCGTCCGGGTCGACGGTAGGCAGGCCGATGTCGGCGAACGGCGCGGCGACGGTCCTTCGGGTGCGGACCGACTCGGCCCAGGCGTACGCGTTGGAGTTGAAGCCTCCGGGACGCAGGATGGTCCACGCCATGCCTGATCGCTGGACGGCTTCCTCGATGGAGCGCGCCGTGTCCCCGTGAGAGGCCGACCGGGGTCGGGTGGCGACTCCTTGGGAAGACAACAGGACGACTCGCTCGACACCGCCGGCCTTGGCGACGTCGAGAATGTCCTGTGGACTCAGCAGGTGCGCGCTGGGGCCCCCGTTCTGCAGGAACAGAGCGTCGGCTCCGTCGAATACGGGCCGAAGGCTCTCAGGGTCGACCAGGTCCGCCCGCGTGTGCTCGACGCGCTCCGGCACATCCGCCGCCGCGATCCCCCGGGATGTCGCGGTCACCTGCGCACCGGTTGCCGCGAGGGCCTGTACGAGCGATCGGCCGACGTTGCCGGTCGCCCCCGTCACTACGAACATGAACAACTCCCTTGTCGATTCAGCATGGTTGTCGCCGCCCGAGTGGGCGGGAACGTCGCGGAGAGCTGCTCTCCGGGCGACACGGGGACGCTAACACCGTGGATATAGTAGGTACCTAGAGGAAAGTGACTATCCGAGGAGTGTGCGTGACCGGCAACACTGACTGGGTGGCAGCCGCTGGGACCGATCCGGAACTCGCCTGTCCGACCAGTTCGGTCGTGGACATCGTGTTCAGCCGGTGGACCACGCCGATCCTGTGGACTCTCAACACGCACGGCCGACAGCGGTTCGTCGAACTGGAACGACGGATCGGCACGATCACACCGAAGGTACTGACCCAGCGGCTGCGGCAGTTGGAGCGCGACGGCATGGTCGTGCGTACGTACCACCCGGAGGTCCCCCCTCGGGTCGAGTACGAGATCAGCGAGCTGGGCCGCAGCCTGGCGCCACTCTTCGCGCACCTCGCCGAATGGGCTGCCGCCAACCTGGACAGGGTCGAGCAGGCCCGGCACGACTACGACACCGATCCACGTCAGTAGCGCGTCGGCGGGGTCGTCGAGGACGGAGGGCGGGAGGCCGGTACCTGGCCTCCCGCCCTTCCGGCCGACGATTCATGCCCAGTTGAGTCCGGGGCCGGCCTTGGCAGGTCTGTTCTTGGTGTTCGCCGTCCGGGGTTCAGGTTGTGCGCAGTACCTTCCAGGAGCCGGTTCCCGTGCCGCGGTCTGTGTAAGGGCCGGTGGTGACGTCGTACTTGGCGCCGTGTTGGCTGGCGTGTCCGTTGGTGTCGAGGAAGCCGCCGTTGGCGGAGCCGTAGTCGTTGAGCAGGCGCACGATGTCGTTGGTGCGGATGTGGCCGTCGGTGGGGGAGGACGTCTTGCCGAAGATGTGCCACTTGCCGGTGCCCGGGCCGCGGTCCTTGGTCGCGGTCGTGGACACGCCATATTTGGCGCCTTGCCGGGTGGAGTATCCGTTGGTGTCCAGGTAGGTGCCGCTGGAGAACTGGTTGATGAGGTAGACAACGTCGCCGCTGGTGACAGTGGTACTGCGGTGTGGAGCCTGGCCGGCTGTGAGGCCGTCGCAGCGCACTACGACATCGACGTCCTCGAGCTTTTGGCGGGACCGACTCGGGCTGTGGAATCGCTGCCCGTGAGGCGACGCCGCGCTCGGGACCGCCATGCGGGCGCCGTGCGTCCTGTGGTCGCGGGCGATGGGGCAGAGCGATGACCCCGATGCTGTGAGTGCGACGCAAGTCAGGACAACACCCTGTCGAAGCCGAAAAGGGGAGGCGACCAGCAGCCGGTCTCCTCCCCTTTTCGGTCGCATGGTGCTCAGCGCAGGCGAAGTGCTTCGCGGATGGTGGTGAACAGGTCGGTCTGGTTGGTGAGGCCGAGGACGCGGTAGGCCTCCGGGCCCTGGGCGGCGATGCGGACCTGGGTGCCGGTGTGTTCCTGGGACTGGCCCGGGGTGTTGGTGGAGTAGTTGACCTTCAGCTGCTGGCCTTCGTCGGTGACGAGCGTGGAGGACAGACCGGGAGGGGTGGCTTCCAGGGGGACGATCTGGCTGGTGTGGCCGTGGTCGGCGGTGGTGACGACAAGGGTGTCGGGGTGCTTGGCCGCGTAGTCGCGGGCCACCTTGACCGCCTGGTCGAAGGCGGCGGTCTCACCGATCTGGCCGCAGGGGTCGGCGGCGTGGTCCTGCTTGTCGATCGAGGCGCCCTCGATCTGCAGGAAGAAGCCCTGCTTGGAGTGCTTCTGCTTGGCCTCGAGCAGCCGGATCGCCGTGCCGGCGGAGTCGGCCAGGCTCGGGGTCGTGGACGGGCGGTTGGGGTTGGAGGTGATGCAGCGCTGAGGGTTCGTGCCGCCGACTGCGGCTGCCTTGCCGGTCCATTCGGTGGGCACGTTGCCCGGGGCGAACAGGCCGAGCACGGGCTGTTTCGCTGTCACGCTCTTCAGGCCGGCGTTGTCGGTGACGACCTGGTAGCCGAGCTTGTGGGCCTGTTCGGTGACGGTCAGGCCCTTGTAGGCGCCGTCGGTGACCTTCTGGTCGAAGCGCTGCTTGCCGCCACCCAACAGGACATCGACCTTGTGGTTGACGGACTGTTCGGCGATCGAGCCGGGGCCGCCGGCAGCGAGGGTGTCGGTGGGGCACTTGGCCATGTCGGCCGGGCCCTGGCAGGAACGGTCGGTGACATGGGAGGCCAGGACGGCCGGGGTGGCGTCGGTGAGTTCGGCGGTGGTGACGCTGCCGGTGGCGTAACCGTTCTTCTGGGCGAGTTCCAGCAGCGTGGGGACGGCGTTGTCGGTGCCGGGGGTCTTGGAGATGCGGCCGTTGACCGTCTTCATGCCGGTGGCCCAGCCGGTGCCGCTGGCGGCGGAGTCGGTGACGTAGTCCGGCGTGCCGTCGGCGTGGACCGCATAGGTGGTGTAGGCACCGGTGAGCGGGAACTTGTCCATGTTCAGGCGGCCGCCCGCGCCGACCGTGTAGTCACGGGCGAGGGTGATCTCCGAGTCGCCCATGCCGTCGCCGATGAGCAGGATGACGTTCTTCGCCTTCCCGCTCTGGATCGCGTCCTTCGCCTGCTTCTTGCTGTCGAAGGCACCGGCGGTGGTGGTGACTGCCACAGCAGCCGTAGTCGCGGCGATGAGCGCGGTGGCGACCGTGAGGCGACGGCGGGTGGGACTGTGCATGGAAATGACTCCTTGAAGCGTTGGACGAACGGATACGGGGACCAACGAGGGCCAGATCATCAGGCATGCGCGAAGCGGAGGTGAACGCATGGTCGAGAAGACGTATCCCGGACATGACATGCCGGGCATGTGCACAGCGACAGGAGCTGCTCGTTGGACCTGAGTCGCGTTCCGCAGGTAAGACGGCCGGGATATCAGGGGCTACGAGGCCGTGGCCCGCCAACTCGACGCGCTCGCCACCTTCATCGCCGCCCCGGCTACGACACGGGGCGGGCGGCTCGCCCTCCACCGACCCCGCCACAAGACGAAGTAGTCGGAAATAAGCTGCCTCTATGTTGCTGGACCTTGAACTCGGTGGCTGGAAAGTACGGATCAGAGACTTGGAGCCGGATGACGAGCAGGATGTGCTCGCACTGTTCGACGCGGCTGGAGACTGGTTCACGGCCGCCACGGGCCAGCCCGCGGCGCCCGGCGATGTCCAGAGCCTGTACTACGCCTTGCCTGAAGGGGCGGCCTTCGAGGACAAGGCTCTCATCGCGGTCACAGTCGACGGACAGATCGTCGGCGTGATCGACGCCGTACTCCGGTATCCAACGGCAGATGCCTGCTCGCTCGGCCTGTTCCTCATCCACCCTGCACATCGAGGCCAGGGGTTGGGCCGTCTGGTGGCCTCCGCTCTCCTCCGCGAACTCGCCGCACAGGATTACACCCAAGTGGCCGCGTCGGTGGCCGAAGGCCGGCAACCAGGCATGAGGTTCCTGGCCGACCTCGGCTTCTCCTTCGAAGCGCCCCAGATTCCGGGGAATGCCAATCGCAACCTCGGCCCGGGCGAACGACCCGTCATCCGAGCACGACTTCACCTGTTGTGAAGCTCGCGCTCTTCCAGCGGTGTGTGCGCCGGCAGGGATTGTGTCAAGTGCCCCAGCAGGCGCTTCTCCGTGCAATGCAACTCCTTGTCTTATACACCCTGTTGAATCGGCTGCACCACGCCAAGGGACACGGTCAACGTAGCAACGGCTGCCGGTGACCGGCCCAGTATTCGGCAGCGGTGATGCCGAGCAGTACGACGTCGTGGTAGCTGCCGGCGAAGAATTCGTGCTGGCGAAGCCGTCCTTCCTCGACGAAGCCCAGTTTGTGGTAGAGGGCGAGGGAGGCGTCGTTGAACGCGTAGACCTCTACTTCGCACTTGTTGTAGCGCTGCTCGGCGAACATGTAGGTGAGGACCAGTTCGGTGGCTTCAGCCGCAAAGCCCTGGCGGCGGTGATCGCGGGCGATCTCGATACCCGTTCTGAACCGCCCGGCACGGCTGTCGGTCTCTCCGACTGTCACAGATCCGGCGAAAGCGCGGTCGGCCAGCGCCTCGATCACCAGCCTGAACGCCTCGCCTCCTGGCGGGCGCCCAGCACGCTCAGCAGTCCAGGAACGAAAACTCTCGTCCGAGCGGGGAGGCTCGACCAGGTCAGCGTTGCGGACATCGACGGTGTTCCGAGTCAGGTCTCGAAAGCCTTCCCAGTCCTTGGGCTCGACACCCCGCAGACGTACCTTCTCACCGATCCACATGTCGCTCATCTTGCCCCCGCTTCGCTCGGTTGAAGGCGCTGTCGGTCATTGAACGTCAGGCAGCGAACGCTATCGGCGGAAGATCTCCTGTGCGAGCTGTTTACCACCCTGAACAAGTGGCCTCGACGGGCAGCTGGACGCCGGCTGTGGGTGAGGTTCGAAACGGCCTCCCCCTGAGGGGGACCACCGCTGTGTGGCAGCGCGGTGCAGATGGCGGCTCACGTCCCCGACCAGATTGATGCGGGTCCGTCGCTCAGTGAAGCGCCACTGCCCGTCCCGGCGCTCGAAGCGGTCATGGTACCGACCGCCGGCGATGGGTTGCGGCGGCAGGCACGGGCAGCGCCTGGAACACGGTGACGTACGAACGTGAGACGGCCGTGCCCGCCTGTTCGTCGACCTCGATGGCGACATTGGTGGTGACGTGCTGGGTTCGCGGCGTGCCGTCGGCGTAGACGATCACAGTGTCCTTGAACATCTTCTCGATCGCGTCGCGCCCACTCACCGGCTCGCCACTGCCTGTGAAGGTGGCGTCAGCGAGAAGGACGCCGAGTCCTGCGAAATCGCCGTCGTCCACGAGCTCGGCGTAACGCGCGATCAGGTTCTCCACAGCCCGGTAGCTCGACGGGTGCAGCTGGATTGTGCCTCAGGCAACGTGAACGGCCAGGTCCCTGCGCGTAGAGCCCCTCCATACTGCGAGCCCGAACGCGGTGATCACGTTCCGGTGACGGCGCGGGGAGGGTCTTGTATCGCAGATCACATCAGCGTACGGTCCGTGTCATCCCAGCGAACAAGATGTTCGCTGACAACGCGTCAGGTGTTCGCTCATGACTGATCGTTCATTGCCGAATGCTGCCGACGGTCTCACCGACGGCGCCGCCGACGCGGCTCTGGGGGCCCGTATCCGGGAGTACCGGATGATGCGGCGGATGTCGCTGCGGGCCCTGGGGGAGGGGGCCCAGGCGAGCCCCGGGTTCCTCAGCCAGCTGGAACGCGGGCAGGTGAACTGCTCCATCGGCATGCTGCGGCGGATCGCCGTGGCGCTCGGCGTCACCGTGGCCGACCTGTTCGATCAGGACAGCGAGCCCGGTCCGAGGGTGGTGCGGCGGGCCGACCGGCCGATGCTGCACACCGCTCCCGGTAGCCGCAAGTTACTCATCTCCCAGCGCCCGCTCAGCCATCTGGAGGTGTACGCAGGCGAGTTCGACCCAGGGGCCTCCACCGGCGAGGACGCCTACACTCATGGCGACTCCCAGGAGATCCTCCTTGTGATCAGTGGTGCCGTGCGGGTCGAACTCGACGGCCGTGCCCACGACCTGGAAGCCGGCGACAGCATCGAATACCGCTCCTCGGTGCCGCACCGCGTGGTCAACAGTCACGCAACACCTGCCGAAATCCTCTGGATCATCAGCCCGCCAACCCCGGACTGACCCCTTTCGCGCCGCGCCCGTGGCAACTTTGCCGCGTTGGGCGCCCCGTCCGCCATGCCCTTCACGGTGCGCGCCAGGCGCCTTGGCCGCCGTGCGCCGCGCGCCGTGTTCTCTCGGTACCCGTGTGTCTTCACCGTCCTCCTTGGAGACAGTAATGCCCGGAATATCACGCAAAGTCATTGGGTGCGCTGCCGCTGCCAGCGCCCTGCTGCTGACTCTCACCGGTTGCGCCGGTACAGGTCCCGCCGCGGCCGACGTCGACCTCGGCCCCGGCCCGGCTGCGGCCGGCAAGGTGAAGAAGGGTGCCCTTGACGGTGTCACCCTCACCTTCGCCTCTTACGGCGGCATCTACCAGGACGGCCAGGAGTCGGCCGCTGTCAAGCCGTTCGCCACTGACTCCGGCGCGCGGATGCTGTCCGACGGGCCTACCGATTACACCAAGCTCAAGGCCCAGGTCGACGCGAAGAACGTCACGTGGGACGTGGTGGACACCGACTCCATCTGGGCCGAACGCCAATGCGGCAAGCTGCTGATGCCGCTGGACACCGCCGTCGTCGACACCTCGAAGCTGCCCAAGGAGATGGTGGGCAAGTGCTCGGTGCCGGCTATGACGTACGGCATGGTGCTGATGTACGACAAGTCCAAGTTCGGTGACAACCCGCCGAAGGGCTGGGCGGACTTCTTCGACACCGCCAAGTTCCCCGGCAAGCGTGCCGTTCCCGGTGTGCCCTCGGACGCGTCCCCGGGCCCACTGGAAGGGGCACTGATCGCGGACGGGGTCGCCCCCGACAAGCTCTTCCCGCTCGATGTCGACCGGGCTCTGAAGAAGCTCACCAGTGTGCGTTCCTCGCTGGTCTTCTGGGACACCGGTGCCCGCTCCCAGCAGCTGCTGGAGTCGGGTGAGGTCTCCATGGCGATGGTGTGGACCGGTCGCGCCTACTCGGCCGTGAAGAACGGTGCCAAGTTCGCCCCGCAGTGGAACCAGTTCATGCCGATCGCGGACTCGCTCGCCGTGCCCAAGGGCGCGAAGAACCCCAAGGCCGCCATGGCATTGATCAACTACTACCTGGGTGCCGACCAGCAGGCCAAGCTCACCGAGCTGACCTCGTACTCGCCGATCAACTCCGATGCCAAGCCCAAGGTCGACGCAGGCGCGGCGGAGTACCTCACCTCCACCCCCCAGCGCCAGGCGCACGCCCTCAAGCTCGACAACACCTGGTGGGCGAAGAACCAGGAGCAGGTCATCCCGAAGTGGTCCGACTGGCTGGCGCGGTAACCCATGACAGCCCTGATCGAGATCGCCTCCCCGGCCACCGGGGGCCGGCCCCGCAACAGTGCCGGCACCCGGTGGGGATGGCTGCTGCTGCCCGCGCTGATCCTGCTGGCCGTGCTGTTCCTGGTGCCGCTGGGTCTGATGGCCTGGCGCAGCGTCAGCGACCCGACGCCCGGCGCGGGCAACTACTCCTGGTTCTTCACCAGCGACGTCGCCCTCGCAGCGCTGGTGCGCACGGTGGCCGTCGGCGCCGTCGTCACCCTGGTGACCCTGGTCCTGTCCTACCCGTACGCCTACCTGATGACCGTCGTCGGAGCCCGCGCGCGGATCTGGCTCACCCTGCTGGTGCTCCTGCCGTTCTGGACCAGCCTGATGGTGCGGACCTTCGCCTGGGTGGTACTGCTTCAGGACAGCGGCGTGGTCAACCAACTCCTTGGCACCGTGGGGCTGGGCCCGTTGCAGCTGATCCGCACCACCACCGGGGTGGTGATCGGGATGTCCCAGGTGCTGATGCCGTTCATGGTGCTGCCGCTGTACGCGGTGATGAGCGGCATCGACCGTCGGCTCCTCGACGCCGCACAGGGCATGGGGGCCCGCCCGGCCACCGCGTTCTGGCGCATCTTCGTGCCGCTGTCGCTGCCCGGGGTGGGCGCCGGCGCGCTGACCGTGTTCATCACCTCGCTCGGGTTCTACGTGACCCCGGCTCTGCTGGGATCACCCGACCAGGCGCTGATCTCGCAGCAGATCTTCACCCAGGTCAACGGGCTGCTCGCCTGGGGCCGCGGCGGAGCGATGGGCGTGGTGCTGCTGGCGGTGACGCTGGTCCTGCTCGGGCTGATCGGTGTCGTCCTGCGATTCACCCGTACCCGGAAAGGTGCCTGATGAGGACCCAACCCGCGCGGCTCGCGCTGTGGGCGTTCAGCGCGCTGGTGGGCCTGTGGCTCATCGCGCCGACACTCGTGGTGATCCCGCTCAGCTTCACCGACAAGGCGTCCTTGGTGTTCCCGCCCAGCGGCTGGTCCACCCGCTGGTACGCCAACTTCTTCACCGATACCCGGTGGACCGACGCGCTGCTCTCCTCGCTCCAGGTCGGCGCCCTGGTCGCGGTGGTGGCCACCGTCCTGGGTACCGCCGCCGCGATCGCGCTCACCCGGTCCGGCTCACGCTGGGTGAAGGCGTCGTACGGGCTGCTGCTGGCACCCATGATCGTGCCGACCGTGGTGGTCGCCATCGGCGTGTACGCGCTCTTCCTCCAGTACAACCTGCTCGGCACCCTGCTCGGCTTCGTCACCGCCCACACCGTGCTGGCCCTGCCGTTCGTGATCATTCCGGTCACGGCGAGCCTGCGCGGCTTCGACCGGAGGCTGGAGGACGCCGCACTGATCTGCGGCGCCACCAGGTGGGGCGCCATCCGGCAGGTGACGCTTCCGCAGATCGCCCCCGGTGTCGTCTCCGGTGCCCTGTTCGCCTTCGTCACCAGCTTCGACGAAGTCGTCACCTCGCTGTTCATCCAGAGTCCCTATCTGCAGACCCTCCCGGTCAAGATGTTCGCCAGCGTCACCCGGGACACCGACCCCACCATCGCCGCGGCCGCCACCCTGATCATCGTCCTCACCACGGTGCTCGTGCTGGCCGCCACCTTCGCCACCGCCAGGAGGAACCGTGTCCGCTGAGACCAGCCTCATCAAGGCACGCGGAGCCCGCATCGAACTGGCGCAGGTGCGCAAACAGTACGCGGACTCCGTCGCCGTCGACGACGTCAACCTGGTCATTGAACCGGGCGAGTTCATGACCCTGCTGGGCCCCAGCGGCTCCGGCAAGACCACCACCCTCAACATCATCGCCGGGTTCACCACCGCCACCTCCGGCACGCTGACCATCGACGGCAAACAGATGCAGGACCTGCCGCCGCACCGACGCGACATCGGAATGGTCTTCCAGCACTACGCGCTCTTCCCGCACATGACCGTCGCGGAGAACATTGCCTTCCCGCTCAAACAGCGCAAGGTACCCAAGGCCCGCCGCACCGAGATGGTCGAAGCGGCCCTCGAGACCGTGCGGCTCGGCGGCTACGGCCACCGCAGACCGCGCGAACTCTCCGGCGGCCAGCAGCAGCGCGTCGCCCTGGCCCGAGCCGTGGTGTACGAGCCGAGCGTGCTGCTGATGGACGAGCCGCTCGGCGCGCTCGACAAGAAGCTGCGCGAATCACTCCAGTTGGAGATCAAGCGGGTACACAAAGAGGTCGGCTCCACCTTCGTCTTCGTCACCCACGACCAGGAGGAGGCGCTGGTGCTGTCGGACCGCATCGCCGTCTTCAACGACGGAGGCATCCAGCAGGTCGGCACCGCGAGCGAACTCTACGAAAAGCCCCGCAGCCTCTTCGTGGCGGAGTTCCTCGGCGAGTCCTCCGTCATCCGTGGACGCATCGAGCCGGACGGTGACGACTCCTGCCTGCGCATGGGCGACCGCACCGTAGGTGTCACCGGCCGGCCCAGCGAAAACAGCGCGGCCGCCGTCGTCATCCGACCCGAGCACCTGAGGGTGCAACCGGCCGCGTCGCCGGTTGCCCCCGGGGCCAACGCGCTTCCCGCCCGGGTCACCCAGGAGATCTACCTGGGCTCCGGCCGCAAGCTCGAACTCGTCCTGCCCGACGGCACAGTGCTGCTCGCCCGAGAGCAGGCCGACCGGCTGTCCGGCGTCCGCCACGGCGACGAGGTCACCGTGGTCTGGGACGTCGAACGAGGTGTCCTGCTCGACGACACCACCAGCACTACCCAACCACCCACTTCCAGTGACCGGATCCCGGTCGCCGCCGCGGAAAAGAGCGGACGATGAGCACGACCAGCCCGAGCAACACTCTCGCCACCAGCCCCACCTTCGTCAACGGCGACGTCTCCTTCTGGTTCCGGGAGGACGGCGTCCCCGCCCGCCGCCCGGCCCTGCCCGGCGACCTGGACGTCGACGTCGCACTCGTCGGCGGCGGCTACACCTCTCTGTGGACCGCCTACTACCTCAAGCAAGCCCAGCCCGACCTGAGAATCGCCGTCCTGGAGAAGGAGTTCGCCGGCTTCGGCGCCTCCGGCCGCAACGGCGGCTGGCTCAGCGCCGAGCCGCCCGGCCAGATGCGCCGCTACGCCAAGTCGCACGGCCCGGAGTCGGCTGTCGCCCTGCAGCGCGAGATGTTCTCCTCCGTCGACGAGGTCATCCGCGTCGCCGCCGCGGAGGGCATCGAGGCCGACATCCAGAAGGACGGTCTCCTGCACGTCGCCACCAACGCCGCGCAGGAGCGGCGACTGCGCGAAGGGCTGCCGACACTGCGCGCCGAGGGCTGGGGCGAGGACGACCTGGTCCAACTCGACGCGGACCAGCTCGCCCAGCGGGTCCGCGTCGCCGACGCCCGCTACGCCCACTGGAGCCCGCACTGCGCCCGCATCCAGCCCGCCAAGCTGGTGCGCGGCCTGGCCGACGTGGTCGAGCGGATGGGCGTCACCATCTACGAGGGCACCGAGGTCACCGAGATCCGCCCGCACGAGGCCATCACCCCGCATGGCACCGTCAAGGCGACGTACGTCATCCGGGCGCTGGAGGGGTTCACCGCCGGGCTGCGCGGCCACCGCCGGTCCTGGCTGCCTATGAACAGCAGCATGATCGTCACCGAACCGCTGCCCGCCTCCGCATGGGACGAGATCGGCTGGCGCGGCGCCGAACTGCTCGGCGACGAGGCCAACTCCTACTGCTACGTCCAGCGCACCACCGACGGTCGCATCGCCATTGGCGGGCGCGGCATCCCGTACATGTTCGGCTCCCACGTCGACCAGCGCGGCGAGACCAAGGCCGCCACCCAGTTGCAGTTGCAGGCCATCCTGCGGCAGCTCTTCCCGGCCACCGAAGGCGTCGCCATCGACCACACCTGGTCCGGTGTGCTGGGCGTGCCGCGCGACTGGTGCGCCACCGTTCACCTGGACGAGAAGACCGGGCTCGGCTGGGCCGGCGGCTACGTCGGGCACGGCGTGACCACCACCAACCTCGCCGGACGCACCCTGCGCGACCTCATTCTGCGTCAGGACACCGACCTCACCCGGCTTCCCTGGGTCGGCCGCAAGGTGCGCGGTTGGGAGCCGGAGCCTCTGCGCTGGCTGGGCGTGCGCAGCCTCTACGTCGCCTACCGCGCCGCCGACCGCCACGAGAACTCGGGCCTCGAGCGCACCTCCGTCATCGCACGCATCGCCAACGTCATCAGCGGCCGCTGAAAGGAGCGACCCACACCATGGACACCACCGCCCTCGGCCCCGCCGTCGCCTTCCTCGCCGACGCGGCGAGCGCCGACCTGCCCCCTGCAACGCCCAAGCCGACCAGCACCACCGGCCAGCAGGAGACCACCCGCATCCTGTGGCAGTCCCCCGACCGCGTGGTGGAGGTCGGCGTGTGGGAGTGCGACGCCGGCCACTTCACCGCCGTGCGCGACGGCTACGACGAGGTCTGCCAGGTGCTGACCGGGTCCGCCACCGTGCACACCGACGGCGGCGAGGCCGTCGAGTTGCGTCCCGGTTCCACCCTGACGATGCCGGCCGGCTGGCGCGGCACCTGGCAGATCCACGAGACGCTCCGCAAGGTGTACGTGGTACGCACCCACGGAGCCGACGCATGACTCTCGTCCTGCACGGCGGCCGGATATGGACCGGTGATGCGCGGCGCCCGCACGCGACAGCCGTCGCCGTGGCCGGCGGCCGGATCACGGCCGTCGGCACCGACGCCGAGGTACGCCGGGCCGTCGGCCAGGCGGCCGAAACCATCGACCTGGCCGGCCGGACCGTGGTGCCCGGCCTCCAGGACGCCCACATCCACCCCGTCTGGGGCGCCTTGGAGGCGCTGCGCTGCGACCTCACCGGCGCCACCGACACCGACAGTTGCCAGGCGGCCGTTCGTACGTACGCGGCCGCCCACCCGGACCGGCCGTGGGTCCTGGGCGGTGGCTGGAGCATGGACTGTTTCCCCGGCGGGTGGCCCACCCGGGAGCTGCTGGACGTGGTTGTCGCGGACCGGCCGGTCTTTCTGCCCAATGCCGACCATCACTCGGCGTGGGTCAACTCGGTGGCGCTGGAGCGGGCTGGCATCGATGCGGCCACCTGCGACCCGCCGGCTGGACGGATCGAGCGCGACGTGACCGGCCGGCCCACCGGGGTGCTGCATGAGAGCGCCATGGACCTGGTGGCCCGGCTTGTCCCGCCGGACACTGTCGAGGACCAGATCGCGGCGCTGAGTCATGCGCAGGCCCGCCTCTTCCGTTATGGCATCACCGGCTGGCAGGACGCCATTGTCGGCGCCTACGGCGGAGCTGGCGACACACTCGCCGCCTACCGCCGGGCCGACGCCGAAGGACTGCTGAAGGCCCGCGTCACCGGCGCCCTGTGGTGGGACCGCGACCGCGGCCTGGAGCAGCTGGACGGCCTCATCGCGCGCCGCGGTGTGCCCGGCCGCCGTTTTCGGGCCGGTGCGGTGAAGGTGATGCAGGACGGCGTGCTGGAGAACGGTACCGGTGCGTTGCTGGAGCCGTATCTGGATTCCTGCGGGTGTGTCACGGGTAACGTCGGCCACTCCAACGTGCCCGCGCAGCTGCTTGTCGAGGCGGTGACCCGTCTGGATGCCGCCGGTTTCCAGGTGCACTTCCACGCGATCGGTGACCGGGCCGTGCGTGAGTGTCTGGACGCGGTCCAGGCCGCTGTCAACGCGAACGGGGCAGGTGAGCGACGCCACCATATTGCCCATGTGCAGTTGGTCGATGACACGGACATCGACCGTTTCGCCGAGCTGGGGGTGACAGCCAACGTCCAGTCGCTGTGGGCGACCCACCATCAGCAGACCGATGAGTTGACCACCCCGATACTGGGTGAGGAACGGGCGGGCCGGCAGTACCCCTTCCGCCGGCTGCTCGACAGCGGTGCCCGCCTCGCGGCGGGCAGTGACTGGCCCGTCACCACGGCCGACCCGTGGCAGGCCATGTATGTGGCCGTGCACCGCACCGAGCCGCCCGGGTCGGCGCACGCAGAGTGGCCGGATGCCGACCGGCCGTTCGCCCCCGACGAGCGGCTTGAGCTCTCCGACATCCTGCGCGCCTACACCGCGGGATCGGCATGGGTGAACGGCAACGACGACGAGGTCGGCCTGGTACGTGAGGGTATGGCGGCGGACCTTGCCGTCCTCGACCGGGACCTCTTCGCCCCTGACGCGGAGGTGGCCGACGCCCGTTCGGTGCTCACTCTTGTGGCGGGGGAGGTGGTCCACGCCGAGTGAGCGGCCGGACGGCGCTGCCGGGGATGGTGCCGGTGTACCGGCCGGCGGCCTCGCCCGCGCGCAGGCCGCCGGACGTCGCGACCGTCCGACCTCGACGATCACGCGGGGAGGTGCCGGCTGCCGGGGTCAGCGGGTGGACGTCGTCTGCCGACTGTCCGCCGGGGTCGCGGCGGCCGGTGGGGGGGCGGGGGCGCAGCGGCGTTTCGGAAGTGCCCGCCGACGACAGGAAAGACCAGGACCCACTGCAGTCACCTGTCATCGGCACCCTCCGGATCGACGGCCGGCGGAAAGCCGAGTCCGTCGAGCAGGGTGAAGAAGAGATCTTCAGCGAACGTCTCATGGCCCCGGAAGATCTGTTCGACGACGGACGGGTCGACACCTTGGCCGAAGCCGGCGGCGCGAGCCCACAGCACGGCCCTGGAAGCGTCGGAGGAAACGGACGCTTCCATCTCGGCTCGCTTGCGGGTGATCGCCGCTTGAAAGGCGGGATCCTCGGGAAGGGACTCCTCGGCATCCTCGGGCATCTGCGTCAGTTCGGCGGCAGCGGTCTCGAGGTCGAGCCACCCCTGCCAGAAGCTGCCGTCGGGTGCTGCTCCCATGACAACACCGAAGTCACTGTCGCAGATCGTGGCGACACAGGCCGGAGCCCCCGTCCACCGAACCATGGAGAGCAGAGCATCCTCCATCTCGCCCGGAAGCCCGTGATGGACCTGCACCGTCTGCCACCATCCGTCTCGAGGCCAGCACGTCGACACACAACTCTCGTGCCCCTCACGGCAGGTAGGCGGCGGTCCCGGGAACACCGGCGCACGTGACAGCGGCTCCTTGCTGCGGAAGACAAGGAAATCGCCCCAGAATCCCACTTCTTCGCCCCTCATGAGGTTCGTCCGTCAGAGCAAATGCAGCCTAGCGACGGGTACTGACAAGCACGCCGGCCTCCTCGAGCGGCGTCTCATCCCACGAAGCGGGCTGGTCGCCATGGCCACCTTGAAAGGGCTCGTGAGGTGCCGCCTCCCAGCGGTGACTTCGGCAACGTCCGAGCGCTGGCCAGTTCAGGCCTGGTCCGGTGTCCGCACCGCCCGCCCTACCTCGGTGCGCAGCGTCACGAACTCGGGCAGGCCCCGCGTCGTGATCTGGTCGCGTCGCGAGGGGAGTTCGACCGGCAGGTCACGGACGATGCGGGAGTCCGGGCCTGCGGACAGGACGATGACGCGGTCGCCGACGTAGACGCTCTCGTCGATGTCGTGCGTGACGAACACGATCGTGGTGCCGTCAGCGTGGTGCACCTCCAGGAGCAGGTCTTCCAGATCCTCGCGGGTCTGGGCGTCCAGAGAGCCGAAGGGCTCGTCCATGAGCAGCAGCGAGGGGCGGACGACCAGGGCGCGGGCAATGGCGACCCGCTGCTGCATGCCGCCGGAGAGCTGCCATGGGTAGCGGCGGGCCGAGGCCTTGAGGCCGACGCGCTCCAGGATGTGTTCGGCCTCGGCCCGCCGCTCAGCCCGGCGAAGACCCCGACGGCGCAGAGGCAGGGCCACGTTGTCGCGGACCGTGAGCCATGGCAACAGCGAGCGGCCGTAGTCCTGGAAGACGACCGCGAGCCGGTCCGGCACACCGGTGACCGGCGTGCCGTCGATCGTGACTGTCCCCTCGGATGCGGGCAGCAGCCCGGCGATCGTCCGCAGCAGCGTCGACTTGCCACAGCCCGACGGGCCGACTACGCACAGGAGTTGACCGTCCGGCACGCTCAGAGACACGTCGTACAGGACACGGCGCTCTCCGTAGGACTGGCTCAGGGAGTCGATTCGGAGCATCCGGGCCCTCACCCGGCCCATGGTTCGTAAAGCACGCCCTCGGTGCCGGTGACGCGCAGATGAAGGAGGTGAGGGCCGTCGTCGTCGCCGAGCGAGGTCACCGCGCGGTCCAAGGCCTTGCCGAGGTCTCCCGGACGGTCCGCGTAGTCGGCCCGGCAACCGAACGACGCGGCGAGCTCGGCGAAGTCGATACCGCCGATCTCCGTGCCGGGCACCGGCGCGATGCCGATCCGACGGCCGAGCGCGCTCACGGCCCCGTAGCCGCCGTTGTCGAGCACGACGAAGGTGACCGGCGCCCGGTACCGGGCGGCCGTCCACAGTGCCTGCACCGAGTACAGCGCCGAACCATCGCCCAGCACACACACCACCCGCCGCCGGTCGGCGAGCGCGCGGCCGACGGCGAGCGGCAGGCCCCAGCCGAGCGCACCGCTGCCTGTGGTGAGGAAACCGCCCGACAGATCGATTGGCACGTATGCGTGCAGCGCGTCCCGGTGGCTGGGGGTCTCCTCGACGAGCACCCGATCGCGAGGAAGGCGCCGGTGCAACTGGTCCATGACCAGTTCGGGTGTGAGGTCCGCGCCCGGGCTCACCGGCGCCGGCTGCCTGCGTGCCGGTGGCGGTTCGCGGTCCGACCGGCCGACCAGCGCGGTGAGTTGGGTAAGGGCGGGGCGCAGCGTGGTGACCAGGCTGGTGCCGGTGGGCAGCCACGCCGCCTGAGCCGGGTCGCAGTCCAGGTGGAAGAGCTCGGTGCCCGGTGCCAGCGGGGGGCTGTCGTCCGCCACGTGGTATGTGAACACCGGTGCCCCGAGCGCGACCACCACGTCGTACGGCTTGAGACGCGCTGCCAACTGGCCGGCGACCGGTGGCAGGAAACCCTGGAAGAACGGATGCGACTCCGGAAATCCGGAGCGGCCGGACAACGGGCTGATCCAGACAGCCGCGCGGATCCGCTCGGCCAGTGCGACAGCCTCGGGCATCGCGGCTTCGTCGTCCACGCCGGGGCCGACGACCAGCGCAGGCCGCGCACAGGTGTCGAGGCGGACGGCGAGCGCGGCGAGCGCCTCCGGGGCGGCGGTGACTCCACTGTGCACCGCCCGGGGCTCGACCCATTCGGCCGCCTGGTCCCAGTCGTCCTCCGGAACGGACACGAACACCGGCCCGCGCGGACGCGTCATCGCGATGCGGTGCATCTCGGCGAGGACGGCCGGCACATCGGCGGCACGTTCGGGCTGACGGGCCGACTTCACGTACGGGCGCGGGAATCGATCCGGTTCGTCGGCGCCGAGGAACGGGCGCAGCCGGATCAGGGAGCGAGCTTGCTGACCGGCGACGATCACCAACGGCACCCGGTCGCGGTACGCGTTGAAGACGGCGCCCAGCGAGTGACCGACACCTCCCGCGGAGTGCAGGCTGACGAACGCGGCGCGCCCCGTACCCAGGGCATGGCCCGCGGCCATCGCCACGGCCGAGGACTCCTGCAGCCCCAGAACATACGTGAAGTCGTCGGGCCAGTTGCGGAACATGCGCAGTTCGGTAGAGCCCGGGTTGCCGAACACGGTGGTCATGCCGGTGTCGCGCAGCAGCCCGACGACCGCGTCCAGGACCGTTGTCCTCATGGCTGCCTCCCTGTGCCGAGCAGTCGTTTCTCGATGGCCAACAAGCCGGTGTTGAACAGATAGCCCAAGGCGCCGAGCAGCACCAGCACCGCCCAGACGGTGAGCAGATCGGAACGTGACTGGGCGTCGGTGAGCATGAAACCGATGCCGTTCTCGGTACCCGGTAGCAGCTCTGAGAACACCATGAGGATCAGCGCGAGCGACAGGCTCAGCCGCAGCCCGGCGAAGATGCGGGGGAGAGCGGAGGGCAGGATCACGTACCAGAGCCGTTCGGCCCAGGCGAGCCGCAGCACGGCTGCGACCTGAAGACGCAGCGGATCGGTGTTGCGGACGCCCTCCGCCGTGTTGATGAGGACCGGCCACACGGCGCTGAACACGATCGACGCGACCTGCATCTGCGTACCGAAGTCGAGGACCACGACGAAGACCGGAACCAGGGCGGGCGGCGGGACGGCTCGCGCGAACTGCAGCACCGGATCGCACAGTGCGTAGACCGGCCGCACGCGGCCGATCGCCGCCCCCAGGGCGACCCCGGCGACGGCGGCGAGCATAAAACCGGCCGCCATCCGGCCGAGGCTCGGCCCGATGGTGTCGAACGCGGCGTCGGTGAGGAACAGATGGCTCGCCGGGCCGCAGAACCACAGGTCGTAGGAGTGCCGCACGATGCGCGACGGCGGCGGGAAGAAGACGCTGCCGCGCGCGCGGGCCGCCAGTTCCCAGGCGCCGACGGCAACGGCCGGCACCGGTCGTCGCAGCAGGGCACCGAGTACGCCACGCGCCGCCCTGGCCGTCAGCCGAGCGGTCACGTCGGCACCACTCGCCGCTCGGGCGTCCACGGGAACAACCGCCGTTCTGCCCACACCAGTACGCCATTGACGACCAGGCCGAGCACCCCTGCCCACACCACGCCCGCGAGCACGTCCCGCGTGCCGTCGGTGGCCAGTTGGGCCTGCGCGATGAAGATCCCAAGGCCCTCGCCGAACCCGGACAACAGCTCGGCAGCCACAGCCACAACGAGAGCGACGGCTGCCGAGATACGGATACCGGCGGCGATGAACGGCGCCGCACCGGCCAGTTCGACACGTAACAGCACCGCGGCCCGCCCGAAGCCGAAGGCGCGGAGCGTGTCCTTGGCCAGCGGCTCGCTCTCACCGAGGCCGTACACCGTGTTGAACAGAATCGGCCACACCGAGGCGTAGGTGATCAATACGGTTTCGGTCTGGGTGCCGGAACCCAGCAGCAGCGACACCAACGGGATCAGCGCCACGGACGGCAACGGCCGCAGAAACTCCACGATCACGCGCACCGCGGTATCCACAACCGGCACGCTGCCGAGCACCAGGCCGACCGGTACGGCGATCACACACGCGAGGGCGAGCCCCAGCGCCCAGGCACGCATCGTGGCACCGATCCCGTCGAGGAACATCGAGTCCCCTGCCAGGTCTACGGCGCGTTCCAGGACGTCGGACGCGGGCGGCAGATAGGTGCGCCGCACGATCCCCGCTCGTGACACGGCCTCGCACGCCCCGAAGGCCAGCAGTACGCCGAGGATGCCGAGCCCGACGTCCCGACGGCTGCGCCGGTTCACTTGACGAGCAGTGTCGACGGGTTCACGGCCTTCTTCAACAAGCCCTGTTCGTGCATGAGGGCGACAAGGCGACGCAGCCCGTTCGGATCGGCGGTGGCCGGATAAGCGGGCAAACCCATCGAATCCGCCTGTGCCGCCGAGACCTTGGCGTACTTCGGTAACTGCTTGCGCACGGCCGACGGGTCCTGGGCCGCGATCTTGGACGCGGCCTCGATCGCGCGCCTGAACGCGGCCGCGGTGTCCGGGTTCTGCTTCGCGTACCGCGCGGTGGTGACGTATCCGCTGATGGGCAGCGACTCGACGGGGGCAGCGCCGCCGTCGACGAGGACCCGGGCCTTCAACTCGCCCTGGATCGCGCTGTCGAAGGGCTCGACCACGTGCACCGCGTCGACCTGACCCTTCTCCAGGGCAGGTCCCATCTGCGGGAACGCGATCTGCCGGTAGACGGGCCTGCCGGCCCCCTGTTTCTCGAGGATCGCGTTCAGGGTCAGCGTCTGGATGTTGTTGAGGATGTTGACCGCGACTTTCTTGCCCTTGAGGTCGGCTGCGCTCTTGATGGCGGAGCCCTTCGGCACCAGGACATCCATCATGTGCGGCGCGACCCGCACGCCCTCCGCGAGGATGCGTACGTCGAGGGTCCCCTTCTCGTACGCCTGCAAGAAGGTCACATAGTTCGCGCTCGCGATCACGTCGACCTGGCCCTTGGACAGAGCGGGCAGCGCCTGGATGCTCTGCTGCACGGGCTGGATGTGGACATTCAGTCCTTCCTTCTTGAACAGGCCGCGGTCCTGGGCGATGTACAGCGCCGCGGAATCCGTCAACGGCAAAGCCGCCACGGTGACCTGATCCGCTTTCCCGCCCCCGGCACCGTCCGAGTCGCTCTTCCCGCAGGCCGCGATCAGCAGCGCGAGCACAGCCACGGCTGCAGCTGCCCTCCCCGTTCCCGTCCTCACCTGACGTAACGTCATAATCTCCTGTGTATCAGGACATGGCAGTGATCGCCATTGTCGGTACGGCCGCTCCACGGGCTCTTGGGAAAAATTGCGGGATCTGGCCCGTGAACCTTCTCTTCACCTACACGGTGTCCTTGTCGAGCTGTGAGTAGGCGTTGGTGTCAACGGGTGGGGTTTCACTGGTCCTGGGGCGGGCCGGTAGCACGTCGAGCTGCTGTGGGGCGGCGTCGATGCGGGCGGCGATGTTCTTGGATCGTCAGCGCGACGGCGTAGCGGGGCGACGGCTCCTGGCCGAGGCCATTACATGGCCGATGCGACGAAAGTCAGCGCTCGCCGCGGCGACGAAGTCTGCGGGACCCGGCGCGGTTGCCAGGCGTCAGAGCATGAGCAGCACCCGCGTGTTCGGTACCAGCTTCCGGTTCACGCTGGTGCTCTGCACGAAGATCGTGAAGTCGTCGTTGTGCTCCGGCTTGACGCGGACTTCCACGTCCGGCAGGCCGAGCAAGGCTCGGGCCTCGGGCCCCGTGTACACCCGGTCCGTCTTCTTCTCCAACACCGCGATCCGCTTCCGGGCCTGGACCTGCTCCGACTTGCTCAGCTGGTAGAACGCACCACCGGTACGGTAGGTGTGCCCGCACTCGATGACCCAGTCCCGGATCGCCGCGTCACGAGTTACCGGGAGCAGCTCGTACGTGGACGGATTCACCGGGGTGAGGCCGGCCGCCTTGATGGTGTCCTTGTTGACCGCCTCCGCACCCGTGGAGAACACCGCCCGCGATCCCCGGATGCCCTGGGCGCGACCCACCATGAACTTCTCGGTTGCCTGCTGGATGACCTGCCCGGCCTCCTCCAGACCCTGTGTGCTCGTGGCGTCCCAGATGGCGATGTTGTCCTTCGGGAAGCCGCACTGCATGGCCTCCCGCTTGCCCACCTGGTCCGGCACGAGAACGGCCAGCGTCCAGTTGTCCTCCTGCGTCTTGGTCATCTCGGCCACGGCCTTGACCAGTTCACGAGGATCGCTGGTGGCGACATCCGGGCCGCGGTGACTTGCGTTCTCCTGCCCGTCGGTGAGTATGAACGTCAGGAAGCTGTGGTCGCCGTACAGTTGGGCCGTCTGCGCCAGCTCTCGCTGTGACTTCAATGCGGCCGCCAGCAGAGCCGTCATTCCGCCGACCCGGTACAGTTGCTTCAGCGACGGCATCCGCAGCACGTCCTTGTCGTAGATGACGCACTCCACCTTGTCTGCGAAGACGTACACCGTGACGCGGGTTTCCTGGTCCAGCTCCCTCGATCGCCGGGCAAGGTACGCAATCTGCTGGTCGGCGACTTCGACGACCTTGCGGCTCAGGTGCGACATGGACGAACTGGCATCCAGCACAAGAGCAACGTGATTGATGTAGTTCTGGCTCCCGGACATGGCAGCTCCCCCTCTTTCCGACTCGATGCTCCTACCGTCTCACCCACCACTGACAATCGGTCCGGGCTCCGAGGCCGGGTGAAGCGGCCACGTCATCGGGTCGGCGGTGCCGGAGTGCCGCGCAGCCCCGACGACCCTGATCTGCTGGTCGCCATAGAGGGACAGCGCGAGCCATGGCAACAGTTCCGGTGTCCGGAGCATGACCTCCTCCAGTACGGCGACACCACCAGACTGGGAGCACATCGTTTGAGCTTCCTCTGAACTCCCTCGCGTGGTCCGTGGATGGTGCGCTATAAACGGGCCGATGGCATTGATGGTCGAGCGAACAGACGCACGTACGTGGACCGATGAACAGATGCAGGAGCTCTTCAGCGAGGGTTTCCCGGAGTTCATCACAGCCGATCGGCTGGCCAAGCAATACATCGGCAGGATCAGGGAGTGGTTCGCCGACCTCAATCTCACGTTGGTGGACGAGCGAGGCACGCCTGTCGCGACCGGCTGGGGTATACCGATCCGGTGGGACGGACTGACGCAGACACTCCCCACTGGTTACACCCAGGCCACGATCCGCGCCGTGGAAGGCCGAGAACAAGGCGTCGAACCCGACACCCTGGTGATCTGCGGGGCAATCGTCACCCCGTCGCTCAAAGGACGCGGCCTGGCCGGAAAGACGCTCAAAGCACTGCGCCGGCTCGCCGAGGATGCCGGATGGCCAACGTCAGAGGGTAGCGGGCCTTCAGGGTTGGGCGTACTGGCGCGATGACACGTTGAGCAGCCGCCGTACTTGCGGACAACTGCCTTCAGCGCGTGGTGTTCCCCTGGTCGAGAGGGGGCGAGTCCAGTGCCGATGCGGTGCGATCCCAGAAGGCGTGGCACAGCAGATGCTGCATGCTGTGCGGATTTACTCCCCGGCCCACCCAGCGATCGTCCGGTAGTTCTCGTGCGGTGGGTCCGACAGCAAGCTCAGCGCCAACCGGTCGGCGTGGTGGGGTTCGACCTGGGCGACCCCTGGTGCGCCGGGGTCGCCGAGGCGCAGGAGCTGTGGGCTGGAATGTCAGAAGCGGCCAGTAGCCTCAGGCACCATGGGCATTCATATCGATGTAGTGGTGGGTTACCCGATCAACGATGAGGTGGAGAGGGTGCTCGGGTTGGCCGAGGCGGTCGGCGAGCCCGTCACTGTCACGTTCCAGTGGGAGGGGCGTGCAGGGGTGCAACGCGCGGTACTGGTGCCCGCGGCCACGCTGGCGCTCTGGGAGCATTGGGCCCCCACTGCCTACCCGACGAGTGGTGCTGGGGACGAGAACCGGGCTGTGGCGGAGGAGCCGGAACTGGCCCACCCAGCGGAATTCGGCGCGTTCACGCTCTTCCGTCGTCGCGTAGGCGGGCGTACGGCGGTTGCTCGCAACGGCGTGGTGGTCGCCGAGCTACTGGATCCCGACGAGGCGCACTGGCTCCAGGAGGAGGCCCGCAACGTCCGCCAGGGCTTCATGGATCCGAAGCAGAAGGCGGCTTTCGAGGAGTTCCTTGCGCGGCAGGCATCCCTCGATGAGCACTGACACGCCGACCCGGCTTCGTGGCTTGTAGTTGATCTTCGGGCTCTGGTCCACGTCGTGTGGTGTCGTGACGCTCTTTTCATGTCGACAGGGCATGTTTACGGCGGCCCCTGGCTAGCCTTGACCAGGTACAGGTTCTCGTTCTGCGCCTGGAAATAGCCGACGTCCAAGCACCAGCTGCAGCCGACCCGCGACGCGACGGCCTTGTGTGCGAACGACTTCAGGCCCGGGTCGACCGCGTCCCACGCACCCACCTTGGCGCCGAACTCCAAGTTGTCCTGGGTCGCCCGGGGACTGTGCCACAGCACCTCGACGTTCTGATCGCCCGCGCCGTCGAGCACTTCGGCGGCCTGGACATCCTCGTCAACGCGTTGGGGCGGTGTCAGCTGGCGCAAAAGGACCATCAGGGCGCGGGAGGCGTTCTCGGCCTGGCTGATCGCTTCGTCGGCGGACAGTTGTTCAGCAGGGATGGTGTCCGCAAGTAGAGGCATTTCATTGCGGCGACGGCGGGCGCCTAGCTCGTCGAGACAAATCCGGGACCGTGACAGTTGTCAACCATTCGGACAGTTGTCAACTATTTGGACGGATTCTCACACATCTAGGACGGGGAGCACGTCAACCAGTTGCCGCGGACCTCCCAGGTGCCGCCGTCCGCGGTGGCCCCGCGCAGGCCGTGCAGGGCGGCCGGGCCGGCCAGTGCCGGGATGCGGGAGTCGGCCACGGAGGCGAAGGCGTAGCTGCGCGCCGGGTCCCAGTCGGTGCTGTGGCGCAGACGGCGGGCCAGTTGCGCGAAGCCGAGGCCCGCGGCGGCCACCACCCACGCGTCGGGGGCCTGTTCGGTCAGCCGACGGGCCGCGCGCAGCCAGGAGGCGGCCGACTCCGGCCAGTCCACCACCGCCAGGACCTGCCCGCCGCGGGCCTCCCACGCCGTGGCGAAGGCCCGGGCGGCCGCCGTCGCGGCCGCGTCGCGGCTGTGTCCGAGGACCACGGTTGAGATCCGGGACCCAGGGGCCGTCAGCAGGCCCTCCAATGCCGCCAGTTCGGCCTCGGTGTGCGGAGCGGGCGCGGGCAACTCTCCGTACGAGTCCTCCTCGCCGGCAGCCAGCAGCGGCGAGGCCGGGACCTCGTCGAAGCCGGAAAGCGGCGACCGCCCCGCCTTCCACGCCCGGTAGCGCTCCGGCAGGCACACTGCGCAGGGCCGGTAGCCCGCCGCCACCGCGCTCGCCTCGTCCGCGAAGAACACCCGCTCGCGCACGTATCCGCCGCGCGCCAGCGCCCGCAGCGCCGAGGGACAGTCGAGGCGTCCGTACAGCCGGCCCCGTCGATGCCCACCCAACGTCCCCGGCACAGGGCTGCGGTACGGCTCCCCGTTCGGGCCGATGAGGGTGTACGTGCTCATGACGCGTCGTGGAAGACCAGGCCCAGCGCGCGCCGCCGCCCGCGCCTCACTGTGCTCACTCCGTGCCGCACCGCCCCCGCCGACCAGCCCCGCTTGGTGGCCACCGGGCGGTCCCGGGTGGTGAACACCAGCCCGTGGCCCTGCCGCAGGACACTGGTCGTGCCCCGCGACTGGGCCCGCGGCCGCTGCTCCACCAGCAGGAACTCCCCGCCTGTGTAGTCGCTGCCATACATGTCGAGGCCGATCACCACCTGGAGCGGGAAGACCAGGTCACCGAACACGTCCCGGTGCAGGGCGTTCCAGTCGCCCTCCCCGTACGAGAGCAGTATCTGCGCGGAGCGGTCCTGGCCGGCCCCGTGGCACTGGTCCAGCCACTCGGCCAGGTCGTTCGGCCAGGGCGCCGGCCGGCCCAGCCGGGCCGCCCAGTCCCGTGCCACCGGCAGCAGCCGCGGGTACAGCGCCGCGCGCAGCGCGGCCACCGGCTCCGGAAGGTCGTGGGTGAAGTACCGGTACTCGCCCGAGCCGAAGCGGTGCCGGGCCATGTCGACCGTCGTACGGAACAACTCGGCGCGCTTGTAGAGGCCGGCGATCTGCGCGCATTCGCCGGGGGTCAGCAACGGTCGGTCCGTTGACGCGCATCCGTGCGCGTCCAGCTCCGCCGCCAGCGCCTTCCAGTCGCAGGAGTCGATCCGGTCACCGATCACCTCCGGCGCCAAGGGCGTTCCGGGGGTGGCGGCGCCGATGGCTCTCGTCGCTCCGGTGGCTGTGGCTGTGGCTGTGCTCGTGCGCACGGTCGTCATCCGCCCAGCACCGCGCCCTCGATGGCAAGCAGCGCCTGCTTGCGCTCCAGGCCCCCGGCGTAGCCGGTCAGCGAACCGTTCGCGCCGATCACCCGGTGGCACGGGCGCACCACCAACAGCGGATTGGCCCCGATCGCGGTGCCTACCGAGCGCGAGGCACTGCGCGGGGCTCCGATGCGGTCGGCGACCTGGCCGTACGTCAGGGTCGTGCCGTACGGGATCCGTTCCAGCACTTCCCACACGTCGCGCTGGAACGGAGACCCGGAAGCCACGAACTCCAGCTCGAACTCGGTCAGGCTGCCGTCGAAGTACGCGCCCAGTTGGCCCGCCACATGGGCGAAGGCGGCGTCGTCGCGGACCCAGTCCGCACGCACCGACGCGTCGCCCTTCTGGCCCCGCATGGACAGCGACACCAGCGCGACACCTCCCGGCGCGCTCGCGGACTTCTTTCCGGCCAGCAGCAGCGTGCCCATGGGGCTTTCCAGCGTGGTGTATCGCGTAGTCATCGTTTATTCCTTTCGTCCTTGCTTCACCCTCCCTCCGCCTTCGCCGCGATGTCTGGCGGCTTTCGGACGTCGCATTCCCGCGATCGGGAGGAGGAGCGTGGGTAAGGGGGCGCGCTGAACTCTGTCCTCGACCCCTGCGACGATCCGCGGATGCCAACCTCCCTCGGCCGCGCGGTCGCCGCCGGTCGCCTCTGCGCCGCTCACCGGGCATGGTGGAAGATCACCCCCAGGACGTGGCGCTCGCCGCGCCCCACCTCGCCGCTGCCGTGACGCACCGCATGCCTGCGCACCCCGTGCGGGCCGCGCACGGGCCGTTCCCGTACGGGGAAGACCAGACCCTGCCCCAGACCCGGCCGCACCACCACGGCCCGGGACTGGGCCCGTGGCCGCTGTTCCACGAACACGCTCTCGCCCCCGGTGAAGTCCACCTCGGGCTCGTTCAGCAGCACCGAGACCTGGAGCGGGAAGACCACGTCCCCGTACACGTCCTGGTGCAGCGACGCGTAGCCGCCTGGTCCGTACCGCAGGATCAGCGGAGTGGGCCGCAGTTGGCCCTGCTCCGCGCAACGCGCGTGCAACTGCGCCAGCCGGTCCGGGAAGCGGGGCCCACCGAGTAGGCCCGCCCACCGGTTGGCCACCCACGCCAGCCCCGGGTACAGCCCCTCGCGCAGCCGGCGCAGCAGCGGCAGACCGTCCGGGTCGGCGTAGTACCGGTAGGTGCCGCGGCCGTACTCGTGCCGCTCCATCACCACGGTCGACCGGAACAGCTCCGGCTGCCCAAAGCCCTTGACCAGCTCTGCGCACTCCTCGCGCGTCAGCAGCGGAGGGGTCAGCGCCGCGCCCCGTTCGTCGAGCTCCTCGGCCACGCGGGCCCAGTTCACATCCCAGTCGGCTGCGCCCCCTGGCGGCGGCTCCTCCCCGACCGGCTCGAACAGCGTCAGATCATCCATTGAATGCGCTCTCACGCCACCCCATGCTGCGTCGAGCCCGGTTACCTTGCTGGCGGCTTTCGGACGGCACGTTCCGCACCGCTTCCTCCGCTCCTGACTTCGACTCAGCCGGCCATCTGTGGCGGCTGAGCAACACCACTCCCGGCGACTGGGCGGAGATCGATCTGGTACCGGGGTCACCGACCTTCGGGCAGACGATCGCCTCGGGAACGGTCGGCTATCCGGGCAACCAGTTCCGCGCCCTCGGCGACTGGAGCTACATGACCGGGCCGCTGGGTCCCGGCCTGTACGGCGTCGGGGACCTGGTGGGCAACCGCATCCCGCACCTGCTGTACTTCAGCCGGGTCACACACACCTTCACCGACCTCGGCGAGGTGGGGGGTATGCCCCCCCCGGTGTCGGCGGTGTCGACCTCCGTGCCAGCTTCACGGACGGCACCTTCCTGTACGTACAGCTTCACCTCCGGCACGGTCTACCGCGTGAACGTCACTGCCGTGAGCACCGTCCCGCTCCCGCAGAGCCCGGGCGCCGGCCGATTCGCCGACGGCGCACAGTGCGTGCCCGCGGCGGCCGGGAGCACCATCAACGTCGTCAAACAGGTCGCCGGTCGCAACACCCCGCTGGACCAGTTCCGGGTGGGCCTGACCAACCCCGGGGGCAACGAGGTGGGCAGCGCGACCACCAGCGGTAACCAGACCCGGGCCGAGACCGGACCGCTGCCCGTCGCCTCGGGCCAGACGTACCGCCTGACCGACAGACTGGAGAACGACTACCTGCCACCGCGGCCCGACCTGTACGACACGTCCGCCACCTGCGTCGACAACACCACCGGCGCCGCGGTCCCGCTGGTCTTCGACGGCGGTTCCTGGGCGGTCCGCGTACCACGGACAGGCGCTGCCCTGACCTGCACAGTGACCAACAGAGCCCGCGGCACCGGAAGCATCCAGCCGACCAAGCACGCGGATCCGCCGGTGGTGACGGCGGTCGGGCAGACCGTCCACTACACCATGGACGTGCGTAACACCGGGGACACCGCGGTGCACGGTCTCACGCTGAACGATTCGCAAGGGGGCGGCCCGCACCCGTGCAGCCTTCCGCCCTCCGGCCGCCATCCGGGGCAGAGCACCACGTGCGTGGTGCTGACCCACGTGGTGACGCAGGAGGACATCAACCGCGGTTACATCTACGACACCGCCACGGTTCACGGGCACCGACAATCTGGGCCACCCCGTCCACGCAAGCGCCTCGGCGCGCGTGGACGCGGTCCAGCCGTCGCCGCAGATCACGATGACGAAGTCCGTGAACCCGGGCACCGTCACGGCCGCCGGGCAGCACGTGACGAGCCGAACCCGCTGCCGCCACCACACCCACGGGGAGCACGACTCGCTCCGACACCAGCACCGTCACCGTCGAGAGCACGGCCTTGTCAACGCTCGCCCTCAAGAAGACGGCGGTCCCGGACGTGGTGATCAGTGCCGGTGACCTGGTGACCTTCCACTACACGGTGCGCAACACCACTCTGCACGACGTCACCGTCGCGGAGACCCAGTTCTCCGGTACCGGCACACCGCCGGTCGTGATGTGCCCCAGCGGGCCGGTCCCACCCGGAGCAGTGGTGGAATGCGTGGGCACCTACCGGGCGACCCAGGCCGACGTCGGAGCCGGCAGAATCATTGACGTCGCACATGCCACCGCGACCCGTTCAATCTCCCTGTCCAGTGTGGTCTCGAACGACGCCGAGGCGACCGTCACGACCGCGCGCTCCTCACTCCGTCTGGAGAAATCCGTGCAGCCGAAGACGGCCGGCGAGGGTGACCAGGTCACGTATACGTTCACGGTGACGAACACGGGGCAGACGGCTCTGTCGGGATTGCAGGTCACGGACACCGCGTTCAGCGGTACCGGCAACCCGCCGGTGGTGAGTTGTCCGGTGGACTCGCTCGATGCCGGTGCGTCGGTGACGTGTCATGCGACGTACACCGTCACTCAGGCCGATGCGCAAGCAGGTCGGGTCACGAACACCGCGGTGGTGACCGCACACAACGCCGCGGACACCGAGGTCACTTCGCCCCCTGCGAGCGCCACCCTCACCACGCACCGGCCGCCGCCTGTCGCGGTCACCTGCCCCAGCACCACCCTCGCGCCGGGCGCGTCCATGACCTGCACCGCGGCGCCGTACACCATCACGAAGAAGGACGCCAGACGCGGCCACGTCACCGACACCGCACACGGCACCAACGCCGCCGGTCAGACCATCACCTCGAACGAGGCCAGCGCCACAGTGAAAGTCCGCCCCGGCGGCCACCGCCCCCGCCCACCGCACAAGAGCCCCCGCCCGCCGCACAAGGGGCACCGCCCAACGCACCACTGACCGACCACCCGGCACGGCCGTCCGACCAGCGGGCCAGGACGACCCGCGGGTTCACGCACGACCAGGCGACGGGACGTTTCCGGTGGATGACACCGCGGTGCTGGACTGAGCTGGTCGCGCGGCAGGCGGGCCTCAATTCTTGACGGCCTCCGCGATCTGCAGGGCTGCCTGGGCGGGAGTGAGGTGCGCGGTGTCGATGACTTCGGCCTCGTCGTGTAGCCAGGTGCGGGCTGCCTCGGCGTAGGGCTCAAGGTACTTGAGACGGAACGGGGAGGGGCCAAGAAGAGTGTCCCCCTCGATGCGCCCGCGGAGGGTGTCTTGGTCGGCGTGGAGAACAAAGTGCCGTACTGGAATGGCATATTGGGCAAGGCCCGTGCTGATCTCGCGCCAGTACTGTTCGACCAGGACAGTCATGGGCATCACCAGAGTGCCACCGGTGTAGTCGAGTACGCGGCGGGCGGTTTCGACTACGAGCGGCCGCCACGGCGGCCAGTGCTGGAAGTTGTCCGTCCCGGGCAGCCCCGGCGTGATGTCCATGAGTGTCTCGCCGACCTTCTCAGCGTCGAACACCCGTGAATCCGGGATCAGCTGCTGCACGAGTTTACTGGTCGTCGTCTTGCCTACGCCGTGGGTGCCGTTGAGCCATACGATCATGGGCCCCGACGCTAGCGCTGTGCGGGCCGTGAGAACAGGCACAGCAGACTTCCCGTACGGTCTCGGTTCGAGCCGTTGGCCCGCTCGCACGAGTTCGGGCCTTACTGGTGTGATTCGAGGGCCCGAACCAGTACTCCACGGACCCCCGGCTCACGCGCCCCGGCATACGCTGTTCGGGTGACATGCGAGACGAGGTCGCACAGCCGCCATCCATATCGGATGGCCACTCCGGCTCGTCAGTCGATGGTGAGCTCGCCCATCGCGCTCCAGCCGTCCGCTCCCTCGATGGTGGTACTCACGATGTCGGGGGTGCGGCGCAGCAGGGGGCGCATCGCTTCGAGGCCGGCACGGAAGTGGTCGGAGTTGACGTGCGCCTCGCCGGTGCCGTCACGGAAGGCCTCGACGAGGACGTAGGTGTCGGGGTCTTCGATGCTGCGGGACCACTCGAACCACAGGTTGCCGGGTTCGGCGCGGGTGGCCCGGGTGAAGGCTTCGACGTGCTCCGGCCACTCTTCGGTGTGCTCGGGCTTTACGGGGAACTTGACGACGATGAAGATCATCCGCTGATCATAGGTCACCACCCGGGCCGATTTGCCACAAGGTAGGGCATTACCTCAGTGACGGCTGGACCGCACCCCTGCGGAGGTTCGCGTTCTGACACGACCGAATTCCGGTGGCCGCGGACATCGAGTGTGTCCGCCCGCATCCGGTCGTCGGCGATGTCCCGCATTGCCTGGTCGTATGCGTCGAGGGCACGCACACCGACGAGGGCAGGCGCGCGCTGGCTGTCTGGATGCTCTGATCGCTGGTCGACCACTGCCGGAGCCCATGTCTCATATCAGCGATCGAGCATCACGTTGTGATCGCTCAGCCGGGCGACTGTGGCGGCTGCGTGAGTGGGGGTTGTGTGCCCAGTCCATAGACGTCGGCCACGTCAGTCGCGAGAATGCGGCCGTGGAGATCACAACCGCAGTGGCGACCGATGCCGATGCCGTCGCCGAGTTGCACACGGCCAGCTGGCGACGGGCCTACGCGAACCTGTTCCCTGCGCAGTACCTGGACGGCCCGTTGCTTGCCGAACGCCAACAGGTGTGGCGGGCGCGGCTGGCCGATCCCGTGCCGGGCGCGGCACTGTTCCTGGCCGTGGACGCCGGCGTGCTGCTCGGCTTCGTCTACCTGGAACCGCAGGCGGACGGCCGGGTCCTGCTCGACAACCTGCATGCCCGTCCTGGCGACACCGGGCGTGGGCTGGGCAGTCGGCTTCTTGAGCATGCCCTGGCCTGGTCCACCACCGCGCATCCCGGCAAAGACGTCTACCTGGAGGTCCTACAGGGCAACACCCGCGCGGTCGCGTTCTACGAACGTCACGGAGGCTGCCGTACCGCGTCCCGCATCTGCCGCTTCGAGCAGGGATTCGAGATTCCCGAGTTCGAGTACACCTGGCCCGCCACCGTCCCAGCCTCGACGCGCTCGCCGGCACGTCGCTGAGCGTGAACGCAGCAGAGGCAGTGCCCCGCGAGGAGACGGAGGTACCCAACCACCGTGCGCAACTGGCGAATGTGAGCGCTCTGTTGGCGAGCTGAGCACGGCGGCTGGTGAGCGAGCTGATCGCTGTTCGGCGACGGTGCGGATGTCGTGGCAGAGCGGGTGCATAGGATCGCGGGCATGGCACTGCGACCTGTTCACGTGAACATGAAGGCTCTTGACGGCTTGGCTGTCGGCCGGTTCTGGGCGGAGGCGCTCGGCTGGAGTGTTTTCCGCCCCGGCGTGACCACCTACGTTGGACCCGTCGGCGACTTCGTTTGGCCGCACCCGGTCGCCGTCTGCATCGATGTCGTTCCCGTTCCGGAACCCAAGACAACAACAAAGAACCGTGTGCACCTCGATCTCGCCACCACCTCTGCGGCCCATCAGGCGGAGTTGGTCGCGCGCCTTCAGGCTCTCGGTGCGACGCCCGCCCACGTGGGCCAGGGCGATGTGCCGTGGACGGTCCTCGCCGACCCGGAGGGCAACGAGTTCTGCGTGCTGGAGCCTCGGGAGATCTACCGGGACACCGGGCCGATCGCCGCGGTGGTGGTCGACTGTGTGGATCCGCGGTCCATGGCCCGGTTCTGGGGTGAGGCAATGGACTGGAGCCTGCACGAGGTGACCGACGATCATGCGCGGTTGCGCTCCGCCAAGGGCATCGGCCCGTATCTCGAGTTCCTTCGCACGCCCGACGGGAAGACCGTGCCAGACCGCGTCCATCTTGACCTGCTGCCGTACCCCGCTGACGACAAAGCAGCGGAGGTGGCCCGGCTGCGGTCCCTCGGTGCCACCGACCTCGACCTCGGCCAGGGCGACGTCCCGTGGACGTGCCTGGCCGACCCGGAGGGCCACGAGTTCTGTGTCCTCGCCCCGTCCTGACATGCGACGCCACTTGGCCCGGCTCCCCCACTGGCCGATGGACCACGCAAACAGCCCATGGGCGACCATGGAGGGATGCGGAGTACAGGGTTGATACGGGTTGCCGTGGGTGCTGGCTGTGGTGTCGCGTTCGTCATGTCGCTTGCGGCGTGCGGTGATTCGGGGCACAGGAGCGCCGCGGCGCGTGATCAGAAGGACGGCGTGCGGTCGCCAACGGCCGCTCTGCGGCGGGTGCCTGGCGTCGGGGACGGGCTGTGGCGACGCGTGCCGCGTGATTCGCGTCAGGTGGTCGTCGTCTACGGGGCGGGCAAGAATTCCTCCGACTCCACCGTGGCGGTCTTCACCAAGGACGGGGCCGTATGGCGCCAGGAGCGGTCCTGGTCCGCGCACAACGGGCGGAAGGGCTGGACGACGGATCACCACGAGAGCGATCTGCGCAGCCCGGTGGGGGTCTTCACGCTGAGCGACGCCGGTGGCGTGCTCTCCCCGCCCGGCAACACCAAGCTGCCATACACCCGCTCAGCGTCCTTCCAGGCCCCCCGATACTGGAAGAAGCCCTACTGGCACGACTTCGACTACGTCATCGCCATCGACTACAACCGCGTCACGGGCACTGCGCCGAACAACCCGACCCGTCCGCAAGGGCAGTCGAAGGGCGGCAGCATCTGGCTGCACATGGATCACGGCAGCGGTACGTCGGCGTGTATCAGCCAGTCCAAGGCGGACATGGAGTACCTGCTGCGCACCCTCGATCCAAGGCTCCACCCCGTCGTGGTGATGGGCGACCGCGCAGCGTTGAAGGACTTGCCCGGCCGGGCGAGCTGAGAGCGCACAGCTCCGAAGCGGCTGCCGCTTCCCCGCCTCCCGCCCCGGACGTGCCCGGGAGGCGTCCGGCTGCTTTGCGAGTGCTCACACAGGCGAGCATCCCCTGCGGACCCGCGCTGAGCCGCCGCGATCGGTGCGGCTGTGCTGAAACGGCGGCGATGGCCTCCGCAGCGCCGGAGACGCCATACGCGGAGTGCAGGTCGATCTTCGAGCAGCACAGCGTCGACCGTCGGGGACGGGGCGTCGGTCTGGCCGGTTCCGCGCTCAGCGGATGTGCCGGGCCAGCCCCGTCGCCTTGGTCATCAGCCATTCGAGAGGCCCGCGCTGCTGGAAGCGCGACCAGACAGTGGCGAACACCATGGCGGCCACGATGAAGCCGAGCAGAACGTGCAAGGGCGATCCGGGCAGTTCCTCGATCCCCAGGAACTGGATGGCGAAAAGGTGGAAGACGTACGCGGTCAGCGACATGGAACCGACTGCGATGACCGGCCGGGCCAGCGACTGGAGCCGCGGGAAGGCGTCCGTCGCGGCCAGACACGCGGCCACGACCATGATCGCCACACCTGTGTTGCCCACGATTGACAGTGTGGTCTCACTGTGCGGGGAAGCGGCCAGCAGCCAGGCGGGGGTGTCCCCGGACGGAAATCCCGCGGTGTCGGACCACCACACGCTCGCCCCATCTCCGGCCGACGTCGACGCGCCGATGGCCTTGGCGGCGCCAGGAAAGAGGTGCAGCGCCAGCCAGGAGCCTCCGTAGCCGGTGATCATGAGGGCGGCACCCGTGACGGCCAGGCGTGTCCGGACAGCGGTTGCAGCCAGATCCAGGCGGGCCACGGCCATGCCGGCGATCACGAACGGGATCCAGGTCAGGGCCGGGTAGGCGCCGGTGAAGAGCAGCGAGACGATGCCGTCGGCCTCACCGGGCGAGCGGACGCCACCGTCTCCTATCGCCTGCTGCACCACGTAGAGCACCTGGGGCAGGACGAGGGCCGTTCCCGCGGCGATCGCCGCCAGGGGGCCGGCACCGAGCCGGTACAGCGGCAGCACGAGCAGGAAGTACAGGCCGTAGAAGGCAAGGATCACATCGACCGGGGTGCCGCTCATGGTCAGCCACGTGCCCAGCGCCAGAAGGATCACGGCCCGGATCACCAACTTGACCCGCGCCTGGCGCCCTGCCAGCCCCGTCTTGGGCGCCGCGCGCCCGGTGATGAGAACAACCGCGAAGCCCGCCAGGAAGGCGAAGAGCGCGGAGGACCTGCCGTGCGCCAGCTCCATCAGGAAGCCGGTCACACCGCCCTGGTCAGGATCGGGCCCCACATGAGCCGCGTACATGCCGAATACCGCGAGTCCGCGGGCCAGGTCGAGCCCGACCAGTCGGCTTGCCGGTGCCTTCCGGCTGTCGCGCACGGGAGCAACGGGAGCGGGAGCGTCTGCCACAGGAGCTGCGACGTCTGAGTACTGTGCCATGCCTTCCAGGGATGAGAGTGGGGTGATCGCCGGGTATCCGGCGGGTGGCCGGGCCACCCCCGCCACCCGGCGGAGGCCACCAGCCGTGTCCGGATCCGCTGCTCGCAAAGCCGCCTCAGGGCTCGGCGCAGCAATACAGCAAGTGTGGACAGCTATCGGCGTATGTACTTCGAATGTACAGCCGCCGGCCGTGGTGGAGACGGTGTCGTGGAACACATGTGATCCGGCTCATGCCGGTGGACGACGAGGCGCTGCTTCGATCCGGCTGTCGCTCCTCCCCAACGCGGCCGACGATGTCTGGGCGGTCGATGTCGCCACCGCGATCGGAGCCAGTCGTCGAACCGTCCGTGCGGCACCTGGACGTGGTCCCGCGAGATCGTCCACGCTGAGGCGGCGGCGCGAGGCGGCCGTCACGGCCGGAAGCCGGACAGCTGCGGGAGTACCTGCTCGCGCCGCCGCTCGGACGCATACCGACGCGACCCGCTCACCGGTGCCCGGGAAGCTCTTCAGCGTCCGAAGCACAAGGCGCGCTTCCCGCGAGTTCACCGCTCATCGGCCGTGATCCAGTTCGTTCAGCCGCGGCCAGAGCCTGGGCCATGGAGCGCAGCGATGTCTTTGGACGTCGTCCACCGGCTGTAGGTGGGCGACTGGGGCCAGCCGTCGGGTGAGTCCTGCCACTCCTCCTGCCGTCCGTACGGTAGGACATCGATCAGCGCGAAGGTGTGACTGAGCTGCTCGACCCCCCGACCGTTGGTGTGCCAGGTGCGGTAGACGGTGTCGCCGTCGCGTAGGAACACGTTGACCGCGAACCCTCCGTCGGGCGGTGCGCCTACGTCGGCCCCGAATGAGCTGTTGGCAGTCGAGTACCAGGCCATCTGGTTGCCGACCCGCTGCTTGTAGGCGAGTGCCTCATTGATCGGGCCCTGGGTGACGATGACGAACCGCGCGTCATAGTTGTCCAGGAACTCCAGGCGGGTGTACTGCGACGTGAATCCCGTGCAGCCCGGGCACTGCCATTCCTCGCCGGCGAACCACATGTGGTTGTAGACGATCAGCTGCCTCTTGCCATCGAAGACGTCCACCAGCCGAACCAGGCCGTCCTCTCCCTCGAGGGTGTAATCGGGCATCTCGACCATCGGCAGGCGACGACGCTCGGCGGCGATGGCGTCAAGCTCCCGCGTCGCGGCCTTCTCCCTGACGCGCAGTGCCTCGAGCCGGCGCTCCCAGGATGCGGCGTCGACGACGGGTGGTAGTGCATGGGTGGTCATGTTCCCTCACAGATCTTGTGCGCTGCTTCCGCTTGTGCGGAGGTAGACCCCACCAGGCCCCGGAACTCATCGGTCGCCGACACCGCGGTGCCCTGCTGAGCTTCGCGAGCGTGCAATCCGCGTGGTTGCGGAGGTCCGTCCCCGGCAGGACGTTGTGCGTCGCGTGCGGGGACGCGGGCTGCCAGTTCGACTGCGAAGTGGCGGGCTGGGACACCGGGCCGACCCGGCATGGGCATTGCTGGTGCGACATCAAGGGAGCAGTCGAGGGCAGCAGGACGAAGCGGCCCATCGACGGTGGAGGCTCGCCGAGCGGCCGGTCTGGGGCTGGTCGGTGAAGGTGGTGACAGGAACGGACACCACGATCGTGACTGCCTTCCGGCACGACAGCCCTCACAAGGGCGAGGAGAGTACAGCCCTCCGTCAAGACCGACCGTGTGTGTGCCTGGCAGCTCTGCGCCAGGCACTCAAGGACCTGAATCCGACCTTCCTGAAGTGGGACAACGACGCATTCAATATGACGGTGCGTGAGCTGGAGCCCATCAGCCCCGACGTCTACGCAGGGCAGCGCTTCGCGGTCTGGTGGCAAGAACTGTTCCGCGAGGACTACCGCACCTTCGCCACTTCAGCCCATACCTGGCGCGGCGGCACCACCGTCAGGCCTTACCCGGGCGGCGGCACAGGTACCGGTGGAACGGGCGGCTTCAACGGTGGGTTCGGCGGCGGCTTCTGGCACCGGGCGCCGTGGGCCCGACAGTGACCTTCTCCATGTCCACGCTGATCAGAGGGCGGTCTCCTGTCGCATAATCCTCACGTGTCCGAAACCCCCGTCCCGATACCGTCGGGCTCCGTTCCGGCAGGTACGCCCGCCTGGTCGTCCAGCGATGCCGCCCCATGGGCCCGGGCCCGTCCCGCATTCTGGGCCCGGCCCATGTGGTCTGTGCCGGCGCTGTTGAGTACCGTCGTATGGGCGATCGCGGCGGAACCGGCACCGGCGTGCAGCGATACGGCGCCCTGCGGCCCGGACTGGGGCGGCATGGTGCAAATGGGTCTCGCAGTCGGCCTGTTGTACTGGCTCGCCCGGCTTCCGGAGCTCACGCTGATCGCAGCGCCCGCGCTGGCGGCCATGGTGGCGTGGGGAGAGCTGCCGGGTGCCGACCGGATGTCCCAGGCCGCGAACGTCGCCGTGATCGGGGCCCTGGCCTTCGGCTGGGCCGCGGCCCGCGAGCGGCTGGCCGCCCGGTCCAGGCAGCGACGGCTCGTGGAACGGGCCGCCGGAGTGCGGCATCGGCTGCCGGAGCCCGCCGGCCCACTCGTGCGAGGCAGGCTCCCACTCGCCGCCGGGCTGGTCCTGTGTGCCGTGGCTGCCGGTGCGGTCCTTTTGGGGTTGAGCGGCATCCGCACGGACCAGCGGCACGCGGACCGGGCCGTGCACATCACGGCGGCGGTGATCCACCGTGGCGAGGAGACGGTGCGCGTCCGCACCGATGACGAACGGCGCATGACCGTCGACGCGTTCTACCCCGAGGACTACGGCGTCGGCAGCACGGTGACCGTGCTGGAGAACGGCTCGTGGCGGCGCCTGATGGCGGAGCCGTACGACGCTTCCGGCTGGCAGCTGCTGGTCCTGGCGGCAGGGCTGCCCGGGCTCTCCTTCCTCATGATGGGCGCCCTCGCCCGCCGCCGTGCCGTGGCGCTGCACCGCGCACCGGTGCCGGCCCTTCGCGTGCTGGACCGCACGGACTATGAAGGACGTACCTGGGTCTACGCGGCCGACGACACAGCCGGCCAGACGGTGCTCTTCACCTGTCTCTGCAGGGCGACGCTCCCCGATGACGACGAGTTGGTGGACCGCATCGAAGGCGAAGCCGAGGACGAGGAGGGGTTCCTCGTCGACACGCGGTTGCACGAAGCGGTCCTGCTCGGCGCCTTGTGGTGGGTCAGGACGAACACCGGGGTGCGGAACGGGGGCTCGTTACCCCACCAGCCCTGCCACTCATGGTTGTGCCAGGGACCGCGCTGGGGCCCGAACTTGTTGCGGCCCATGATCTCGGCGCCGATGTTGCGGGCGTAGTCCCGCGTGAGGTAGTCGTCCAGGCCCCGGCTCCCCCCGGGGTCGGTGCGCATGGGCCAGCTCGCCGTGGCGCCGGCCCAGGAGAACAGCCTCTCGGGATCGACATGACCGAATGGCCTTTCGAGGGTCTGCTCCTCGCCGGCACCGATCCCGTCACTCGAGACGTTGAAGTTCTGGACTCTCAGTAGCTGAGCCACGTGCTTCCTCCTGTGCTGTCGACAACGGTGGTGAGACTTGCCGGGACGGGCCCCACGGGCTCGGTTTCGCGGATCGCTGTCGCTTACCTCGCTCCGGCGCATGCCTCCGCCTCTGCCAGATACCGCGCCACCGGGCCCAGGGTCAGCATTCCGCTGGCGGCGCCGGCGTGTTCCGCATGGGCATCGCGCAGGGCAGCCTCGGCGCGTGCGGCAATTCCGCGCTCGCCGAGGCGTACGGCAGCTCGGGCAGTCAGGCACCACAGCGCCTCCTGCATGTGGTCACGCGGAGGTTCGGGCGCCGCAGCAAGGACGGCACGGGCCTCCTCACCCCGGTCCTGGGCGAGCAGCACGAGGGGTTGCGCCCAGGGTCGGTACGGACCCCAGTCGAGGTGCGGGTCGGTGGGCGCGGGCCGGTCGTGCAACAGACGCAGCCCCAGTAGAGCGATCGGGAACAGGCCACGGTGCAGCCCCGGCATTCCGGCTGTCTTGAGGGCGTCCTCGGCAGCGCGGTAGTGCGCTGCGGCCGTGGCGGCGGTCGGTCCGCCGGGCTCCGTGCTGTGGGCGGCCGTGGCCCGGGCCCGGAACCACCCGGTGAGGACGGAGACGAGGGGCGCCTCGGTGGTGGCGGCGAGCTGTTCGGCGGCCTTGGCGTGCGAGGTTGCGGCGTCGAGGTCGCCGAGGGCCGAGGCGGATTGCAGGCGGATGAGTCGGCCGAGCACGGCGAAGTTCGGCAGCTCGTGCCGGGTGGCCAGGGCGAGGATCTCGGCGCCGATCCTGTCCCGTACCGCCGCGAGCCCAGGGCGGGTGAAGGACTGCAGGAACACCCCGTTGAGGGCGAACGCCAGAAGGGCGGGATCGGCGAGGTCCCGGGCCAGGGCCTCGGCCTGCCGTGCCGTCTGGTGCGCGCGCCTCAGTTCGGTCCCGGTCAGATCGGCGCTGCGGCTCTCGACCGCGATCGTGGCCAGGAGACGGGCGGACAGGGCGGCGGGGGCGTCGGCGCCGAGCGCGGTGAGCGTGCGCTCGGCAGCCGCGACGACGGCGCGGGACTGCGCGGGGTCGTCGGCCCGGCTCCAGATGGCGGGCACGTCGTAGGCGCCGATGATCCGGGCGGTCAGGGAGAGGTCTCCTGTGCGTTCCGCCGCCTGGATTGCGGCGAGGCGGTCGCGCCGCGAGTGGACGAGGGCGTCGCCACCCGCCAGTGCGAGGGTGCGGGCCAGATCCACGGTGGTGCGCGGGCCGAGCCGGACACCGGGGCTGGTCCAGGCGGTGCGTACGCCTTCGTGGGGCGCGGCCCCGTTGAGGATGTCCATCTCAAGGCGTTGAAGGTCGGCACCTGGGTCGAGCGCGAGTTGATCGACGAGCATCGCGCGGGCGCGGCGGAGGGTGGCCAGCGCATCGGCTTGGCGGCCGGCTCGGTACAGCGCGCGGGCAAGCAGCCCCCAGGCCGGTTCGCGCCACGGATGTTCGGCGACGTGGGCACCCAGTTCGGCGACGAGATCGGCCCCCTTCCCTGAGTCAAGGAGGATGCGGGCGCGTAGTTCCAGCCCCTCCAACCTCAATTCCTCCAGCCGGGTCCGCTCACGCTGCGCCCAGGTGGAGCAGGGCACATCGGCGTAGGCGGGTCCGCGCCAGGCCGCGAGTGCCGCGCCGAGGTCGGTCACCGCGTCGGGGTTGTGCCGGGCGTGGGCCAAGGTGTCCTGGAACCGATGGACGTCCACGTCCTCGCGCGGCAGGCGCAGAGCGTAGCCGGGGCCTTCGGTGACGATGAAGCGCGGCGGATCGTGGGGCGGCCGGTCGGGTTCAAGGGAGCGGCGCAGCGCGGCGACGAACGTACGCAATGCGCCCACGGCGCGGGTCGGCGGATCGGTCCACAGGTCGTCGACGAGGGTGCTGGTGGTGACCAGCCGTCCCTCGGCCGCCACGAGCCGGGCGAGTACCTCGCGTTGGCGGGGTCCGCCCAGGTTGACCGGGCTGCCGTCGTCGCGGAGGGCCCGCACGGCACCGAGCACGTCGATTCGCATGCCCCCATCCTCCGTGCGAGGGGTCGGATGCGCCGAACCGTACTGATCGGCTGCTGATCGCCATCGCCCAGGCTGGTCCAGTCAGTCGCCCACCCGAAGAAGAGATGGCCTTTCATGACGCTCACCATTCCCGGTTTCGATCACATCCGCCTGCCCGTTGCGGAAGGTGTGGAGTTGGCTGTCGCTGTCGGCGGCAGCGGCAGCCCGGTCGTGCTGCTGCACGGATTCCCCCAGACCCAGCTGATGTGGCGACACGTCGCCGAGCGGCTCGCCGACGAGCACACGGTGATCTGTCCTGACCTGCGGGGTTACGGTGCCAGCGACAAACCGGCGGCCACCGACCCCGATGTGTACGCCAAGCGCACCATGGCCGCCGACGTCGTGACACTGGCGGAAGCGCTCGGCCACGAGCGCTTCGCCCTCGTCGGCCACGACCGGGGTGCCCTGGTCGCCTTCCGGACGGGGTTGGACCACCCCGAGACCATCACGCACCTGGGCATCCTCGACATCGTGCCGACGCTCGACATGTGGAACGTCCTGCACGGCGCCTCGGCGGCGATCGGCTACCACCTCTTCCTCATGGCGCAGCCGCCGGGCCTGCCGGAGGCGATGATCGCCAACAGCGCGGACGCGTTCTTCGGCTCGTTCCTCGACGCCTGGGCCACCGACCCGACCGCCATGCCGGGGGCGGTGCGTGCCGAGTACCTGCGGGCGAGCGCCGCGGCAGTGACGTCGATCGTCGCGGACTACCGGGCCTCGGCGGGCATCGACGTCATGCACGACCAAGCGGACCTGGACGCCGGGTCACAGCTGGCCATGCCGGTGACGGTCGTCCAGCAGGACTGGGGCACGCAGCTGGGCTACGACGCTGCCGAGGTGTGGAAGGCGTGGGCGCCGGATCTGGACCACCGGCTGACCCGAGCGGGACACTTCATGGCCGAGGAGGCACCCGGCGAGATCGTGGCGGCGATCCAGGAACTGCTGGCCCGCTGAGCTCGGCTTCGATGCCAAGAGCCCCGCACCCCGACCAGGCACAAGACTGCGCGCGCCCCGGTCACGAGCGAGGCCGCCGTGGACCTCTCCCTGCTCGCGGGACCGACCGGAGGAACCACGATGTGCGAGCTTGGGGGCCCGTCGGCTGCCGGCGGTCGGGGTCGATGTGGAAGCCGACTGGAGGCACCATGCCTCAGTAGCCGTCCAGCAGACTCCGTACCCTGCGCAAGATCTCGGGTCCGACGGCGCTGTGCCAGCGTGACGGGTCGGATGGGCGCCGTCCCCACAGCAGCAGGACTCGTACGGCCGCATCGCTCTCGCGTGAAGGCTCCCTTCTTCGCGGAACACATGCGTGAGGAACTGATCCTGCATCGCTGGGACCTGACTGGCGACGACCGGCTGTGCAGGCACTCAGTGAGCCGTGGATGACCGAGCACTGCGTTGTGTCGGTCGGTCGGCCATTGTTGGCCCGAGGCCGTGCCGGACTGGATCTGGGCCCCAGTGGGCGGGTCGAAGGCCGCCTGCGCACGCCCGGCACAGACGACATCGTGGTGACGGCCGACGCCAGCGTGAGGCTCCCTACCGGCAGATGTCCGACTCCGACCTATGGGCGGCGTTCATGACTCACTGTGAGCAGCTCGCCGAGGTCACCGCGGCCGCCGCACAGGAGTTGTCACCGGACACGGAAGTGATGTGGACCGGTCGCCATCTGACGCCGCGCGCTGATCCACCAGGGATTACGGGACAGCCCTTAGGCTGTCACCGCTACGGAAGGGCGGTGCCATGGATGCTGACTCCCGGACCAGAGCTGCGATCGAGGAGCATTGGCGGGCCTCGGAACGCGGGGACACCGAAGCCGAGCACGCCATCTACGCCACGGACGCGGTTCTGGACTACCCACAGTCAGGTGAACGGTTCCGGGACCGTGCGACGATTTCGGCGCAACGTGGTGGGCACCCGGCCGACCGGCACTTCACCGTCCAGCGGATCACCGGCCATGCGGATCTGTGGGTGAGCGAATGCATCATCACCTACGGTGGTGAGCCTTCGTACTCGGTGAGCATCATGAAATTCGCCGGCCAGTTCGTAGTGCATGAGACGCAGTACTTCGCCGACCCCTTCGGCGCCCCGGCCTGGAGGGCCGCGCTCGCGGAGCCGATGCCGGGCCGAACCATCGCCGGAGCCTAGCGACAACACACACCTCCCAACGTTGCGGTGCGGAACTCCACTGGACTGCGGTCGATCTGCTGAGGCCGGCGGTCGGGACCGTGTTTCACGGGGCGATCAGCTCAGCAGACCCTGGGTACTGGCGAAGAACCGCCGAGCGGTTGTACCGCCGGGCCGCGACAGTGAGTAGGAGGTGGGCCCATGACTGGGGCAACCGGCAGGGTGGCATTGGTGACAGGGGCCAGCAGCGGAATCGGTGCGGCCACCGCGCGCCTTCTGGCCTCACGAGGGCTGCTTGTAGTGGTCAACTACCTGCGCAGCAGCGGGGCAGCCGAGGAGGTCGTGGCCGACATCGAGGCCGCAGGGGGCCAGGCCATGGCCGTGCAGGCCGACGTGCGCGAGGCAGCGGCGATCGAGAGCATGGTCGATCAGGTCCAGGCAACATGGAGCGGCATCGACGTGCTCGTGCACAACGCGCTCATGCCGTACGCGATCAAGTCGTTCCAGGACATGACATGGGAGGAACTGGGAGGCAAGGTCAACGACGAGATGCAAGCGGCGTTCGCTGTCACCAAGGCAGTCCTGCCCGCCATGGCCGAACAGGGATGGGGACGCATCATCTACATCGGTACCGGCCTCAGTCGACGGCCCAGGGAGAATATGATCGCACTGGGCACGGCCAAGGCCGCACTGGAGCAGTTCGCCCGGTACCTCGCCCAGGAACTGGGCCCGCAGGGCATCACGGTCAACACCGTCGCGCCCGGCCCGGTGGAGGACACCCGCCTCGCGGGTGAGTTCGACGATGCGCACAAGCAGCGGCAGGTGGCCGCCACTCCGCTGGGCCGCTTGGCACACCCTGCTGACGTCGCCCAGGCGGTCGCCTTCTATGCCAGCGAGGACAACGCCTTCATGACCGGCACCACGGCTGCAGTCAACGGCGGGATGTCGATGTACTGACGCCCGCTGTTCCAGACACGAGGCCATATCGTTCCGGTCCGACCGGGGCCGAACCGTATCCGGCACACCGTCAGTTCAGCACCAGGCGCATGGCGGTGACATATCACGGGAAACGTCCATGTACACGATCGATCTCGCCTATGTCGGGCGAGGCCTGCACGAGGAACTGGTCGCCTACATTGCGGACCAGGAAGGCTACTACGCCGACGAGGACGTCCACGTCGCGCTGCGCGACGGCTGCTCCTGGGACGAGAAGCGGCTGCGCCGCGGCGCCACCATCGGGCTCGGCCGGGCACTGCTGTCCCGACTGACCGATGGCATCCCCTGGGTCGCACTCAATGTCAACACTTACAGTCCGCTGTTCTGGTTCCTCGCCCGCCCCGGCCCGACCTCCTTGGTCAACCTGACCGGCCGGCGTCTGGCGGTACACGCCCCCACCACCGCACCCGGATGCTTTGCCCGGATCGTGCTGCGTCGAGCTGGCCTCGACCCGGACCGCGACATCCACACCATGGTCCGCCCGCCCGGCGACTACGGCATGGACCTGCGCCGACTGTGCGACGGCAGCATCGATGCCGCCTTGGTCGGCAGCACCATGGCACCGGAGGCGGTGGCTGCCGAGCACGGCTGGCAGATGCTGGCCTGGGTCGGCGACCACTTCCAGATCCCCACCGTGGGCGTGGCCGTCGACCCCACTTACACCGACCCGGACGACCCCGCGGTCCAGGCCGTCCTACGAGCCCACCGGCGCGCCCTTCAGGTGATCCACAACAATCCCGACATCACAGTGCGGCACATGCAGACGTTCCTCGGCCGACACACCCATGACGAAGTCCGAGCCCACTACGAGGCGTTCATCGCACCGCATTACACCACCGACGGCCGAGTCGACCTCGCCGTCGGCGACAGCGCGATCACCGCGGTCGCTGCCGAACTGGGCGTCCCCGCCACGGTCACCGCAGCCGAGTTCTACCGCACCGCAACCACCACCCCCGGCTAGGGCCACGGCAGGTAACACAGGGTCGGCGACTGGGCCGCCGCGAACAACGTCGACTTCGCCTACACACCGACCACAGCTCCTGGTCGAACCGCACCTGACGGAACAAGCACGCCGTCGGCGATCGCCTCCTAGGCTCGCCGCATGGAACCCACGGATCGTCGGCGGAGTATCCTCGAACTCGCGCGCGCTGAGGGGAAGGTCTTCGTCTCGGACCTGGCGGCGAGGCTCGGTGTGTCAGTGGAGACCGTTCGACGTGACTTGTCGGTGCTCGAGGCCCACGGCTTCGTCCGGCGGTCGTATGGGAAGGCGTACCCCGTCGAGACGGCCGGGTACGAGTCCAGCCTCCTTAGCCGCGAGGTCGCGCACTCCGGGGAGAAGGAGCGGATTGCTGCCGAGGCGGTCCGGCACGTCGGTGATGCCGAAACGATCTTCATCGACGAGGGATACACGCCCCAGCTCATCGCCCGGGCACTGCCTGAGCGTCGGCTGCGCGTGGTCACGGCATCACTGCCGATCGCCCTGCTGCTCGGCGACCGCGACGCTGTGACGGTCTACGTACTGGGCGGCAGGGTCCGTGGCAACACGCTCGGCACTGTCGACTACTGGGCGACAGAGATGCTCAGCCAGTTCGTGATCGATCTTGCCTTCGTCGGGGCGAACGCGATTTCACGCGAGCACGGGCTCACTACCCCCGATCCGGCCGTCGCGGAGGTGAAGGCCACCGCGATACGGGTCTCAAAGCGTCGCATCTTCGCCGGCGTCAGCCCCAAGTTCGGCGCGTCGAGCTTCTGCCGGTTCGCCGAGGTCACCGACTTCGACGTGATCATCAGCGATCGGCGGCTCTCGACTTCCGAGGCTCAGCGGCTCGCAGCCCTGGGTCCGGTCGTCACTCGAGTGTGAATCGGGCACACATCGGGCGCATGAGCTTCCGGGGCGGGCGTGATCCTCGCCCACTGTGACCGATTCGGGCTTGGCTCTCGCGGGTCTGCGGAGCATCAATCAGGTAGCTCTGAGGGTAAAAGTGCAGGTCAGTGTGCCCTTCACTCGCGTCTCGTTCTTCTGTAGGCCCCCGAAAGCCCCGTGTGACCGATTCTTTTGAATCGGTCACACGATCCGGTATGTCCGGCATTGCTTACTTCGTGTCCGACGCACACGCTGTTCAGGCCCAAGGAACCCTGAACAGCGTCTTGGACGCATGAAGCGAGCAGCCCATGCATGCAGTCGTCATCGATCGACCAGGCGCCGTCGACATCCGGAAGGTGCCCGACCCCACACCCGGCGAAGGCGATCTCGTCGTCGCCGTTCGCGGCGCCGGTATCTGCGGGACCGACATCCACCTCATCGACGGCGAGTTGCCCTACGACCGGTTCCCGCTCATCCCCGGCCACGAGTTCTACGGTGAGGTCGTCGCCGTGGGGCGCGGCGTCGACAACTCGCGGGTCGGTTCCCTGGTCGCCGTCGACCCGAACATCCCGTGCCGCGCGTGCACCGAGTGCCGGCGCGGTCGCAGCAACCTGTGCCTGAACTATGAGGCCCTCGGTGTCACTACGGACGGTGCCACCGCCGAACTGGTTCGCGTGCCCGCGCCGCTCGCCTACGACCTGCCCGCCGACATCTCGCACGCCGGAGCGCTGCTCATCGAGCCGTTGTCGTGCGCGATCCACGGGTTCGACGTGTTGCCCCGCAACCTCGGCGACCGTTACCTCGTCTACGGAGCAGGCACCATGGGACTGCTGATGGGGCTACTTGCCGCAGACGCCAGCCCTGAGCCGGTCCACATCGTCGAGCCGAACCCTGCCCGCCGAGCGCTCGCAGCGACGCTCGGCCTGATCCCAGTCGCCGGCGCCGAGGAACTCGACGCGGATGCCCGCTGGGAAACAGTCATCGACTGCACCGGAGTCGTCGGCGCTATCGAGGACGGGCTGACCCGCGTCCGACCGGGCGGCGTCATCCAGTGCTTCGGCGTGGCCGAGTCCGAGGCGATCGTCAAGATCCGGCCCTTCGACATCTACCGCAACGAGATCTCCATCGTGGGCAGCATGGCCGTGCTTCACAGCTTCGACCGCTCCGTCCGGCTCGCCCAGGTCTGGGGTGAGCGGCTGGCCCCTCTCGTCTCCCACGAGCTGCCGCTTGAGCAGTACGCCGACGCCGTCGCCGCGTTCCGCGCCGGCTCAGGACTCAAGATCGCCATTCGACCGAACGGAGCCATCCCGTGACCACGATCGACCCCCACGCGCAAATTCTCATCGATCAGGCGCCGTTCGGGGTTCCCGCTGCCGACCAAACCCCCGGTGATCTCCGCGCCCAGATGCGTACCGCCATCCGCATCCTTGAAGGCCCCAGCTTCACGCCCGACCTGGTGGACCGCATCGAGGACCGCGTCGTCCAGGGCCAGAACGGCGAGATTCCGTTGCGGATCTACTCCGCGAGCGACGCTGCGCCGAGTATGGCCATCGTGTACTTCCACGGCGGCGGTTTTGCCGCCGGAGACATTGACACCCACGACAAGATCACGCGCCGCCTGTCCGTCGCGACCGGCGCGGTGGTCGTGTCGGTGGACTACCGGCTGGCACCCGAGCACCCGTTCCCGGCGGGCTTACAGGACAGCTACGACAGCCTGCTGTGGACGAGCGCGAACTATCCCGACGTGCCGTTGCTCGTCGCGGGCGACAGCGCCGGTGGAACTCTCGCGGCGTGTGTGGCTCTGCGCGCTCGCGACGAGGACGGTCCGGCACTCGCCGGCCAGGTACTCATCTACCCCGTGATCGACGACGACGTCGACACCGAGACGATGCGCGCGTACGCCACGGGGTTCGTGCTGACCCGCGCGGACATGGTGACGTACAACGACTGGTACCTCAGCCGCAAGGCGGACCGCGCCGACCCCTACGCGATGCCCGGGTTCGCCACGTCCCTTGAGGACCTCCCGCCAGCCGTGATCGCGACTGCCGGCTTCGATCCGCTCCGCTCGGCGCAGGAGGAGTACGCCGAGCGACTGCGGCAGGCGGGCGTCCGAGTCATGCTGCAAAGCCACCCCACGCTGATCCACGGGTGGGTCGACTACTTCCCGGTCGTCCCCGCTGCCCAGCGTGCCGTCGACGAGTTGGTCGGCGCTGTCCGCGACCTCATCGACCCCGCCACCACCGCCACGGCATGAGCCGCGTTCGCCATCTCGGAGGAAACCACATGTCAAACACCCCCGCTCCCTTCCGTCGGGTGCGCGTCATCAATGCGCTCTCGATGTCCCTGCTGCTCGTTGGCGGACTCGCCGCTTGCTCCACCGAGGATTCGGCCGCCGGTGGCTCGGCGTCCTCCCACGGCGCCGGTGCCTTGACGCTCCAGTTCGTCAACCCGCTGCCCAACTTCCCAGCGTGGCGCAGGATCGGCGACTGCATGAAGGACGAGGCGCAGAAGCGCGGCGTCGAGTACACGGAGAGCGGACCGACCGGGCAGGCGTTGGACGCGAACGCGATGATCGGGCAGATCCAGCAGGCGACCGCCAACAAGAAGGGCGCGATCGTCACCTTCCCGGCCAGCACCGCCTTCGCGGGGGTCCTCAAGCAGGCTCAGGCCCGTCACATCGTCACCGGCACGTTCTACGGTTCCGGCGGAGCGGACAGCGGCGCCGACGTCAACGCCGGTCCGGACTGGACCAGGATGGGCGAGAACATGGTCAACGCTGTGGCGGCGCTGCCCGGGAAACACGTCTTCGGCCTGGTGGCGGCCGCTGACACCGGAGTTGGGAAAGCCTGGCTTGACGGGATGAAGGATGCTGCCAAGAAGACCGACAACGTGACGATCGCGGGCGAGGTCTACACCGGGGACGACGCCGGGAAGGCGCTCCCCCAGGTCAATGCCCTCCTGTCCGCGCACCCCGACATCACCGAGATCGCGAGCCACATGGGCACGACCACTCCGGGGGCCGTGTCCGCCATCAAGTCCAAGGGACTCAAGGGCAAGACCTTCCTGCTCGCCGCCGGCCACGACAACGGGGGCACGGAGGCGATCAAGGACGGTGAAGCCAACCTCATGTACCTGCAGGACGTCTGCACGCCCGCCAAGGGCATGGTCGACGGCGTCATGGACGTCCACAAGGGCAAGCCCGCGCCCACCGTCCCGTTGCCCATCAAGGTGGTCGGCAAGGAGGACTACCAGAGCTACCTCGACAAGGGGTGGAACTGATGGACACCGCCCCGGCCCTTCGGCTGCGCGGAGTGCGAAAGTACTTCGGCTCCGTCTCAGCCCTCGAGAACGTCCATCTCGACGCGTACGCCGGCGAAGTCCACGCCATCGTCGGAGACAACGGTGCAGGCAAGTCCACGACCATCAAGATCATCACGGGTATCCACCGGCCCGACGAGGGCGAGGTGGTCGTCAACGGCGAGGAGTTCGGCCACGTCCGCTCTGCGGCCGACGCGAAGGACCACGGCATCGCCGTCGTCTATCAGGATCTCGCGCTCGTCGAATGCCTCGACATCGCGCACAATCTGGCGCTGGGCAACCTGCCGCGCAAGCTGGGTGTCGTGCTGGACCGACGACGCATGGAACGCGAAGCCGCGCAGGTGCTGAAGGACCTGAACGTCCGCGTGGGCAACGTGCGCACGCCGGTCGGTCTGCTCTCGGGCGGCCAGCGCCAGGTCGTCGCGATCGCACGTGCCGTTCGTATGGACAAGCCGATCATCCTCCTGGACGAACCGACCGCGGCACTCGGCGTCCAGGAGACCGCGCACGTCGGCGAGATCATCGACGAGCTCAGGGCATCAGGGAAGGCGGTCGTCATCGTCAGCCACGACCTCGACTTCGTCTTCTCGCACGCGGACCGAGTGACCATACTCCGCCTCGGCCGGACGGTCGGCACCCGGCGGGTCGCCGAGGTACCGCGCGAAGAGGTCATCGGGATGATCACCGGCGTTGTGCCGGCCGACCAGCCCGCAGACGATCCCGACCACCACTTCGAGGAGGCGTGATGGCCTTGACCACATCAACAAACCCAACGGCCCGCGAGCGCCACACCGACCACGGTGATCGAGAGAGCCTGCTGACCAAGATCCTCGTACGTCAGGAAACGACACTCCTCCTGGTGATCCTCGCCGTTGGCGCTGTGGCGGCGTCCCGCAACGGCCTCTTCCTGACCAACGCGAACCTGACCGAGATCTTCCGCAACAGCGTGATCTACTTCGTGATGGCCTGCGGTGCAGCGCTCCTGATCATCGGAGGCGGCCTGGACTTCTCAGCCGGCGCCATCTTCACGCTCGGTGCGCTGGCGACGTGCCAACTGATGGTCAACGGGGCCGCGTGGCCGTTGGCGGTGCTCATAGGGTTGGCGCTCTGCTGCGCGGTCGGTGTCGTGAACTTCGCGATCATCACCTACCTGCACGTACCTCCCATCATCGCGACGCTCGGCACGTCCTACATACTCACCGGCATCGACAACCTCGTGACTGGGGGCAACGACGTGTTGCCGTTGCCGACGGCATTCCAGAGGATCGGACAAGGGAGCATCGCCGGCATCCCTAACATCGTCCTCATCGCGATCGTGGTCGGTGTCGTGTTCTGGTTCCTGCTCGAGCGCAGCCGGTTCGGAGTGAACGTCCGCGCCCTGGGCGGCAACCGGCAAGCCGCCGTGGGCAATGGCCTGCGGGTCTTCCGTCTCGACGTGGCGCTCTACGTAGTCGCAGCGGCCACGGCCGCGCTCGCCGGCATGCTCTACTCCGCGCGCGTCGGGGCGGGACAGGTCACCGCGGGCGGGACGTCCACCACCCTCATCGCGATCACCGCGGTCCTCATCGGCGGTGTCAGCCTGATGGGCGGCATGGGCAACATCCAAGGCGTCGCGATCGGCGCCGTCCTGCTCTCCCTCGTCGACAACGCGCTGGTGCTCTCGAAGATCCCTCCGCAGTACAACACCATCGTGGTCGGCGGGATCCTGGTCTGCGCCGTCGCGGTCGACTACCTACGGCGTTCCCGGATCTTCCGCAAGAGGTAGACAGGACGCCTGGTGCAGGGCACGAACCGCCACCGCTGCCGCTGCTGCTCTGGCCCCGCCGGCCGCCGCCCCCGACAAGTCCCGCTGGGGCCTGAACATCGATGCCCTGTAGCGCCGGAGCCCGCGGGCGCAGGGGCTTTCTGACCGCACCATGCGCGAGCCCGGGGCATGGACTCTGTCGGGCGGGGGAGGGGAGCGCGGCCCAGGCGCTCGTGTGACGTGGTGAAGGGGGCGGTCGGGGTGCCGGCGGCTGCGCCCCTGGACGCCCCCGCTTCCGGTTCATTCCTTCAGGGCCCCTGGGACCGATTCCCCCGCATCAAGTCTTCGCCTTCCCGATGATCAGTGTCTGGCGCACGCACAACGGGCATCGCACCGCGTTGCTCCGATGAGGCGGCGTCCGGACGAGAGCGACGATCAGGAGAGGGGGCCATATGCATCTGACTCCGCACGAGCAGGAACGTCTGCTGGTCCACGTGGCGGCCGATGTCGCCCAGCGGCGCCGGGAACGCGGACTGTTGCTGAACTACCCCGAGGTCATGGCGCTGTTGACGGCGCACGTCTACGAGGAGGCGCGGGCCGGAGCCACGGTCGACGCAGTGATGGAGTCCGGCCGGCATGTGCTGCAGCGCAGCGAGGTCATGGATGGCGTGCCGGAAATGATCAACAACGTCCAGGTCGAGGCGACGTTCCCGGACGGCACGAAGCTGGTGACCATCCACGACCCGTTCGACGAGGCGGCCACCAAGGTGGACGTCCATCCGGGGAAGCTGGAGCTGCTGCCGGACGAGGACGAGTACCGGGTGGCGTTCAACGAGGGCGCCTCGCCCGTGCCGCTGTGCGTGTCCAATCCCAAGAACCGTCCGATCCAGGTGGGCTCCCACTTCCACTTCGCCGAGGCCAACGGGGGCCTGGAGTTCCCGCGTGAAGTCGCCCACGGCATGCGACTGCACATCCCCTCCGGCACCTCCGAGCGGTTCGAACCCGGTGACGAGCGGACCGTGATGCTGGTGCCCATCGCAGGTGAGCGGATCGTCCACGGACTCCAGGCCGGCAAGAGCGACGAGGAGAAGCACCTCGATGCCCGACAAGACTGAGCAACCCGACAAGACCGAGCACCCCTGGGACCCGCTGCTGCGGTCCCGCCATGCCGACCTGTTCGGGCCGACCTCCGGGGACCGGGTCCGGCTCGCCGACACCAATCTCGTCCTGAAGGTGGAGGAGGACTGGTGCGGCGGGCCGGGGCGCAGTGGCGACGAGATGGTCTTCGGAGGCGGCAAGGTGGTCCGCGAGTCCATGGGCCAGTCACACATCCCGCGTGACGACCCGCGCAAACCGGTGGACACGGTGATCACGGGCGCGCTGATCCTGGATCACTGGGGCGTGGTGAAGGCCGACGTCGGGCTGCGCGACGGCCGGATCCAGGCGATCGGCAAGGCCTACAACCCCGAGACAATGTCGCAGCGGCCTCACGAAGATCCGCGCGCTTCCCACTTCGTCGTGGGCCCCGAGACGGAGGTCATCTCAGGTAAGGGACGGATCCTGACCGCGGGTGGCGTCGACACTCATGTGCACTTCCTGTGCCCGGGACAGATCCACGAGGCGCTCGCGTCGGGCGTGACCACGCTGATCGGCGGCGGCACCGGCCCCGCCGAAGGCAGCACGGCCACCACCGTGACGCCCGGCGAGTGGCACATCCAGCGGATGTTCGAGGCGCTGGACGCCTTCCCGGTGAACGTCGGCCTCCTCGCGAAGGGCAGCACCGTCTCCGAGAAAGCCCTGCTCGACCAGGTCGCGGCAGGTGCCCTCGGCTTCAAGATCCACGAGGACTGGGGCGCCACCCCGGCGGTGATCGACGCGGCTCTGGAAGTGTGTGAGCAGACCGGTGTCCAGGTCGCGCTGCACGCCGACTCGCTGAACGAGTCAGGTTTCGTACAGAACACCCTGGCCGCGACCATGAAGCGTGGCGACAAGACGACGGACGTCAAGTACCGCAGTCTGCACATCTTCCACATCGAGGGCGCCGGCGGCGGCCACGCCCCGGACATGATCGAGCTCGTGCAACAGCCGCACGTCCTGCCCGCCTCGACCAATCCGACCCGCCCCCTGACGGTGAACACCGTCAAGGAGCATGTCGACATGATGGTCGTGTGCCACCACCTCAACCCCGAGGTCCCGGCGGACAGGTCCTTCGCCGACTCCCGGATCCGGCCCTCCACCATGGCTGCCGAGGACCTGCTGCACGACATGGGCGCCATCTCGATGATGTCCTCCGACGCCCAGGCCATGGGCCGCATCGGCGAGATGATCATGCGGACCTGGCAGACCGCACACGTCATGAAGTCCCGCTACGGCCACCTGCGCGAGGACGACGCGCACGCGGACAACTTCCGGGCCCGGCGCTACATCGCCAAGTACACCATCAACCCGGCCATCACCCACGGCATCGACCACGAGGTCGGCTCCGTCGAGACCGGCAAACTCGCCGACCTGGTGCTGTGGGAGCCGAAGTTCTTCGGCGTCAAACCCCATATGGTCATCAAGGGCGGTCAGATCGCCTACGCGCAGATCGGCGACGCCAACGCCTCCATCCCCACCCCGCAGCCTTACCTGCCGCGCCCGGTCTGGGGCTTCCAGGGCCGCTCCCCGGCGGCGAACTCCTTCAACTTCGTCTCCGAAGCGGCCCTTGGCGGCCGTCTTCCGCAGACCGGCCTGCTCAAGCCGCTGCGGGCGATCCGCTCCACCCGCGGCGTCACCAAGGCCGACATGGTGCACAACAACGGAGTGCCGGACATCAAGGTCGATCCCGACACCTTCGAGGTCACCATCGGCGGCGCCACCACCTCCGACGTCCGCACCACCGTGGACGGACACGAGGTCGGCCGCAACTACGCCACGGAACTGCCCATGGCGCAACGGTACTTCCTCTTCTGACCACTCTCCTCGACCGGGCCGGCCACGCCGACCGGGCCGGCCCCTCCCGCCTTCTCGTGAAAGGCGACCCTGTCACCCCATGAGCCGCACCGCCCTGCTCGTCCTGGCCGACGGCCGCTTCCCCGCCGGAGGGCACGCCCACTCCGGCGGCATGGAAGCCGCCGTCGCCTCCGGAGCCGTCCACGACAGCCCCAGTCTGGAGGCGTTCTGCCGCGGGCGGCTGCACACCGCCGGACTGACTGCGGCCGGTCTCGCCGCCGCGGCCGCCACCGGATACGACGCCCTCGCCCTGGACGACGCAGCCGACACCCGCACCCCCGCACCGGCCCTGCGCGGTATAGCCCGTCGCCTGGGCCGGCAACTGCTGCGTGCCGCCCGCGCCACCTGGCCCTGCACCGACCTCGACCACCTCGCCTGCCACCGCCCCCACGGCGCCCACCAGCCGGTGGTCCTCGGCGTCGCGGCCCGCGCCGCCGGACTCACCCCGCTCGACGCCGCCCATGCCTGCGTGTACGAGAGCGTCGGCGGCCCGGCGACCGCCGCCGTGCGACTGCTGAGCCTCGACCCCTTCGACGCCACGGCGGTTCTGGCACGACTTGCCGACGACTGCGACACCGTCGCCGACGCCGCGGTCGCCGCGGCAGTGCGTGTCACCGCGGAGGGCGTCACCGCCCTGCCCGCCACGTCCGCCCCCTTGCTGGACATCACCGGCGAACAGCACGCCGCCTGGACCGTCCGGCTCTTCGCCTCCTGACCCCTCCCGCCCCCACCTGGAGCCCCCATGCATCTCGACCATCCCGTGACCATGCCGCACCGCCACACCCACAGCGCCGATCCCCAACGTCCGGACGGCAGCCGCCGCGCCCTGCGGATCGGCTTCGGCGGACCGGTCGGCTCGGGCAAGACCGCCACCGTCGCCGCCCTGTGCCGCACTTTGCGGGACCAGCTCTCCATCGCCGTGGTCACCAACGACATCTACACCCAGGAGGACGCCGCCTTCCTGCGCCGCGAGGCCGTACTGCCACCGGAGCGGATCACCGCTGTCGAGACCGGAGCCTGCCCGCACACCGCCATCCGCGACGACATCTCCGCCAACCTCGAAGCCGTCGAGCAACTCGAACAGACCCTGCACCCGCTCGACCTGATCCTCATCGAGTCCGGAGGGGACAACCTCACCGCCACCTTCTCCCGCGGACTCGTCGACACCCAGGTCTTCGTCATCGACGTGGCCAGCGGCGACGACATCCCCCGCAAGGGCGGCCCCGGCATCACCACCGCCGACCTCCTCGTGGTCAACAAGACCGACCTCGCGCCGTACGTCGGAGCCGACCTGGACACCATGACGGCCGACACCCGCAAGCAGCGCAAGGACCTGCCGTTCGCCTTCACCAGCCTCACCACGGACGACGGGATCCGACCCGTCACCGACTGGGTCACCCAGTGCGTCACCGCCTGGCGCGCCGGGGCCGGCCGATGAAGGCGACTGCCCAGGCACCGGCCGCAGACCTCCCGCCGCGTCACGAGAAGGGCACAGCGCACAGCCGGCGGTCAGTGAAGGCCGACACGGTCGAAACGCCGAACCCGTCCGGCGACGAACCCCGTGCCACCGGCCCGGACCCCACACATCCCGCCGGCATCCGCGCCACCGCCCGCCTCCGGGCCACCCACAACGGCCGCACCACCACGCTTCCCCTGCTGCACAGCGACGGCCCCTTCCACCTGCGTCGGCTGCGGCCCCGCGGGGACCGGGCACGGGTCTGCGTGCTGGGCGCGATGAGCGCGCCCCTCGGCGGAGACCGACTCGCGATGGACATCACCGCCGAGGCGCACACCCGGCTGGAGGTGACCACAGCCGCCGCCACCATCTCCCTGCCCGGCTCCACCCCCGACCCCGCCACCTACGACGTACGACTCACCGTCGGCAAGGACGCGTCCCTGCACTGGCTGCCCCAGCCGCTGATCAGCGCCGGCGGCAGCACCCTGCACCAGACGTACCGGGTGGAACTCGCCAGCACCTCCCGGCTGCTTCTGCGCGAAGAACAACTCCTCGGGCGCTCCGCCGAGCCGCCGGGCCACCTGTCCACCCGGCTGACCGTGCGGCGCGACGGCCGGCCCATCCTCGACCAGCACACTGCCTACGGCGCCCCGGCACCGGCCTGGGACGGACCCGCCGTACTGGGCGGCTACCGCGCCACCGGACAGCTCCTCCTCATCACCCCCGACCTCGACGCGCCCCCCGCCGCGGTCCTCTTCGGCGACCCGGGAGGAGGGCAGTGCGTTCTGGCACCCCTGGCCGACAGCGCGGCGCTGCTCGCCACCGCCGTCGCACCGACCCTCGCCCAGCTGCGCCGCCTCCTCGACGCGGCCCTCACCCACACCTACCTGGCGCCGGAACATCCTGTGAGAGCGGCTCACTACACCCGCTCCCGGCATAGCTCGATCCGGCCCCGGCCGTCGAAAAGTACCTGACCGAGACCCGCGTCCGACCCCGCGGCCCACCGAGTTCGCACCCCACGTAGGCTGCGTCCGTCGAGGGGGGGCATTGGCCTATCCCAGGTCCGTCCCGGGTTTCTACGGCAAATTCGGCCCCTTGATCATTCAGGAGTGCCCGAAGCTCGGCCACGACTCCGAGGGCCGCAAGCCGCGCCTCGTCACCAACGTGTACGCCCTCGGGGTGGAGAACAAGCCCTCGCCCCAGTCCCTGCGCACGGCCGTACGCGTCGCCAACGGCGCCAACGCCGAGATCGGCTGCGGGGCCGACCCGCTGCCGTTGCCGGACCGCGTCGAACCCACCCGGAAACTGTCCCTGAGCCAGGCGGAGAACACCATGTGCGGCTGGCTGGCTGGCTGGCTGGCTGGCTCAGGCCATGCTGCCCAGGAGCCCGTCCGGCAGGGAGTGGCAGGTGCTCGCCCCCACAGACGAGCGGGCCCCGATCACCAGCTGCGCGCTGATCGACTCCGGGACGGGCGAGTCCGCGGTGAAGCTCACCGGCTGGTAGGGCGGTTGGACCGGCAAGCCCTTCGAGACGCTGCTCTCGGCCAACATGCGGATCCCGAAGGGGCACAGCCCCCACGACGCGCTGCTCGGCGAGAACTTCGGCCGCGCCAAGGCCCGATGTGCCGGGGAGCCCGCCAATTTCCTCGCCACCAGCTACACCCGCGACAGTTCCCCCGCGCTGCCGATGAGCAAGGTGCGGCACCTCCTCAACGAGTTCGCTGCGGACCAGGCCAAGCGCCGCGGCTGCACCGGTCTGGAACTCCCCGGCCGCACAGTCCACCCGAGGTGGCACTGACGGCCCCGCGCCTCCAGGGAAGCACCGGCGCGGAGGTGCTCATGTGGTTCCGCAGCGGCAGCGCGGGTGAGCGCCGGATTACCGGTGAGGCCCTTGTCTTCGGCAGGATGGGCGCATGACCGAGATCCGCACACCCCGCCTCCTCCTCCGTACCTGGCACGACGACGACCTTGCGCCGATGGCGGAGATCAACGCGGACCCACGGGTCATGCGCTGGATCGACGACGGCTCGGTGCGCGACCTGGACCAGACGGCCGAGGACATCGAGCGGTGGGAAGAGGAGTGGGACGAGGAGGGCTTCGGGCTCTTCGCCGTCGAGTTGCTGGCCTCGGGCGAACTGATCGGCTTCACGGGACTGTCCGTGCCCGAGTTCCTGCCGGAGGTGATGCCCGCCGTGGCGATCAGCTGGCGGATCGGCTCGCAGTTCTGGGGCCAGGGATACGCGTCCGAAGCCGCCTACGCCACATTGGAGTTCGCTCTCCAGGACCGCGGCCTGGAGAGCGTCATCAGCATCAACCGGGTGGGTGACAACGCCTCCGAGAACGTCATCCGCAAGCTCGGCATGGTGCCCGAGAGGGAGACGTCACACCCGGAGTACGGCTACCCGCTGCGCGTTCACGCCATCGACCTCACCGAGTTCCAGGCATGAACCGGCCGAACCGTCGATCACCACGAAACAGCCGACCACTGCCTGTCAAACGAGCACCAGCCGCCCCCGCACACCGCCTTCCGCGAGCCGGGTGTGGGCCTTGGCTGCCTCGTCCAGGGCGTAGGTCTCGGCCACCCGCAGGGTGAGCACTTCCTCGTCCACCAGGCGGGCCAGCTCGGCCAGCCGGGTACCGTCGGGGCTCACCTCCACCGCGGTGGTCCGCACCCCGCGCACGGACGCGGGATGTGCCCCCGGCATGACGCCGACGTAGGAACCCCCGTCCCGCACCCACTCCAGCGCCCGTTCGCCGAGCAGCGCCGCATCCAGTACGGCGTCGACGCTTGCCGGTTCGACGACTTCGCCGGTGATGAAGCGGGACGCGCCCAGGGAAAGTACGAGCTCCTCGTCCGTCTCACGGGCCAACGCGGTCACCGAGATCCCGCGGTGAGCGGCGAGCTGGACCGCGAACCCACCGACGGCCCCCGCCGCGCCCGTCACAAGCAGTGATCCACCGGGCGCCAGACCCAGCAGATCCAGGGCCTGTACGGCGGTCAGCGCGTTCAACGGAAGGGTCGCCGCGTGCACGGCGTCCACCGTCGACGGCGCCTTGGCCACCGCGTCCGTATCCACGACGACGTACTCGGCGTGCGTACCGAGCGGCTTCGTCGTGCCGTAGGCCAGGGCCACCACCTCGTCGCCCACGTTCCAGGCTCCGTCCGCACCCACCCCCACCGCGTCCACGGTCCCGGCGGCGTCCCAGCCGAGCCCGACCTGCCGGCCCGCCTCGCCGAAGACGCCGGCCCGCATCGCCCCGTCCACCGGATTCAGCGCGGCCGCCGCCACCTTGATCCGTACCTGCCCAGCCCCCGGCTCGGGCACCCCGGTCTCCACGATCTCCACGGCCTCGGGCCCGCCGAACAGCCTCACCACAGCAGCACGCATGACTTCAACTCCCCTTGTCAGGTTGGTTGCTTCGGTATCTCCTCCGCTGCGCACAACCCTAGGAAGAGTTACTATTCATCGGTAAGTAGTTACCTCGGAGTGCGTATGTCCCCTGAAGGTGAGCCATGGCGACCATGACCGCGGCCCAGCGGCGCGAGCAGGCCCGATTCGAGTACGACGCGTTCATCCGGAGTTGCCCCACCAACCAGCTCCTCGACCGCATCAGCGACAAATGGGTCAGCCTCGTGGTCGCGGCCCTGTCCGCGGGCCCCATGCGCTACAGCGACCTGGGCCGCAAGATCGCCGGGGTGAGCCCCAAGATGCTCACCCAGACCGTGCGCGCCCTGGAACGTGACGGCATCCTCACCCGCACGGTCACCGCGTCGGTCCCCGTGCGCGTCGACTACGAACTCACCCCGCTGGGCAGCAGCCTCGCCACCCTGCTGACCGCGGTGAAGGACTGGGCGGAGACCAACTTCGACGAGGTACACGCGGCACGCGAGCGCTACGACTCCGACAACCGCGGCACGCCCTGACTGGATCTTTGCAATCCGTTCCGACAACCGCTCACCTGTTGGCGACCTCACCTGTCCGGGCCTTGACGCCCTCCGGCCAGCGACTGGAAGAAGCCAAAGTCACTGGTGGTCCGTCATGCCTCTTGAGTATCTGTCGTACCTCCCGCAGGGTGGCAAGCGCTTGCAGCGAACCCATCCAGCGACGGAGGTCCGATGCACGACGAGAACGCGACACCGGTCCCTGACGACTCCGCTGACGGCTACTCCCGGCGCGCGATGCTGCGTGGTGTCGGCATCGCCGGTGCAGGTCTCGGCTTTGGCGCGTTGGCCGGTGGTACGGCACACGCCGCCGCCGGCGACGCCCCGGTTACGGCATCTCCCGCAGCCGACCAGGCCACCGATGCGGCACCCGCCCGTAAGGGCGAGACGATGATCGGGGTGCCGTTCGAAAGACGCGGAACCGTGCGGGTCGGCATGATCGGGCTTGGCAACCGCGGCGGCGGCATGATCGACCTGTTTCTGGCGATGCCCGGCGTCCAAGTCGTCGCTTTGTGCGATCCGGTCAAGGAGAAGACCGCGAGAGCCGCGAAGAAGGTGTCGGACGCGGGCCAGCCTGTGCCCGCGACGTACACGAAGGGCGAAGACGACTTCGAGAACCTGTGTAAGCGCGGCGACATCGACTTCGTGTACGTGGCGACGCCGTGGGACTGGCACTTCGAGATGGCGAAGACGGCGATGCTGAACGGAAAGCACGTCGGTGTGGAGTGCCCGATCGCCCTACGGCTCGATCAGCTGTGGGAGCTGGTCGACCTGTCCGAGCGCACGCGACGGCACTGCATGCAGTTGGAGAACTGCTGCTACGGCCGCAATGAGATGCGGGTGCTGCGCATGGCGCACGCCGGGAAGTTCGGGCGGCTGCTGCACGGCGCCGGCGCGTACATCCACGACCTGCGCGGTCTCATGTTCGATCCGCACTATTACGAGGGTCCGTGGCGGCGGCTGTGGCACACACGGCTGCGCGGCGACCTCTACCCGAATCACGGGTTCGGCCCGGTCGCCAACTACATGGACATCAACCGTGGTGACCGCGTCACCCACATCTCCAGCTTCGGGACGCCCTCGTTGGGGCTCGCCGAGTACCGCGAGGCCAAGATGCCGCACGGCGACCCGAGCTGGAAGGAGACGTACATCGAGAGCGACCGCACGATCAGCCTCGTCCAGACGGCGAAGGGCCGCGTGATCCGGCTGGAACACGATGTCTCCACACCACACCCCTACTCCCGGATCAACAGCCTCGGAGGCACGAAGGGTGTCTTCGAGGACTACCCCGAGCGCATCTACATAGAGCCGGACCACACCAACGACAGCTGGGGCGACTTCTCGAAGTACTCCGACTGGGATCACTGGCTCTGGAAGGAGCACTCCAACCCGCCCGGTGGGCACGGCGGTATGGACTACATCATGGTGTTCCGCCTGATGCAGTGCATGCGGCTCGGCCTGGTACCCGACTTCGACGTGTACGACGCGGCGACCTGGACATCGCCGGTGCCGCTCAGCCATGCATCGATCAAGGCGAACGGCGCGCCCCAGGCGATCCCCGATTTCACCCGCGGCCTGTGGGAGAAGGCACGCTCGGGCGTGGACTCGCAGAAGCCGGAGGGGTGACGGTCTCTGCGAGGTGAAACCGAGCCGCAGGCCCGGTGTGAAGTGGCGCACCGGGCCTGCGGCAACCACCTCAGGTCCTCTGAACTCGTCTCACTTGGCCCGGCCGTTGCTTCGTCGGTGGCCTGCGAGGTCGCACGCGGCAGACGCAGCGCCGAGGGGGTCTCCGCGTGCTCCGGCACGAAGGTGATCTCGCGGTCGAGCCGATCGGTGGCGCAGCATGTGTGCCGTCATGCGTTTCGACCGGTGACGAGCTGGTGGACGACTCGTTGAGCCGGTACCTCCAGCACCGGACGCAGCGAGCTTCCCGGCAGACCTTTCCGGCCACAGCAATGGCTCCACTCATCAGGCCCCCGTGGAACGGGTCATCTACGCTGGCTCGGTGACTGATGAGCAGGAGCGGGTGCAGCCGTCGGGAGTGTGGGCCACGGCGGTGGGGGTGGCCAGGGTGCGGGCGCTGGAGACCGAGCGGGAGAACGCGCTGTTCCGTGACCCACTGGCACAGGCCTTCGCCGCCGCCGGCGGCCTGTGGCCCTCCTCGCCCCCGCTGCCCGGTGACGAGGCCGCGCGACGCCGCCGGCAGGCCGTGTCGTTCTCCATCGTCATCAGGACGAAGTTCCTCGACGACCTGTTGCAGCAGGCCTCCGCGTCCGGGGTCCGGCAGGTCGTGCTGCTCGGCGCCGGAATGGACAGCCGGGCCTTCCGGATGGACTGGCCCGAGGGCACCCGGCTGTTCGAGGTCGACACCGCTGCGCCACTGGACTTCAAGGCTTCGGTGCTGCGCCAGGAGCGGGCCGTCGCACGCTGCGAGCGGATCACCGTCGCGGTGGATCTGCGTGAGGACTGGCCGGGCGCGCTGGCCGCCGCAGGGCACGACCCGGCGGTGCCGACCGTGTGGATCGCCGAAGGACTGCTGATCTATCTGCCCGAGGACGCGGTGGAGCTGCTGCTGGCCCGGATCAGCGCGCAGTCGGCGGCAGGCAGTCGGATGGGGCTGACGTTGGGCTCGCGCGGCGTGATCGAGCGCTTCGGTGCGGACGCTGTGCCGGGATCGGCGGCGTCCATGTGGGTCTCGGAGATGCCCGATGACCCGGTGGGCTGGCTGGCCGGGCACGGCTGGGATGCCGACAACCACACCCTGCGCGAGCGCGCTGCCGCCTACGGCCGACCGATCAGCACCCCGCCGCAGCGCGAGGAGCGGCCCGGCGGACTGATCTCGGCGGTCCGCCGGTAGAGTTTTCGGCACCCTCGGGTCGGGGATCTGACGGACGGTCAGTGGACCCGGCTTGAGGCGTTGTTGCCTCAGGGCTGTTGTACGCACTCGTGGAGCTGACGCTCGACCGCACCGCGCCATACCTGGTGCGGACTGGCGGACCGAGCGACGTCGGTGGTCCCAGGGATGCCGCAGGGCGGTGACGGCGCTCCTTCCATAACGGGAAGGAGCGCCGCCGGGCCACCTGACGGTGCGGCGTGCTGGATCAGACGTTCAGCATCCCCGATGTGTCGATGACCTGACGGATCGCCCGGCCCGAGGCCAGTTCCTCCATCGCCGTGTTGATGTCGGTCAAAGGCAGAGTGCCGGTGTGCATCCGTTCCACCGGCATGAGGCCCGCTCGCCACAGGTCCAGGAACCGGGGTATGTCGCGGCGCGGTACCGCGTCGCCCATGTACGAGCCCAGCAGGGACTTGCCCTCGCCCGCGAACGCCAGCGCCGGGACCTCCAGCACTCGGTCGGGGGCGGGCAGGCCCACGGAGACGACCATGCCGCCCCGGGCCGCGGCCGTCAGACACTCGGCCATCACCTTCGGGACGCCCACTGCCTCGACCGCCAACTCGACTCCACCAGAGGTGAGTTCACGAATCGCCTCGACCGCCTCGCCGGGGGCGTACGCGTGGGTCGCGCCCATTCGGAGGGCCAGCTTGCGCTTCTCCGGCACCGGGTCGACTGCGATGACCGGGTACGCCCCCGCCGCGCGGGCACCCAGCACCGCGGACAGACCCACGCCGCCCAGGCCGTAGACCACCGTCGACTGGCCGGGGCGCAGAGCCGCCGTGTTGATGACCGCTCCGGCACCGGTCAGGACCGCGCAACCGAACATCGACGCCACCGTGAACGGGATGTCCTTCGGGATCGGCGCCACCGACTCCTGGGCCAGTACCGCGTGTTCGGAGAACGCGGAGACACCCAGCTGGTGGTGGACCGGGGCGCCGGAGGCGTCGGTCAGCAGCGACGGGCCGTGCAGCAGCTCCCCTGACCCGTTCGCCGCGGCGGCCTGTGCGCACAGGGCGGGCCGGCCGGCCGCGCAGTCGACGCAGAAGCCGCAGCTCGGCACAAAGACGAGGGCCACGTGGTCACCTGGACGGACCCGGCTCACGCCCGGTCCGGTCTCCTGTACGACGCCCACCGCCTCGTGCCCCAGCGCCATCGGTAGCGGGCGGACCCGGTCGCCGTTGACCACCGACAGGTCCGAGTGGCAGAGCGAGGCGGCCGCGATCCGGACCAGCACCTCGCCCTCGCGCGGGGCGCCCAACTCCAGCTCCTCCACCTCGACGGGGCGGGTCTCGCCGTAGGGGCGGGCGGTCGACACGGCGCGCAGCACCACCGCACGGGTCTTCATGCCCGCACCTCGGGGCGCGGGGCGCAGCGCAGCACGTCACGAGTCTCCAACAGCGGGACGACCTGGCCGAGCACGATGTCCTTGAAGTGCGGGGAGGCGCAGTGCGCGGTGAAGTCGGCTTGGGAGACGTACTCCTCGTACAACACGATCGCCCGCGGGTCCTCGGTGCCCTGGTGGACGCGGTAGGCGAGGTTGCCCGGCTCCTGGCGGGACGCGGTGGCCATGGTGTCGAGCAGGGGGAGGACGGTGTTCTCCTCGCCTTCCTTGGTGCGGTAGCGGGCGACGACGACGTATGACATGAGGGCTTACTCCTGGGATGGTGCGGCAGGCCTCTTCAGAGCGGCGGGCGCAGCCGGCGGCAGTTGGTCCCGGCGCAGGTGCCAGAGGCGGGGGTCGGACGTGGCGGCGGCAACGGACCCGAGTGCCAGTGCGAGCGCCACGTCCGCGGGGGTCTCCACGAAGCCCGCGGCGACCGACGGGGACATGGCGCGCAGTGCCTGCTCGCTCATTCGGGCGACGATCGGGGCGGGCATGATCTCGACCAGGTCCGGCGCCCCGCGCGAGATCGCGTCCGTGGAGCGGCGCAGGTTGGACCGGTCGGTGACGAACACCTTCATCATCGTCAGCAGGCCGAGCGGCCGTCCCTTCTCTATCAGCGAGAGCCGGGTGCTGACCACGCCATGTGCGCCCATGTTCTTGATGAACTCCAGCGCGCCCCGGTCCTGGGCCAGACCGGGGCTGCTGTCCACGTTCACGAACACGGTCTTCCCCGCCCGGCACAGCGCCGGCACGACCTGGGGCAGCTGCCCCACGGCGAGCGACGCGACGATGCACGCCTTGGCCGGTGCGGTCAGGAACTGCCGCAGCGGCTGGGTGCCGACGACCGACGCGATGACCGGGACCTCGGCCAGCGCGGAGACCAACCGGGCGTCGAGTGCGGCACCGGACCGGGAAGGGAAAGGAGTCATGGCAAGGGCCTACCTGGTGGGGATCAAGGGTCCGTGGCTGCTGAGGTCAGTTCAGCGGAGACGTACCGAAACGGCTGGGCAGGCCCAGCTTGCCAGGGTTGAGGATGCCGGCCGGGTCCAGGGCCTGCTTCATCGCGACGAACGTGGCGAAGCCTGCCCCGAGGGATTCCTCCAGGTAAGGGCCGCGCAGCAGCCCGCAGCCGTGGTGGTGGCTGAGCGCCGCGGCGTGCTTGATGAGCACGGCGTTGGCCGCGTCCCACACCGCGCGGTACCAGTCGCGGCGCGCCTTTGGCGCCACGTCTCCGCGGAGTGAGAAGTAGACACAGGCGCCGTCGGTGTACGCGTGGGACTGGTGGGCCGAGGCGGCCAGGGTGCCGTCCACCGCCTGGATCGCGGCGACGACCTCCTCGTAGATCACCGGGAGGTCGGTCCAGGACGCGGCCATCTCCAGGGTGTCGGCGACGAAGCCCGGACCAGGGGTGAAGCCCTCGGCGGACTTGCCGACCAGCATCCGCTCGTCCAGCCAGCGCTCGAAGACGGCCTGGCTGTCCAACTCGGGGCCGTACTCCTCGCAGACCTCCCGGGCCACCTTGATCGACGCGTCGACGATGGCAGGGTCGCCCTCGTCGGCGATGAGCAGGAGGTTGGTCTCCGGGTGGCCGAAGTGGGTGCCCGACTCCAGGGCGTCGTACAGGCGCAGGACGGCCGGAGTGGCACCGCGCTGCATGATCCTGCGGCAGGCGTCCAGACCCTCCGCGAACGTCTTGAAGCCGTACGCGACGGCGCTCGCGTACTCCGGCAGCGGGTGGACCCGCAGGCGGGCCGAGACGATGACGCCGAGAGTGCCCTCGGAGCCGACGAACAGCTGGCGCAGGTCGGGGCCGACCGCGGCGCGGGCGTAGTCGCCGTACGTGGCTCGGGTGCCGTCCGCGTGTACGACGTCGACGCCGACGACCATGTCCTCGATCTTGCCGTACCGGGTCGAGAGCTGCCCGGCGCCGCGGCAGGCGATCCAGCCGCCGACGGTGGAGACGGCGAACGCGGACGGCCAGTGGCCGGTGGTGACGCCGTACTCCTCCTGAAGCTGCTTCTCGAAGAGGTCACCGAACATGCCGGCCTGGACGTCCACGACGTTCGACTCGGCGTCGAAGCCGGTGATCCGGTTCAGCCCACACACGTCGAGGACGACGCCGCCGAAGACGGGGAGCGCGGCGCCGGTGACGTTGGAGCGGCCCGCGGACGGGGTGACCGGGATACCGGCCTCATGGCAGATCCGCAGTACGGCCGCGACCTGGTCGGCGTCGGCGGCCTCGACGATCACGGCGTTCGGGGTCGCGGGACGGCCCTCGGTCTCGCCGATCATCGAACCGGCCCACCAGTCACGAGTCCGGGTGACGACCTCGTCGCGGGAGGTGTGCACCGCGTGAGCGGCCTCGCGCAGCGCCTCGACCACGGATTCGGGGACCTCGACCGGGTTCACCTGGAGCGCGGCCTCGCCGTCGCCGATCGGGGTCTTCTGCGCCCATTTGGCGAAGCTGGGGGCGCCGACGGTGTAGTTGCCCCGGTTGAACGGGTGGGTGATGGTCTGACGGCTGATCATGTTGCTGCCCCTTCCAGGAGTACGGACTTTTCATGACGGACGGCTGCGAGGTACTCGGCGACCGAGCGCTCGACCTCCGCGTCCGTGAGGTTCAGTTCCCGGCCGAGGATCGCGCCGACGACCTCGGCGGCGTCGGCAGAGGCGTCCCGGGCGAACAGCCGGGCACGCGTGCGGCGGGAGAGGACGTCGTCGACCGACCGGGCCAGCTCGGCGCGGGCCGCGTACACGACCTCCGCCTTCGTGTAGGGGAGTCCCGCGACGATCGGCTCCGCCAGCGAGGGGTCGTCCTGGATGAGATCGCCGACGAAGCGGGCTTCGGTGCCGAAGCGCTCGCCCAGGTGCGCGGCGATGCCGCCGGACGCGGCGACGGCCTCGGAGTCGTAACCGGCGCCGCCGAGGAGCGGGAGGTCGGTGGTGCGGCTCTTCCCCTTGCGGCCGAGGACCGTCATCACCTTGTCGATGACCAGCTCGCCCATGTGCCGGCTTGTGGTGAGCTTCCCGCCGGTCACGGTCACCATGCCGGTGCGGCCGACGGTGATGTGGTGGTCACGGCGCATGTCGAGAGTGGCGCCCTCCTTGCCACCGACCAGCGGGCGCAGACCGCCGATGGAGCCGACCACGTCGTCCGGGGTGAGTTTCCCCTCGAAGGCGGTGTTGGCGCCCTCCAGCAGGAATTCCATCTCCTCGCGGGTGCAGTGCACGTCGTCCAGGGAGCCCTGGTAGTCCTCGTCCGTGGTGCCCAGCACGACGTTGTTGCCCCAACGGGTGCAGGTCGCCCGGCGGGCCCGGCCGGGGATCGGCACGGTGACCGTGCAGTTGATGCGCACCTTGTCCCACGGCACCACGATGTGGACGCCCTTGGCGGGCCGGACCTGCGGCTTGTGACCTTCGTCTGCCTTGGCGTCCAGGTCGTCGGTCCACACCCCGGTGGCGTTGACGACGGCCCGCGCGCGGACGTCGATGCTGTCGCCGTCGGCCAGCACCCGGGCACCGGACACCCTGCTCGCCTCCATCAGCAGGCCTTGCGCCCTCGCCCCGTTGAGGACCGTCGCACCGAGCGCGGCAGCGGTACGGACGATGGTGAGGACGAGGCGGGCGTCGTCGGTACGGGCGTCGAAGTACATCAGCCCGCCCTTGAGGTTTTCGGCGCGCAGCGTCGGCGCCTGAGCGAGTACCTCGGGAACGGTGAGCCGCTGGTGGAGCTTGCCGATGCGCCATCCGCCGACCAGGTCGTACGTCCACAGCAGGCCCTCGAAGCCCTTGGCGAGGCGGGCGTCGAACACGCCCTCCTTCTCCAGGATCGGGAAGAGGAACGGCAGCCGGTGCACCAGATGCGGGGCGTTCTTCCGGAAGCGGTGACGCTCCAGGAGCGAGTGCCGGACCAGATTGACGTTGCCCTGCTCGATGTAGCGCAGGCCGCCGTGCACCATCTTCGACGACTTCGACGAGGTGCCGGAGGCGAAGTCGTCCTTCTCGACCAGGGCTGCGCGCAGACCGCGCGAGGCGGCGTCGAGCACGGCGTACGCTCCGGTGATGCCACCACCGATGACGAGTACGTCGTACGTGTCGTCGGCCAGCCGGCGCTTGATGGCGGCCCGGTCGAGCAGCAGCGGCGTCCGGCGGGTCGCCGCGGCGTTGCGCCGCGGTTTCCGGGCGGGCATGGTGATCACAACATCAACTCCTGGTGTTTCGGTTCGGCGGCCCCCGTCGGGTGCGGGGCGCCGGTGCGACGGCCCCGGGCCGTCAGTGGGGGGTGTGAGGTTCGGGCGCACCCGCCCGGAGGGGGAGCAGTGCGGGGTCGTTCAGATGGGCGATCAGCACGTCGCGCCAGGCGACTCGCAACTCGGTGCGCTCGCCCGCCGAGATCGACGGTTCGAAGACCCGGCCCCGCTCCTGCGTGTCGACGACCTCTTCGAGCGAGGACCACAGACCTTGGGCGACCCCGGCCAGATACGCGGTGCCGCGCAGGCTCGCGGAGGCGGAGTCGGAGACCCGTTCCAGCGGCAGACCGGTCAGGTCGGCCTGGATCTGCATCAGCGGGTCGCTGCCGGAAACGCCGCCGCCGACCCGGAGCCGGGTGAACGGTGTGCCCATGGTGTCGGAGACCCCGTCGATCAGGTCGCACACCGAGTGCGCGATCCCGTCGAGCGCGGCGCGGGCGAGGTCGGCGCGCGTGGTGGCGAGGGTGAGTCCGGTGAGGGACGCCGTGGCCTCCGGGTGCCAGACCGGTGTACGGATCCCGGCGAACGACGGGACGAGAAACGGGGTGCGGCCCGGTCGGCTGGGGACCCGGCCCGCTTCCTCACCGAGTTCCTTCGGCGACGCGAACAGCCCCAGGTCGTCGCAGAGCCAGCGCAGCGCGGAACCCACGGTGGAGGTGTACGCCTCCAGGCTGTAGTGGCTGATGTCGCCCTGCCGTCGGCCGGGATGGGCGAGCACACCGGAGATGTCCGGCCGGGGCAGGGCGGGGGTGGTGCCGGTCGCCGCGTCGACGAACGCGCCGGTCCCGTACACACACATGCCCTGCCCAGCCGCGAGTCCGCCGAGCGCGACGAGTGCGGCGTGCTGGTCGCCCATGGAGGCGGCCAGCGGGACGGCGATGCCGAGCGCGGCCGGGTCGGTCGTGCCGAAACCGGCGTCATCGGAGCGGAGCTGTGGCAGGAGATCGAGCGGGAAGCCGAGGTGGCCGATCCACTCCTCGTCCCAGGCGTGTCGCTCCAGCAGGTAGCCCGCGGTGGACGCGGCGTTGGTCGGGGTGGTGGCGTGCACGGCGCCACCGGTGAGGCGCCAGATCAGCCAGGTGTCGACGGTGCCGAAGACCAGCCGTCCCGCCCGGTACGCCTCGGCCACCTCCGGGTGTGCGGTGATCTGGTGGGCGGCCCAGAGGAACGGGGAGCGGGCCCCGACCGGGCGGCCCTGCCGGGCCAGCAGCACCGCGTCCCACTCCGCCTCGTAGGCGGTGAGCTCGTGCGCGTTGCGCCGGTCCTGCCACACCACGGCAGGCAGCAGAGGTCGCCCGGTGACCCGGTCCCACAGCATCGCCGTGGCCCGCTGTGTCGACAGCGCGACCGAGGTGATCTCGATGCCGTCCTCGCGCGCCCTGCCGACGGCCCGGCGCGCCACCTCGACGGTGGCGCCCCAGATCTCCATCGGGTCCTGCTCGACCGCGAGGTCATCCGGATGGCTGACCTTGATCGACCGGTAGAACACCTCGTGGGTGGCGCCCGAGTCGAGCACGATTCCGGCCCGGGTGCCCGTGGTGCCTTCGTCGATGGACAGCACACCGCGCCGTGGGGAGGCGCCGGGGAACGTCTGCGTCATGGCAGCCCTTTCAATCGAGCATGGCGAGCGAGCCGTGCGGAGGAGCGAGACGGATGCGGAGGGGAGGGGAGAGGGGGAACCGGCGTGTGGTGCGCCGGGTCCGGCGGCAGGTCAGCGCGCGGGCACGGCGAGCGTGGCAGCAGTGTCGCGGTCCTGCCCGGCTGTCTCGTCGGGCGAAGCGGCCTTCGTCGGGTCCCACTTGATCAGCAAACAGGTGATCAGGCCGATCAGCGGCACGACGGACAGCACCAGGAAGGTGTCGGCGAGTCCGAGCGAGTCCTTGATCTGCGGAAACACATACAGGCCGACGACACTGCCGAAGCTTCCGACCATTCCGGTGACACCGGTGCCCAGGGCGCGGACGTCACTGCTGTAGGAGAGCGCGGCGATGGACTTGCCGTTGGCGCCAGGGCCCGACGAGTGGCAGAGGATGAACAGCACCGGCAGCAGGAACGCCACGGCCGTGGGCACCTTCTCGAAGGTCAGGCCCATCGCCACCAGGGCCACGAAGACCCCGGCGAAACCGTAGGCGGAGCTGAGCCGCAGCCCGAGGCGGCGGCCGAAGTACGCGGACAGCAGCCCGCCCGCGATACCGAAGGCGTTGAACACCATCGAGCCGACGGTGGCCTTCTCGAAGCTCTCGCCGAAGATCGTCAGGCTGATCAGCGGGAGGTACCAGCCGACCGCGAAGTACTGCATCGACTGCCCGAGCGAGACCACCGAGGAGAGGACCGTGCGAGGCAGGTACTCGCCCTTGAACAGGATGCCTGCCTGACGGAACCCGATAGCGGGTGCCTCGGCCGCGGTGCGGGTCACCGCGTCGGGCGTACCGGCGACGGCCTTGATCCCGTAGATCCGGTCCAGGTTGGCGACGGACTCGTCCAGTCGGCCCTTGCTGGCCAGCCAGGTGGGGCTCTCCTTGAGCATCAGCGCCTGGCCCAGCAGCAGCGCGACGGCGACGACCGAGGCCGAGCCCACCGACCAGCGCCAGATGTCGGCGCCGACGTCCAGGTTGAAGAAGACCAGGGCCAGGGCGAGGTTGCTGGTGGTGGCGACGTACCAGACGGCTTGCCACAGGTTGAGCCGGCCGCCCAGCTTCGCGGGCGTGTACTCGGCGAGCAGCGCCATGGCGACCGCGAAGTCGATGCCGTACGCGATACCCACCAGCACCCGGCCGAGCCAGACGACGGTGAAGTCACCGGCGAACGCGGCGAGTAGGGCACCCCCGACCGCGAACACCTTGGCGATGAGCAGCGGGGGAACGCGGCCGATGCGGGTGGCGAGCCAGCCGCCGAGGGGGTTGAAGATGATCGCCAAGGCCGGAGCGGTGGCCGTGAGGATCGAGACCTGGGTGCTGGTGAGCTCCATCTGGGACGTCATCGGTCCCAGACCCGCGCTCAGCGCCGCGTTCGAGTAGGCGTCGAGGAACAGCCCGCCGAACACGAGGAACCAGAGGACCTGAGCCCGGCCGGTGATCTTTCCCAGCCCATCGATGAGCGCAACGACGTCGGCGACGCCTCTGACGCTCGGACGTTGTGCCATGAATCCCGCCTTCGAGGAAGACCTACCGGCGGCACGGGGGCACAGAAAAGGGCACGACGAAGCCACCGACAGGTGGTCTATGTCTGTGCCTGTCAAAACACTGCGGAAAGCGCCGCAGCACGTGAACTGCTGGAACTGCCAATTACGCGGTGCAGTGAGGTTAAGAACGAGCAAGGAGAAACGTCAAGGGTTTCAGCCAGGTTACCGAAACGTGACGGTGTCCAGCGGCCCCCGGCTGGCGGTGGACGCAAAGGGGTGCAACCGGCAGGCCCATGAACGGGGTCGGGGCGCCGCACGGTCACACCGCCGTGCCGGTTGCGTCAGGGCTGGTTGAGGTAGAGGAGTACGGCTAGTACACGGCGGTGGTCCTCTGTGGAGTTGCTCAGGCCGAGTTTGGTGAGGATCGAACTGACATGGGTTTCCACTGTGCGGTGGGTGAGCCACAGCCGGCGGGCGATGCCGACGTTGGTGCGGCCCTCTGCCATCAGGGCCAGTACCTCGCGTTCCCGGGTGGTCAGGGGTGCCAGCGGGTCGGTGGCTCGGTGTGTCCCGATCAGGCGTGACACTACTTCTGGGTCGAGGGCGGATCCGCCGGCTGCCACCCGGCGCAGGGCGTCCAGGAAGTCGTCGATGTCGAAGACGCGGTCCTTGAGGAGGTAGCCGAACTTCCCTTGGGACACCAGGTCGACGGAGTGGCGGGTCTCGATGTGCTGGGAGAGCAGGACGATCCCGAGTTCTGGATGGGTGTCGCGGATGTGGCGGGCTGCGCGGACGCCGTCGTCGGTGAGATCAGGGGGCATCCGGATGTCGATGACCGCCAGGTCGGGGTGGGTGGCTGTGACCGCCGAGATGAGTTCGGGGGCGTTGTGTGTTTTGGCCACGACCTCGTATCCGGCATCGGCCAGCAGGCGTGCCAGGCCTTCGCGGAACAGGGCCGAGTCCTCGCCGATCACCACGCGCATGGCAGTACCGCTTCCACGAGGGTGCCGCCGCCCGGCGGGCTGGACAAGTGCAGTGTGCCTCCGGCCGCTTTGACCCGGTCGGCGAGCCCGGCCAGTCCGGCGCCGGGACGTATGGCTGCGCCGCCCGGTCCCTTGTCGTCCACTCGTACCGTGACCTGGTCGTCGGCGAGGCTGACGTGGACGCCGATCGGGACGGGGCCGGCGTGTTTGACCGCGTTGGTCATCGCTTCGCTTGCCACGTAGTAGGCGGTCACCGTCACGTCGTCGGGTAATGCGTCGGCGCAGACTTCCAGTGTCACTGGTACCGGTGCCTGGCCGGCCAGCATGGCCAGTGCGTGGCTGAGCCCGTCGTCCAGGCTGCTGGGGCGCAGACCGTGGGCGATCTGCCGTAACTCGACGACTGCTTGGGCCAGTTCGGCAACTGACCGGTCGAGTAGGTCGTCGACGTCGATCGTGCTGTCGTGCAGGTGGCGCTGTGCCAGCCGGATTGCCATGCCCAGGGAGACCAGGCGCTGTTGTGCTCCGTCGTGCAGGTCGCGCTCGAGTCGTCGCCGTTCCTCGTATCCGGTGTGCAGGAGCCTTTTGCGGCTGGCTTCGGCCTCCTGCAGTGCCCGGCTGACCTCGATGCGCAGCCGGACCACCTCCACCAACAGTGCGCAGGCGCCGGCCACTTCGCGCAGCAGCTCCCGGCTGCCGGTGGTGCCCCGAATGATGGCTCCGATGTCGTGTCCTGCGAGCTGGACCGGTGCCATATGTGCCTGACCTGGGTTCAGCGTCGTGCCCGTCGCGTCGACGAGCCCCAAGCCGCCGGGAAGTCGGTAGCCGACCCGGAGGAGGGGATCGTGCAATGCCTCGCGCAGTGCTTGTTCCAGTTGTTCCGGGCGGGCTTGCCCGGCGTCCATACGGTCACGTAGGCCTTGAACGGCTGTCAGCGCGGCCTGCCGGGCGGGGTAGAACCGCTTGTCGACCCATCGCTTGAGTCGGATGCGCAGTGGGGACAGCGCGGCGGCGCAGACGGCGGTGGCCGCGGCGGCCGCGGCCGGTGAGGAGCGTGCGGCACTCAGCCCGGCCACGAACGAGGCGGCCGTGTAGAAGCCCAGCAGAATGGTGGTCACCAGGCCGTAGGTGACGGTGGTGCTGATCGCCCGGTCGATGTCGTAGAGGTCGTGCCGCAGTACCGCGATCGTGGTCGCGGCCGGAATCGTCAGGGCTGTCGCCGCCAGGCCGAAAAGGGCCAGTTCGGGTCCGCCCAGGAACAGGTAACCGGCCCAGCACAGCAGCAGGGTCAGTGGCAGGAAGACGGCACCGAGCGCGAACCACTTGAGCTGGGCGCGTTTCACCTCGTCGGTGGCCCGCCGGTAGCGGACCACCACCGCTGCCGCGGACGCGATGAGCAGCCCGAGGAAGACCGGCAGCAGCGCGAACGCCACCGTGCGCAGTACCGAAGGCCAGGGTTCGGGCACTTGAAGAGGGCGACCGGTCGCTTCGAACGGCGGCCTGAACGGTGCCGGGTCCAGCGCCGCGATCAGCATGAACAACGGCGGTACGGCCAGCAGACCGGCCGCCACCCACCGCCGGCGCCGTCCCGGTAGCCTCCCGTCGGGGAAGACCAGCATCAGCAGCGCGGCCGGAACATACAGGAACATCCAGTCGCCCTGCGACAGGGCCGCGTACCACTGTGCCCACCCAAGTCCCCTGCGCCGCGCGAGGACCAGCGCGCACAGCTCGCTGACCGTAAGCCACACCGCCGTCGCGCCGACCAGCACCAGCAGCAGACCGACCGCGCTGTGCGGACGGCGTACCGCCACCACGACGCCCAGTACGACGGAGGGCAGGCCGAACGCCACACTGATCACGAACGCAGTGGTGGCACCCCTGTCACCGCCGAGCACGGCCAGGACCACTCCGGCAGCCGCCAGCACGCTCGTGAGGGCCGCGGCGGCGACAGCGAACAGACCCCGAGTTGCCACGCGCTCAGGGTAGGGCCGGCGCTCACCAGGAGTGAATACGTGGCAGCACGGAGAACGGTTGCGGGCCGGCCCCGATCCGCGGCCCCGGCCGCCGAACCCAGACTGCGGGCACGACACCGGCACTTCGTCCCTCACCCAGGAGGACCACGTGAACCGCACCCGCCTTCTTGTCACCGGACTGGTCCTGTCCGGCCTGCTCGGGCTCATCGACGTGATCTCGCTGCCGCTCGGCGACGGTGATCACCCTCCGTTTGCGGTGGCCGTCGTGGGCGCCGTACTCGGACTGATCACCCTGGTCGGCATCGCTCTGGCCTGGCGGGGCAGCCGCGCCGGCGCGGTGGCCGTGATCGTCACCCGACTGCTGTCGGGGCTCAGCGCCGTTCCGGCCTTCTTCGCCGACGACGTCTCCGCAGCGCTGGTCGGCCTGGTCACGGTCGCCCTCCTTGTCACCCTGGTCGGCGTCGCGCTGGTCGCCTCGGCACTGCGGCCACGTCCCGTGACGCAGGGCTGACCACGACCGTCGCCACGGCGGACACCACCATCGGCACGCCCGGGCGTGTTCGAGATGGTGGTGTCCGCCTGCGACCTGCGCGGCTTCGGGGAGGATGACGGCGGCGCTGGCGGTCCTCGCATCGCTGCCCGTGCTCACACTGGCCGGACATGCGCGTCCTGCCGTGCCGTGCTCCCGTTGCCCACGGTTACTCGACCGCCACGGCGCCGAACTCCTCTTCCAGACGCCGGCCGAACGGGCACCACGGGTCGGCGACAACGGGGGCGAACACGTCGGCAGCGGGGCGCCGGCCGTAAAGACGACCGGGGCCACCGCACTAGACGAGTCTTTCCGAATGCCTGCGGGCATGAGGCGAGGGTGGTCAAGATCCGTTTGTGACGACGAACATGACCACCCTCGTGACCGCACTG